>JAHDGB010000229.1 GCA_020627885.1 Flavobacteriaceae bacterium | reverse complement strand
TTTCCAAATATTTTCTGAAGCCTTTTTAGGTGTTTTCCCAACAATAACTTCAAACCATTCTAATCCCTCTTTAACATTAGATGTTTTTCCTTCTAAAATATTTATAACAATATTTTCTAAATCTTTTTTATTTGTACAAAATACAGCAGATTTTTTACTTGGCATAGATCTAAAATGAACATAGTTATAATTTTGTCCAATATCTCGAATTCCTTTTCTAAGCTGCGGCTGCTCATAATTATAATATATACACGATTTATGATGTACAACAAAATCGAAAATAGTAGACGAACATACGTTTGTAACAAATTCGCTATGTTCACAGACATTAACAAGCATTTCAAAATCTTCTTTAGCGGGTAATACCTGATTCCATTGGTCTCCAACTTGTTTCCAGATTGGATCTATTACTTCAATAATATCCCTATTTGCGTTAATAATTTTATCATATCTTGAGGTAAAATCTACAGGGCATTTTCTATAGATAATTCCTAAATTTTTTCCTTTATTATTTAAACTCCTAACTGCATTTGCTAAATCTTCTAAATAATACTGATCTAAAGGTGAGGTTGTTTCATCGTCACCTGAATAACAAATGTATTTTTTAGTTATATCTAAATTGTTTTCTTTAAAAAACACCTCACGCTTTTTTAATAAAGAGGCATTATAATGAGGTTCAAATTGTGGCGTTCCTGTTACAATTACCTGATTTTCTTTTACAAAAGGATAATATTGTAAAACCTCTTTTTTCATATGCTCACTCCATACAAAATAAAAATCAGTTTCTACAACTTGCATTGCTTTAGGGACATTGTCCCATGAATATACAAAAGCTACTGTAGGAATTCCTAAATCTTTAGCTGCCAACAATGCACTAATTGATTGTGTTGATCGTTGTGTTGTACAAAATATTAAATCTGGTTGATGCGCTTCTAATTGCGCTTTACAATAATTGTATTTTGATGTTGAACGTTCTAAAGCATTAATTTTTTTTCTAAGTTTTATAATCCCTTTTTCTGAAGAATGTCTTCCAATTAAATACTTTGCATATAAACTCTTAAAAGTATTCTTTATGCCTTTATAATTAAACGGAAATTTATAAGTTGGATATACCGAATCATTAAATTTATCTCGAGATACATTTAACTCTGCACGTTTTCGGGCTCTAGTATAAATAGATAATAATTTATGAGTCGTATGGTCTTCAATTTTTACTTCATTAAACCCTAAATTGTCTTTTAATGAAAATACTGTATTATTCCAATAATGAATATCGAAACCCATTTTCTCACCAATATTTTTAAAATCTGTAAACGCAAAATTTCTTAAGCCAACACCATCTGGAAAAAAAACAAATACCTTTTTACTCATTTACCCTTTTTGGTTTTTTAGTTTATCTCTTTGTACTTGCTCTATCGGTAAGATATCTTGGCTTTTAAATGCTAATGCTTGGTGTACAGCTCTTAAATCACGAGATAGTTTCCTTAACCCCATAGGTTCTAAAGATGCTGCATGATCTGTTCCTTTCCAGGTACGATCTATAGTATAATGTCTTTCAATAATATTTGCCCCCAAAGTATATGCAGCAACATCTACAGCAATACCTAAATGATGTCCCGAAAACCCTATATGTTTTACATCTTTTTTATATTTATCGATTAATATGTTAATATCTAAAAGACAAACATCTACGAAAGGCACCGGATATCCTGAAGTACAATTATATAAGACTAAATCTTTATTTCTTTTGCGTTTTTTAAATAAATTTACCAGATCGTCAATCTCATCTTTAGTTGTCATTCCTGTTGAAATATGAATCTCGCCTTGATAGTTTTCGCATAACCATTCTAACATTGCAACATTATTATTACATGCAGAAGGTATTTTAATAAATTCTGGATTTAAAGATGCTATTTCCTTAGCAGATGTCACATCCCATACAGAAGTAGAGTATGTTATGCCTATTTCTTCACAATAAGTTTTAAGTTCTTTATGTTGATTTACATCAAATTCTAAATACTCTCTATGTGCTCCATAGGTATCTCCATAAGAATTTATAGGGTTTGGATGCGGATCATTATATTGCTTTTCGGTTAATAATTCTCTATTATTTCTTTTTTGAAATTTTACTGCATCTACATTACAAAATATTTTTGCTACTTTAATTAACTCTTTAGCAAGTTCCATTTCTCCTTTATGATTACACCCAATCTCGGCAATAATGTATGGTTTTTTATATGTATTCATTGCTCTTAAAATCTTTTATTATAATTGATTATATACTGACAAGCCTCTCTTATTGCACCAGCTCCTGAAGGTTTAGACAACACAATATCCGCATGTTGTTTTACAACATCCATAGCATTGTTTGGTGCTATTGACCAACCAACACTACAAATATTTGTTAAATCATTTACATCATCGCCTAAATAGGCAAAATTGTTTATTGAAAGTTCCTCTTCTTTTAAAATATTCTGTAACAAACTGTATTTATCTTTTACGCCTAAATACACATTTTCTATTTTCAATTTTTGCATGCGTTTAGCTACCAATTCAGAGTTTTCCGAAGTCATCACCATTACTTTTACATCAAACTGACGCAATATTTCTAAACCCATACCATCACGCATATCGAAACTTTTTGTATGTTCACCTTCTCTTGTATAAGTAATAGTACCATCAGTAAAAACACCGTCTACATCTAAAACGACATGTGTTATTTTTTTAGCTTGTTTTTTTCTTTTTTGTCGTTGTATTAAAAGCTGTTCGACTACTACCCAATCGTTTTCGCTATCAATTTCAAATAAAGATTCTTCAGGCATTTTTACTATTGCTACATTATCTCCTAACCTATTCTTTTTTTCATGAAGCGATTGTTTTGTTATTGCATAAACGGCTCCGTTCTCTATTAACATACCTTCAAAGTCTTGGCGTCTTGGCCTATTAAATGGGTCATAATTTATAGCTTCCCCCTTTTCATTCCATATAAAACGATGAGTATTTACTACTGTTAATGCAGAATCGTATGTTTCATTTATTTTATTTAGACAAGCATTTATATCTTTTCTTTTAGTAAATGGAGAAGTTGCTTGAAGCAAACAAAAGACATCAAAATCATAATTTACTTTTTCGCAAAATTCTAATATAGCTAATTCTGTAGATGCTTTATCACTAGCACTTTCTTCGCTTCTTAATAATGCTTTTACTTTATTAGTCCAATGATATTCTTTAACTACAAAATCTATAATATCCTGATCGTCAGTGTAAATACATATTACATCTAGGTCAGAAAAAATAGCCTCTCCTAAAACCCAAGTAAATAATGGTCTTCCAACCATTTTACGTTTATTCTTATTGGGTATTCCTTTAGAACCTTTGCGTAATGGAATAAATCCGACTCTTTTTATTGTTTTTTTTGACATTTATCATTCTAGGGTTTCTGCTAAAATACATTTTTTCAAGATGAAATAACAAAAAAACAGGATAAAAGGTGAAATTTATAAGTTTCATGAATATATATGGTTATGATAAAATTTGAAACAAAAATTGAATTTCCTTTTTTAAAGGTATTTGATGGTTTCCTACAAACAACCCATTTTTATCCAAATATTTTGCGTTTTTCATTCCCCCAAACACCTCATAATCAAAATATTTAAGCACTTCATTTTTTGTAAAATCTCCAGTTACAATTGGCCTACAGTCTATATTATTTTTAGTTAATTTATCTACAACCTCTTTTCTTTTTAATTTTGAATTGGGCTTTATAACTAAACTAAAACCAAACCAACTGCTATTACCGATCTCTGTTTGTATATAAAAATCTTGATGATCTTTAAATAATTCCTGAAAATATCTTGCATTTGATCTTCTATGTTTCAGAAAATCTGGTAGTTTTTTTAACTGCTCAACTCCAATAGCACCGCTCATTTCTACCGGCCTTACATTATA
>JAHDGB010000228.1 GCA_020627885.1 Flavobacteriaceae bacterium | reverse complement strand
AATTATTAAGAATGAAATTAAAGTGGTAGATAACGAACATAAAGAAGCTGTAGAGTCTTTAAAATTAGTGACAGAAACCTCGCCAATAACAAGTAAAGTAAAGTTAAAGGTGAGTGATAAAGTTTTAGACATAGAAAAACCAGAAGAACCCGTTAGTATTTTAGCAGTACAAAAGGTACCTGTATATCCTGGGTGTGAAAATGCAAAGAATAATAAAGAAAGGCGAAAATGCATGTCTACCAAATTGGCAAAGCACATACAAAGAAAATTTGATTCAGAATTAGGTTCAGAGTTAGGCTTAGAAAGAGAAAGGCATCAAATTTATGTTAACTTTAAAATTAATAAGATGGGTAAAGTCGAAGTTTTGAAGGTAAGAGCCCCACACCCTAAATTAGAAAGAGAAGCAAATAGGGTAGTTTCTAAAGTTCCAGAAATGCAACCAGGGATGAATGATATGAAAGCAGTAGAGGTATTATATACTGTGCCAATTAAGTTTCAAGTACATGATTAAATAGCTGCTCAAAAATTTAATGATTAAGCCGTTATCATATCTTTTTGATGACGGTTTTTATATTTCAGTAATAGTAAAATTAACTGTATATTACGTTAAGTTTAAAAATCGATATCATATTATATGAAGTACTGTGTTTTAGGAATTTTGCTTAGCTTTTCTATATTTGTTGAAGCTCAAGATACTAACCAATACGAGAAGAGTCCAGTTTTTGAAGCTTGCGAAGGAGGCAGTAATAAAACAATTCAAAAATGTTTTTACAACCAAGTTCATGCTTTATTATTTAATGAATTTACACTTTCCGAGAATTTAGAAAAAGAAAATTATAAAGGACATGTAGATGTTCTTTTTGAAGTGACTACTAGAGGAGAATTTAAAGTTATATATGTAGATGCAGAGTATGATGAATTAAAAACAGAAACATACCGCGTTTTTAAAACATTTCCGAAAGTAAAGCCTGCAACATATAGTGGAAAAAAAACATACAAACAATATTCAATAAAAATTAATGTACCAGTAACAGAAAAAAATATTTCGGTAGATGAAGCTGTTGAGAGTGGTAACCAGGAAAAAGAAAAAATAAAACAGATAAATATAGAGTTGTCTGAATTAGAAAAAAATGCAAAAAAAGAATTTGATGAGCTAAAAAAGGGAATAAAGCCTTACACTAATAAAGCGTTTAAAAGCACATTAAATATCCCTTTTACTCATGATAATTATGCTAAGTTCGATCGCTCTATAAACTTAGTAGGGACCAATAGTCACACAGCATCAAAACCATTTATATACGAAGACGTTTCAAATTATTATGATTTTATTGCTGCAAAAGTAGCTACAGAAAAGGAGACAGCTTCTTGGTTAGAACGAAAATTATGGAACGAACATTTAGTACAATTACAAAGTAAAGATTATTGGTTTACCTTAGACCCTATTCTTGATGTGCAAATAGGAAGGGATACCGATGCAGATTTTCGTTTAACGTATAATAATACAAGAGGAGTATTTATACAAGGGGGGTTGGGGGAACAGTTAAGTTTTTCGACATCAATATATGAAAGTCAAGGGCGTTTTGCCGATTATTATAATCGCTATTCAGAAAGTTTGGCTCCAGCCGATTTTAGTCCAGCAATTATTCCAGGAAGAGGAATCGCTAAACGATTTAAAGAAAATGCGTATGATTACCCTGTAGCAGAAGCCTATTTGTCGTATTCGCCAGCAAAATTTATAAATGTACAGTTTGGACATGGGAAGAATTTTATAGGAGACGGGTATCGATCTTTATTGTTAAGTGATGTTGCAAGTCCATCTCCATTTCTTAAATTGAACACGAAATTTTGGAAAATAAAATATACAAATACTTGGATGTGGTTGAAAGATGTTAGGCCAGAAGTTATTGAAGATGGTGCTTTTTTAACAAAATATATTGCAAATCATTATTTAAGTTGGAATGTAAATAAACGTTTAAATATAGGTTTATTCGAATCGGTAGTATGGCAAAACAGTAATGATCGCGGTTTCGATGTTAATTATCTAAATCCTATAATTTTTTATAGAGCTATAGAGTTTGAAACGGGACAAGATGCAGGAAATGCAATATTGGGGCTCTCTTCAAAATATAAGTACAACGATAATGCAAATATATATGGGCAATTTATAGTTGATGAATTTTCCCTAAGTGACATATCGGGAGGGAAAAAAAGTTGGAAGAATAAATTAGGGTTTCAACTGGGAGCAAAATATTTTAATGCGTTTAAAATAAAAGATTTGCAACTTCAATTGGAATACAACCAAGTGAGGCCTTATACCTATTCACATAATACCATTGTACTTAACTATGCGCATAATAATCAGTCGTTAGCTCATTTATGGGGTGCAAATTTTAAAGAACTTCTTTTAATAGGTCGTTACAACTACAAACGTTGGTTTGGAGAAGCAAAGTTTATAGTTGGTATTAGAGGTTTAGATTTTAATACAGGCACAGATTCGTTTAGTTATGGAGGTAATGTCTTTTCTAATGAAAAGGACCGCCCTTTTGATGAAGGGGTTAAAATAGGCCAGGGTATAAAAACAAAAACATTTAATGCGACATTACAAGGGGGGTATTTAATAAATTCGGCTTCTAATTTAAAGCTATTTGCTACTATAAATTATCGCGATTTTAACCCAGAGGCTGCAACAGTTTCTACATTTAAAAATGGATCAGTTTGGTTTAATTTTGGAGTAAGAACCGATTTGTTTAATTGGTATTTTGATTTTTAAAAGGCTCTCTTTGTTTATAAATAACTTTTTTTACCTCTTTAAATTTAATAAGATTACAAAGAGGAATACTCTATTTATGCAATAAATAAAACGACATGTAAAAAGCATTGGTCAATTTAGTTTTATAGAGTATCTTTGCATTTTGAAATAAAAAGAGTAAACTGAAGGTTTCGTTTTGAGTACAGCAACAACATCACTTGATAAAACATCGATAATTTCGGATTTTAAAGAAATTACAAAAATGCGTTTGGCATTGAGCGTTGTTTTTTCTTCAGTAGCAGGTTATTTACTTGGTGTAGAAACGGTAGATTTTAAAGTCTTAGCATTATTATCATTTGGAGGTTATTTTATGGTGGGGGCTTCAAATGCATTTAATCAAATTATTGAGCGCGATTTAGATGCCCTCATGAATCGCACAAAAAATCGTCCCATACCAGCAGGGCGTATGAGTGTAAATACTGCTTTTATAATTGCTACAGCTTTTACAATTTTAGGAATTGTAATACTGTATATCATAAACGCGCAGACAGCTTTGTTTGGTGCAATTTCAATATTTCTCTATACCTGTGTATATACACCATTAAAAACAAAAACGCCTTTAGCTGTATTTGTCGGGGCTTTTCCTGGAGCTATTCCTTTTATGTTAGGTTGGGTGGCTGCTACTAACGATTTTGGTATTGAGCCAGGGACATTGTTTGCATTACAGTTTTTTTGGCAGTTTCCACATTTCTGGGCTATTGGATGGTTTTTATACGAAGATTATAAAAAAGGAGGCTTTTTTATGTTGCCTACAGGTAAGCAAGATAAAGGAACAGCAGTACAAACCATTATGTACACTATTTGGACGGTTTTAATTTCTATTGTGCCCGTTTTTGGTATAACAGGAACGCTTAAATTGTCTGTTCCTGCTGCAATTATTGTGTTTTTATTAGGTTTAGTGATGTTGTACTATGCCTTAGAGCTTTTTAATAAAATGACAGAAAAAGCAGCAAAACAGCTAATGTTAGCAAGTGTCTCATATATTACATTGCTTCAAATTGTATATGTTGCAGATAAATTTATTAGATAAATTATGGATTTAACCCAAGGGAGTTTAAAGGAAAAGAATAATAGAGCTAAAAAAATGATGCTTTATTTTGGTATTGGCTCACTTATTATGTCTTTTGCAGGTTTAACAAGTGC
>JAHDGB010000023.1 GCA_020627885.1 Flavobacteriaceae bacterium | reverse complement strand
TGATTTTCATCACATTTTAATGTTTTACTCGGATATTTTAAAAGTAAAGCATAATCATGTGTAGCCATAAGGATCGTATTACCATTTTTATTAATTTCTCTAAGTACTTCCATAACTTCTACGCTTGTTTGCGGATCGAGATTACCAGTAGGCTCGTCTGCTAAAATAAGTTCAGGATCGTTTAGTAAAGCCCTAGCAATAGCAACACGTTGTTGTTCTCCTCCAGAAAGCTCATGAGGGTATTTAAAACCAGTGGTTTTCATATCTACTTTATCTAAAACACTTTCAATTTTAGCATTCATATTTACTTTGTTTTTCCAACCAGTAGCTTTTAAAACAAATAACAAATTTTCATTTACAGTGCGATCTGTTAGTAATTTAAAATCTTGAAAAACTACACCAAGTTTACGTCTTAAAAATGGGATGTCATTTTCTTTCAGGGTTTTTAAATTAAAATCTACAATTTTACCTTCACCTTCTTTTAAAGGTAAATCGCCATAAAGCGTTTTCATAAAACTACTTTTACCAGATCCTGTCTTTCCTATTAGATAAACAAAGTCACCTTTGTTGATTTGTACATTAACTTTAGAAAGAACTAAACTTTCTGACTGAAAAATAGAAGCATCTTTAAATTCTAAGACCGTTTTAGACATAATTTCATTAAAGGTTTTTAAAACTTGAACAAAGTAAGTAAATAATGATAAAATTATTGATTTAAAAAGTAAAAATACTAAACAACGTAATAAAGACAATTAGGAGTTATTAATAACTCGGTTTATAATTATAATAAAATTCTAACGTTAACACTTTAAGATTAAATTATATTTGATTTGAATTAAATTAAAGGTTAATGATTGTAAAAAAGAGCGTCTTATTTTTTATTACTATTGTTTTTTGTTTAGTAGCTTCTAGCCAAGAATCTGCTGTGTACACTGGTCGTTTGGTTAACTACCAAAAGGCATTATTGTTGTATAATAACCAGCAATATTTAGCTGCACAAAATGAATTTAGTCAAATAAAAAAAACAACCTCAGATAATGGAGTTGAAAGCGATTGTGCGTTTTATATTGCTAATTGTGCTGTACGATTAAATCAGCAAAATGCGGATTTATTAATAGAAAACTTTGTTAAAAATTATCCAACAAGTACTAAGCGTAATTCTGCATATATTGATGTTGCCGATTATTATTTTGAAAACGGTAAATATGCCCATGCTCAAAAATGGTATAAAAAAGTTGGAGAGAAATCGTTATCGCACCAAGAAAGAGAAAAATATAATTTTAATAATGGTTATGCTTCTTTCATAGCTAAGAATTACAAAGACGCTAAAAAATATTTATCTCAAGTGGAGACTTCAGAAAAATATGGTTCTCAAGCCAAATATTATATTGGTTTTATGGCATATCAAGGTGATGATTATGATAAAGCTAACCAATATTTTGATCAGGTAAGTAATAATGACAAATACAAAGAAAAACTAAGTTATTATAAAGCAGATTTGAATTTTAAATTAGGAAAATTTGATGAAGCCGCTAAGCTAGCAAAAGAACAATTAGAAATTGTAAAAGATAAGAAGGACGTTTCCGAATTAAATAAAATTATTGGCGAGAGTTACTTTAATCAAAAAAAGTTTGACGATGCATTGCCGTATTTAAAAAAATACAAAGGAAAAAATGGAAAATGGACCAATACAGATTATTACCAGTTAGGATATGCCTATTATAAACAAAAAAAGTTTGATAAAGCGATTTCCGAGTTCAATAAAATTATAGGAGGTAATAATAATATTGCTCAAAACGCTTATTACCATTTAGGAGAAAGTTATATTTCTTTAAATAAAAAGCAAGAAGCATTAAATGCTTTTCGAAATGCTTCACAAATGGATTACGATCTAAAAATTCAAGAAGATGCTTGGTTAAATTATGCTAAAATCAGTTACGAGATAGGTAATCCATACCAATCAGTTCCACAGGTTCTTTCTGATTATATAGAACAGTACCCAGAAACAAATTATAAGGAAGAAATAGAGACCTTATTAATAGATTCTTATATTACTTCTAAAAATTATAAAGAAGCTTTAAAGCTATTAAAAAAGGGAAAGAGTTTTGAAAACAAATTGGCATATCAAAAAGTAGCTTTTTATAGGGGAATAGAATTATATAATGAAAGTAAATTTCAAGAAGCTGAAGATTTGTTTGATAAGTCACTTAAAGAACAACATGATTCAAAATATACAGCACGTGCTACTTTCTGGAAGGCTGAAACCGATTATAATTTATCTAATTACCAAAATGCATTAATAGGTTTTAAACAGTTTAAACAACAAATTGATGCTGCCAATACAATAGAGTTTGAGAATTTAGATTATAATTTGGCTTATACTTATTTTAAACAAAAAAAATATTCTAAATCTTCCGAATTTTTTAATGAATTTATTTCAAAACAAAAAAACGATAAAGTAAGATTAAATGATGCTTATTTAAGGTTAGCCGATGGGTATTTTGTGTCAAGTAATTATACTAAAGCTATAAATGCTTATGGAAAAGCGATTCAAACGGGTAAGATTGAAGCAGATTATGCATTTTTTCAGCAAGCAATGTGTTATGGTTATTTAGGTGAAAACAATAAAAAAAATAAAGAATTAGAAGCCTTTATAGTGAAATACCCAGAATCAAAATTAAGAGACGATGCCATGTATACCTTAGGGAATTCTTATGTAAAATCTGGAAAAATAAACAAAGGGATGCAAATTTATGACCGTTTGGCAAGCGAGTATAGCTTAAGTCCATTAGTTTCTAAATCTTTATTACGACAAGGGTTGTCTTATTATAATGAAGGAGATAACCAACAAGCATTAATAAAATTTAAAAAAGTAGCAGGCGATTTCCCTGGTACACCAGAAGCTAACCAAGCAGTATCTACTGCACGATTAATTTATATCGATTTAGGAGAAGTTGAAGCTTATGCTTCATGGGTTAAAACGTTAGATTATATAGAAATTACTAATGTAGATATAGATAATATAGCCTATCAAGCAGCAGAAAAGCAGTACTTAGATGCTAATACTAACGAAGCAATTAAACAGTTTAACAAATATTTAAATCAATTTCCTAAAGGATTACATGCATTACCATCTCATTTTTATTTAGCGCAATTGTATTATCAGAAAGATTTGCCAGAAAATTCTCAACCACATTTCAAATATGTTGTAGAAGCTTCTAAGAGTGAATTTACCGAAGAAGCATTATTGCGTTTATCTCAAATAGAATTGGAAAAAAAGAATTGGATAAAGGTAAGTCCTTTACTTAAACGATTAGAAATTGAAGCAAATTTCCCTCAAAATATACTATTTGCCCAATCTAATTTAATGCAAGCAAACTATCAATTAAAACAATATGATGAAGCGGTTACATATGCAGAAAAAATATTAACTCATGTTAATCTTGATGATAAAATACAAAGTGACGCTTATCTTATTATAGCAAGATCTGCCATAATAAGAAATAATGAAACTAAAGCAAAAAGTGCTTATGAAAAGTTAGAGCTTTTAGCTAAAGGAGAATCTGCTGCAGAAGCATTGTATTACAGTGCATATTTTAAGAATAAAGAAAAAGACTATGAGGGTTCTAATAAAATTACACAAAAACTTGCAAAAGATTATTCTGGCTATAAATATTATGGGGCTAAAGGATTAGTTGTTATGGCAAAGAACTTTAATGGTTTAGGAGATGCTTTTCAGGCAACTTATATCTTAGAAAGTGTTATAAAAAACTTTTCATCGTTTGATGATGTTGTTTCAGAAGCAGAAATCGAATTAAGAAAAATAAAAGCAGAGCAATCAAAAACCAATTCGTCTGTCCAACCACAAAATTAATTCTTATTAAACCTTAAAATAAATTGGTCGCTTTATATAACTAAAGTGAAAATCATCAAATCGAAATTAGAATTTATGTTCAATAGAAAAAAACAAACATTAATAGTAATAACGTTTTTAATCGCAACGTTTACTTTTGCTCAACAGAGAGAAAGTGATACGCTTAAAACCGATGTTATTGATGTAATTAAGCCATATACCCCAACTATTTCTGATGCATTCAAAGTTAAAGAAACCCCAAATTTAAACGATAATGAAACCACAAATAAAAAAGAAATAAAGTATAATATATTTTCCTTTCCAGTTGCTTCAACATTTACACCAGCAAAAGGAAAAGCAGCAGTGGTAGATAAAGCAAAAAAAATTGAGTTATTCGATAACTACGCAAGTTTAGGTGTGGGAACTTACTTAACGGTTTTAGGGGAAGTTTACTTAAACCATAAATTAGGGAGAGATGAAAGTATTAGTGCTTACGTAGGCCATCATTCCTCTCAAAACGGAATAAAAGAAGTCTTAACTAATAGTGGTTTTTCAGACTCTAAAATAAACTTAAATTATAATAAACGTTTAAGTAATTTAACATGGTCAGTAGATGGTGGCTTTCAATTAGAAACATATAATTGGTATGGTGTAAAACAGCCTGAGTTTTATAAAGAAACGACAGATAGTTTAGATGTAAGGCATTCTTTTTATAACGCGTATATTGGAGGAGATATGTCTTTCAACGATTCTAGTTTTAAAACAGCTAATATAAAATATAGGCGCTTTGGAGATAATTATGGCTCTGGAGAAAATCGATTTAAAACAGAAGTATTAGCAACCGTTCCTGTACAAGATCATGAAATAGAAACGTTATTGTTTTTTGATTATATAGGCGGGCGTTTTGATACAGATTACTCATTTAACTCAGAATTAAAATATGGTAATTTTCAAGTTGGCTTATCTCCAACATATCAATTAAAAAAAGAAGATTTAACTATAGATATAGGTGCTACGGCCACTTATTTAAATACTATTATAGGAGGAAAAAATAAGTTCTTTATTTATCCAAATATCTCAGCATCGTATAGAATTGTAAACGATATAGTCATAGCCTACGGAAGTGTAAAAGGTGGTTTAATTCAAAATTCGTATTTTGATTTTACTAGAGATAATCCTTTTGTTTCTCCAACGTTATTAATATCTCCAACAGATCAACAGTTTAATGCCTCTGTAGGTTTGAAAGGAAAAATATCTAATGCAATGAGTTATAAAATAAATGGAGGGATTATGTCAGAAAAAGGGAAGTTACTTTTTGTAAATAACAGTATTTCTGCAATAAATAAGGATTATACTTTTGGAAATTCTTTCGGAGTGGTATACGATACTGTTTTTACTTATAATGTGGCTGGAGAGTTGGCAGTAGATGTTAACCGAAACTTTACACTAGGGGGTAAGGCAGAATATATTGGATATAATACCGATAGGGAGAAAGAAGCGTGGAATCTTCCTAATATAAGAGCTTCTGTTTTTTTAGATTATCAAATTACTGAAAAGTGGTTTACCGGAGCTAATTTATTTTATATAGGCCAACGAAAAGATCAGTTTTTTGATGCTAGAGCTCCCATTATAGAGCAGGAGCCTTCTATAATAACATTAGAAGGTTATTTTGATGCTAATGTAAACTTAGGGTATCATATAAACGATCGTTTTTCAGCTTTTATAAAAGGAAATAACTTATTAGGTAATGAATATGAAAAATGGCAAAATACACCAGTTCAGGGTATTCAATTTTTAGTAGGAGCAACTTATAAATTTAATTTTTAACACTCCTATAGTCCCCTCAAGGGGACATTATTTCTCTCCTTTTTTTACTTTTTGCATGAGTAAGCAAATGTCCCCTTGAGGGGGCTATAGGGGGTGTTCAAGTAGAGTAAACAAAAAAGAATAAATAGTAAAAGTTTAAGCAAATTCTAATAAAAAATCTCAGGACAATAAATATCCTGAGATTTTTAGACTTAAAAATATATATATAAAATTATTATTCTTTAATGATTCTTTTTGTAATGATTTCGTCTTCTAGTTCAAAGCGTATAAAATAGATTCCTTTTTCAATAGAAGAGAAGTCTATTTTATTCTTAAATATGCCTTTAGATATAATTTGACCAATAGTATTAACAATTTGGTAAGATGTGATATTAGTATCCATTTGTGGCTTTACATGTAAAATGTTTCCTTTTACAGGGTTTGGATATATAAGTATAGTATCATCATTTTCATTATCCAACTCTATAGTTCTTAATAATTCTAGGTTAGCATTTTTGTTTGCTATTAAAGGCGAGGTAACTGCATCTCCATCTTTAATAATTACCTGATCTATATATACTTTGTTTCTATTTGTATTTGCATCGCATTGAATTCTAAATCTTGAGTTATTTGCAAAATTGTATTGAGAAGCATCTAATGTTACCGTAGCTAAATAAAATGAGTTATTGTTAAAATCGGTACCTTTTATCCATGTTTTTATGATTTCCCATCCAGAGCCATTATAATAGCTTAACCAAAAATCATGACCATTACTAAAGCGGTTAGCATAGAACTGAAAAGTTAGTTGTATTTTTTCATAAGAAGAAAAATTAAATGCTTGAGAAGTCATAGCAGAATTGCCTCCAGAGTTATCTCTTAAGCGTATAGAATAAATGCCTTCATATGATCTGGATCCTGAATATCTTGAACAATCTACTCCGCCACTGGACCATCCATCCCATCCAGACTCAAAGTACCCTTCGTATAAAATCACTTCATCTACAGGGCAAGGCTCACAATTTGTGCCACCACAATCTATTCCAGTTTCATCCCCATTTTGAATGTTATCATCACAGGTTATTGGGGTTTGTTCTGTAGTAATAGTTACTGTATTACTATAATCAGAAACATTACCCGCTGCATCTTTAGCTTTTACTCTAAAATTGTAAGTTGTATTTTCTGAAAGTCCAGTAACATTATAGGTTGTTCCAGCAATATCAGCAATATTTGTAGTGCCTTGATATACAATATACCCTGTTACGGCCACATTATCGGTAGAGCCATTCCATGATAAATTTGTTGAGTTTGTAGTTGTATTCGCAGCACTTAAATTAGGAGCACTAGGCGCTTGAGTGTCTGTAGGTATTTGTTCTGTGGTAATGGTTACAGTATTACTATAATCAGAAATATTACCAGCAGCATCTTTAGCTTTTACTCTAAAATTGTAAGTTGTGTTTTCTGAAAGTCCAGTAACATTATAGGTTGTTCCAGCAATATCAGCAATATTTGTAGTACCTTGGTATACAATATAGCTAGATATACCAACATTATCTGAAGAGCCACTCCAAGATAAGTTAGTTGAGTTTGTAGTTGTATTTTCAGAACTTAAATTGGGAGCACTAGGAGATTGTATGTCTGGAGATAAACTATTTAAAGCTTTAAAAGCATTAATTCTTCCATGTCCATAATATTGGTCCCAACCAGGAGTGTCTTCAGTGCCTCCAACACCGTCTTCAGAAGTGTTTCTTAAAATAGTACGTATTTGGCTAGTTGTTAGATTTCTATTTACAGATAGTAACAATGAAATTAACCCTGTAACTTGAGGTGCAGCTTGAGAAGTTCCTCCCCAATAAGTACCATAATTAGTGTTAGAAGAGAAGTTTAATCCATATATATAGTTGCCAGGAGCAACAAAATCTAATTGCGAGCCATAATTACTTCCGCTATTAGTATTCCAAAAAAATGGAACAGTTCTAGTGTCATCTGAATCAGTTGAACCAATAGCAAAAGCGTTTGTGTAATTTGCTGGATACCTAATGGCTCCGTTATCATTTCCTGAAGAGACAACCACGGCGACATTATTGTTATAGGCGTAGTTAACAGCATTCAATAAAAGTGATGAAGACTGTGTGCCGCCTGCAGAAAGATTAATTACTGCCGCCCCGTTATTAACGGCATAATAGATGGCATCTGCCCAATCTGAATATTTTCCAGAGTTTTCACTGTCTAATATTTTGCATACCATTATTTTGGAGTTCCAATTCATTCCTGCATATCCTATATTGTTATTACCAGTGGCTAAAGCAATTCCTGCTACATTAGTACCATGACCATGGTCATCTGTTGGATCATTGTCATTATTTACAAAATCCCAACCACCTAGAGTATCATCAATATATCCATTATTATCACTATCTGATCCATTTTGATTTTCGTCATTGTTATCCCATATTCTTCCAGAGAATTCCGGATGATCTAATTTAGTGCCACTATCTAATATTGCAACAATTAAATTAGGATCACCTTTCGTAATATCCCAAGCATCATTTGTATCCATATCCGCATCGATGGTAGAGTTTGATAATGAAAATGTGCCATCATTATAATGCTGCCATTGACGAGAAAAATGATTGTCATTTGGTGTGGTTAACCGCACACCATCGCCAGTGCCTATAAAATTTGGTTCAACAAATTCGAAAAGACCAGTTTTTTGATAAAATTCAATTATAGCAGTAATGTCTTGTTTTTTATTAAACTTTAATACGTAAGACTTTCCATCCCTTTTATTCCCCGTTAATTTTATTTTGTCAACATTATATTTTTTGTTTAACTCCTCTAAACGAGGAATTTCAAATTTTTGTTTTTGAATGCTCTTTTTAGAATCTGGTTTATATTCGTCCTTAAACTCAATTATAAGCTCGTTTTGTACATGCTTTTTATTTTCCTGAGAAAAAGATAGGGGAAAATAAAAAATAGAAATTAGTGTGAAAAGTAGTTTTGTTTTTTTCATTTTTAAAAATAGAATTGAATTAGTTCTGCATAAATAATTTATCACATAAAATTATTAATTTTTAATTGTAATTAACATAATATTAGTAATCCTTTCGTTATTGTGTTAAAATATTTTAAATAGAATGGTTGGTTTGTTGTATATGTTAATTGTTTGAACTATGGTGTATTATCTCTTTTATAAAAAAAAAGCTTTATTTTTATAAAAACTAAGAAGAAATATCAGTTTAGAAATATGAAAAAACTACCGCTAGTCTTAATAGTCATAGCCTTTTTCTCTTGTGGGAATGATAAAAAAGAAGTAGATATTATTGTAAAAAATGCTAACATATATACGGTAAATAAAAAATTTGATAAGGCGAATAGTTTTGCTATTAAAGGAGGTCGATTTGTTGAGGTTTCAGACGATTCTACATTAGAAAATAAATATGAAGCGAAAAATATTATAGATGTTAAAGGTCAAACCATTATACCGGGTTTAATAGATGCACATTGTCATTTTTACGGGTTGGGATTAAGCTTACAACAAGTGGATTTAACTGGCACAAAAAGCTTTGATGAAGTTATTAAACGAGTTATAGAATTTCAAAACAAAAAAAAAGCAAACTTTATTATAGGTCGAGGCTGGGATCAAAACGATTGGGAAGAAAAAGAGTATCCAACAAAAGCATTATTTGATAGGTTATACCCAAACACGCCTATGGTTTTAATTAGAGTAGATGGTCATGCCATGTTATGTAATCAGGCAGCCTTAGACCTGGCTGAAATTACTTCAAAAACTAGTATTTCGGGTGGTAAGATCCTAAAAAATAAAGGGCAGTTAACAGGCATTCTTATTGATAATCCAATGGAGCTTGTTGAAGCAATATTTCCAGAGCCAACAAAACAGCAACAAATAGTAGCATTATTAGAGGCTCAAAAGATATGTGCAGATTTGGGGTTAACAACAGTATCTGATGCAGGTTTAGATAAGCAAGTTATTGAACTTATAGATAGTCTACAGAAAGCTAAAACGCTAAATATAAGAGTATATGGAATGATTAGTAATAAAAAAGAAAACTTAGATTATTATTTACCTAAAGGAAAGGTTAAAACAGAACGATTAAATGTACAATCTGTTAAAGTATATGCAGATGGTGCTTTAGGGTCTAGAGGAGCAGTTCTGAAAATGCCTTATTCAGATAGAACTAATCATTATGGAGCAATGGTAACAGGAATAAAAGATTATAAAGCATTGGCAGAACGTATTTTAAACTCAGGCTATCAAATGAATACTCATGCCATTGGAGATTCGGCTAATCGATTAGTTTTAAAAACTTATAATGAGGTTTTAAAAGGAAAAACAGACAGGCGTTGGCGTGTAGAGCATGCTCAAGTAATAACAGGTAATGATTTCGATTATTTTAAAAACAAAAATATCATTCCAAGCATACAACCTACGCATGCAACTAGTGACATGTATTGGGCAGAAGATAGGGTAGGAAAAACACGGATAAAAGGAGCGTATGCTTATAAAACATTGCTCAAAAAAAGCGGAAAAATTGCTTTGGGGACAGATTTCCCTGTAGAGCAAGTTAATCCATTTTTTACATTTTATGCTGCAGTGTCTCGTAAAGATTTGAAAGGTTCTCCTGAGGGAGGATTTCAAAAAGAAGAAGCGCTTTCTAGAGAAGAAACATTGAAAGGGATGACAATTTGGGCTGCTTATTCTAATTTTGAAGATAACGAAAAAGGAAGTATTGAAGGAGGTAAATATGCCGATTTTATTATCCTTAATAAGGATGTCATGGAGGTTCCAGAAAATGAAATACCGACAATTTCGGTTTTAGCAACTTATATTAATGGCGTGGCACAATAATTGGTGTAAATAACAAAACAAAACAAACACATGAAATCAATTTTTATATTAATAATAGTATTATTAATGGCTACGCCAGGTTTCTCTCAAGTAGATGACTATAGTGAAGATGTTAAAAAGTGTATTAAAAGTAATGGAACACTATCATATTATGAAGGCGTAATAGATCAAATGTTTGTGATGCTAGAAAAACAGTTTGCTAACCAAAATGTACCAAAAACGACTTGGGAAGAAGTTAAAACGATAAAAGTAGATGCAATGAAAGAATTGGCGCAAATGATGGTTTCTGCCTACAGAGGTCATTTTTCGCATGAAGATGTGAAAAACATGAATTCACTTTACAATTCTAAAGCAGGGAAGAATATGTTTAAGCCAGAGCAATTAACAGAAGGTGATAAAGTGGTACTATCAGAATTTTATAAAAGCGATACAGGGCAAAAAGTACTAGGTTCTCAAGAGTCTATTACTGAGTCTATGAGTAAGATTTCAGAAATGTGGAGTGGAGATTTGTACAAAAGCGTTATTGATAAATTGTCTGAAAAGGGGTTTAATTTATAGGGCTAGCTTAGCCAAATAATCATAATGTTCGCCTTGAGCAAGTATTTCACATTTTAAACCACAAGTTAAGCAGGCAGTATATAAGGTATTAAAATCTAAGTATAACCACTTCATAGGCAACTCGTATTCATTTTTATAGCTTAAAAAGTAGTCAAGTTCTCCATAATATTTAGCATTCATATCTACCCAATATCCGCCATCATTATCTTCATACATATATTTAATATCACTAGAATCTATAAGTATTTGGCCATTTTTTTTAAGTAATTTCTTTAAGGCTTCTAGATAGGTTGAAGTTTTATTAAGTGTTTCAAAAATACCTGTACCATTCATTAATAACAAAATAGTGTCAAATTTTTCATTAGTCGTTTCTGAATAATTAATAATGGACGAATGTTCTGTTTTAAAAAGCCCCCTGTTTCTACAAACTTCTATCGCTCCTTTAGAGGAATCTATAGCAGTGACATCTATATCTTTTTGTTGTAAATAAAGGCTGTGATTTCCTGCGCCACAACCAACATCTAACAATTTTCCTTTAGAGAGATTAAGTGCTTTTTGTTCAAGCGTTGGCATGTCTTCAAAATTTCGAAATAAATAAGACAAAGGTAGTTCGTCTTCTTCAGAAATATTAGTCCATGTTATTAAGTTTTCTGTATAATTATCATTATGATAATCTAACAAAGCTTTTCCAAAAAGATCTTTCATATTTTTTTATTTCTTTAGATCTCAATAATTATCGATAGGAAATCTTGTTACTTTTGTATCATGCAAGATCAAATAAATAATTTGCCTAAGTTGGCCAAAGATAAGAATAAGGAAAATAAAACTTTTTTTGCAAAGTTAAAAAAGAAACAACCTAAGCAATTAGATTATTTAATGCAAGAATTGCATGATAATGAATTTAAAAATACGGATTGTTTAAAATGTGCAAATTGCTGTAAAACTACAGGGCCATTATTTACAGATAAAGACATATTACGCATTTCTAAATATTTTAAGAAAAAACCACAACAATTTATAGATGCTTATCTAAGAATAGATGAAGATAATGATTATGTTTTGCAAGCTGTACCTTGCCCATTTTTAGGTGCAGATAATTATTGTTCTATATATGAAGTGCGCCCAAAGGCATGTAGTGAGTTTCCACATACCGATAGAAAGAAATTTCATCAAATAACAAATTTGACAATGAAAAATATAGCTATTTGCCCAGCTGCTTTTAATATTATAGAGGAAATGAAAAAGCGAGTAAAAATTTAAGGAAGGTTACATCAAAATTGGAGTTTAAAATATTACAGTTTCAAGTCATTGTTAACTAAAAGTTTTTATATTAATAACGACTGGTTCTTATTAGATGTAAGAAAGTAGCGCATTTCGTCGATTAAAAAAAGTATTTTAACGACTATGTTATTTTTATGTTAAGTAATTGATCGCTTTTTTAATTATTTTATCTAAATTAACATGAATTAAATATTTATTATTACTAAATTAATGTAATTATTGAATATTTTTGCGAAGTGTGAATAATTGTAATTGCAAAATATTACCCATTCTAAATTAACCTAATTATCATGAAAAAAATTAATTTTATATTAATAGCCTTACTGGCACTTGCATTCTCTACGAGTGTATCTGCACAAGACGAACCTTCATATTCAAAAATCATTAAGAATGTAAACCCTAATGCAAAGGATTTGTATCATGAACTTAACGCTTCAAAAGATTCTTTATTGCTTAGGCATGATGAGGAGCAGATTTTGAGAGTTAGTTTTATGAGTCATAAAGGTAAGAACAACAAAAAAAAGGATTTTGGTAAAAATCAAGTTAGTGTATCTCTAGATGGTTTAGGAATTGGTAGATATACTGTTGCTGTATATTTAAGTGGTGGGCAAGTTGTAGTACATGGGTTAGTGAGAATTTTGCCAATACCAGCTAAAAAATTAAAGAAAAACGCAGAAGATTTAAGAGTTGCTAAATTAAATACGCCTAAGAAAATTGAGGTTATAAAAAGAGTGACTAAAACAGCACCAGAATTTAAGGAAGAAGAGGTTGTTGTTGCCGATTCTAAATCTAAAAAGGATGCAGTAAAAAAGAGTGTTAAAAAAACGCCTAAAACTCTAGAAAAAGAAGCTTTAGCAGATTCGAGGGCTAAAAAAATTGAGGCTATAAACAAAACCTTGGCAAAGGTAGCTCCAAAAAATAAGAAGAATAGATCAACAAAAGTAATAACAAACCCTTCAAAAACTAAAAAAGCTGTAACTACAGCTAAGCCTAAGAAGAAAACTCCTCCAGCTCCTAAGGGGCCAACATTGGCTGAAAAATTAAGAGCTAAGGCAAAAAAGGATGCATTAGCTGCTATAGCTGCTAAAAAAGAAGAAATTAAAGAGAGAGAGTTTGATAAGAAAATAAGAGAAGATGCTCCTAAAGATTTAGAAGTCGTAAAGGTCTCTTATAATTTATCTAAATCTACAGATGGCAACGTAGTAAAACAAACCAGAGATGAGTATAGAAAAAATAATTTAAGGCCAAATGGTAAGCCATATGATTAATACCTACCTATAAATTAAGTACTTTTTTCTTATCTGATTATAATTTTCTAAGCCACTTTTCCAAGTGGCTTTTATTTTTGATTGACTATAACCACTTTCTATTTGTTGTTGTAATAGTTTTGTTCCAGAAAGTTTTGTGAAAAAACCATTTTTAAGAAAAAACTCTTTTTGGTTTTTAGATACTTTATACGCATTTATGATAAAACTTAAATCTAATTCTTTTAATGTTTCATTTTGAGTTAAATCATAACCATAGCAATTTTTATTTTCATATTTTGGGTATTTAGCACCTTCATTAGGCTTAGGTTTAAAATAATACTCAGTTTTAGGGAAATAAGGAGCTCCATATGTTTGGAACTGAATTTCTGTACCTCGTCCTACACTAACTGTAGTTCCTTCAAATAAACACAAACTAGGATAAAGATTTATGGCTTTATCATTAGGTAGGTTTGGTGAAGGTTTAATAGGTAAAGAATACGGCGTGTTATGCGTATAATTTTTAACCGGAATAACAGTAATATCGCATTTAATAGCATTATTTAGCCAGCCTTCCCCATTAATCATCTTGGCATATTCACCAATAGTTAAACCATGTACAATAGGTACAGGGTGCATTCCTACAAAACTTTTGTGTTGCTGTTCTAAAATTGGACCGTCAATGTAATGACCGTTTGGATTGGGTCTGTCAAAAATTAATAAAGAAATACCTTGCTCAGCACAAGCCTCCATTACATAGTGTAAAGTAGAGATATAAGTGTAGAATCTTGCTCCAACATCTTGTATATCAAATATAATAAGGTCTAACCCCTTAAGTTGGTTTGTTTTGGGCTTTTTATTTTTTCCATACAAAGAAATAATTGGTAACCCTGTTTTTGTATCTGTACCATCTTTTACAAGTTCGCCAGCATCAGCTTTACCTCTAAAACCATGTTCAGGAGCAAAAACCTTTTTTATATTAATATTATAATCATCCCGCAAATAATCAACAATATGTAAAGATTGTTGTTGCTCTCCTATAGTTTTTTTTACAACTGAAGTTTGATTAGCAACAATACCAACTCGTTTACCTTTAATTAGAGGCAAGTATAGTTCAACCTGTTTAGCACCAACTATAATATCTTCAGTGTTATTTTGTAAACTTTTTATAGAATCTATTTGTTTATGTTTAACAATTTCATTTTGGAGAACAGAAGACTTATTTGTAGTATTAGCACAAGAAACTCCTGAAAAAATAAACCCAATAATTATTGGGGATAAAACAGTATTTTTGAATAAAGTAAATAACATATACATAAAATTGAATTTCGAATATTTTATATCTAAACGCATTATTGACAGTAAAGCGTATAAAAGTAGTATTTCAGCACCAATAATAAAAATTGGCATTGCAGCAATTTCAATAGGCATTATAGTAATGATGATTGCTATAGCTACTGGTTTTGGACTTCAGCAAAAAATAAGAGAAAAAGTAGTTGCATTTAATGGACATATAACGATTTCTAATTTCGATAAAAATAATTCTCAAGAAAGTGTAAATCCAATACCTACAAAACAAAAGTTTTATCCAGAATTTAAGTTAGTGAAAGGAATAAAACACATACAGGGAGTGGCTTCCAAATCTGGAATTATTCGTTTAGAAAATGATTTTGAACATGTTGTTATAAAAGGGGTTGGGAATGATTATAATTGGAAATACCTTAAAGAGTACCTTGTTAATGGTCGTTTACCAGATTATTCAAAAAAAAGAAATCAAGAAGTAATGATCTCTAAATATTTAGCAGATCGATTAGAATTTAAAATAGGAAGTAAGTTTAATACTTATTTTAGAAAAGCAGACTTAAATAAACCACCAAGTGTTATTACTTTTGAAGTTGTAGGGATATATAATTCAGGTTTTAATGAGTTTGATAAATTATATGTTATAGGTGATATAAGGCATATCATACGTCTTAATAAGTGGCCAAAAGAGAGTGTAGGAAATTTTGAGTTATTTATAGAAAACTATGATGACATAGAAAAAAAAGGGGTAGAAGTTTATCAGAATACACCTTCTATTTTAAATACAGAAATAATAACCAAAAAGTATGCAGGTATTTTTGAGTGGATCAATATTTTTGATAATAATATTTATGCAATAATAGCTATTATGATTCTTATTGCTGGTATTAATATGATAACAGCATTATTGGTATTAATTTTAGAACGAACTCAAATGATAGGAATTTTAAAAGCCCTTGGTAGTAATAATTGGAGCATACAAAAAGTATTTCTTTATAATGCCACTTATTTAATTATTAGAGGTCTTTTTTTGGGTAATTTAATAGGCTTAGGACTATTGTTAATTCAAAAATATTTTAATATAATACCACTTAGCCCAGAAGAATATCATGTTGCAAGTGTGCCCGTTTACTTAAATGCATTTTATATTATTGCTCTTAATATAGGAACGTTTATTTTATGTCTTTTAATGTTGCTTATTCCATCCTATATTATTACTAAAATCTCACCGGTAAAGGCTATTAAATTTGAGTGATTTTAGAGCAATAAAGATTTGTGTAAAAAAACTAACTTTGTAAACTTAAGAAAAAATAAAATGAATTACGCAAAGAACATTCTCGACACTATAGGAAATACGCCTTTAGTAAAAATAAATGAACTAACGAAAGAGTTGCCTTGCTTGGTGCTGTCTAAATACGAAACATTTAATCCAGGGAATTCTGTAAAAGATAGAATGGCACTTAAAATGATTGAAGATGCAGAAGCTGATGGTCGATTAATGCCTGGAGGTACCATTATAGAAGGAACCTCAGGAAATACAGGAATGGGTTTAGCTTTAGCCGCTATAGTTAAAGGTTATAAATGTATTTTTGTTATGGCAGATAAGCAATCAAAAGAAAAAGTAGATATCCTTAAAGCAGTAGGAGCTGAGGTGGTTGTTTGTCCTACAGATGTAGAGCCAGAAGATCCTCGTTCATATTATTCTGTTTCAAAGCGGTTAGGGGAAGAAACGCCTAATTCTTGGTATGTTAACCAATATGATAACCCTAGTAATACAAAAGCGCATTATGAAAGTACTGGGCCAGAAATATGGAAACAAACCGAAGGTAAAATTACTCATTTTGTTGTAGGTGTAGGAACTGGAGGAACAATTTCGGGAGTTGGGAAATATTTGAAGGAAAAAAATCCTAATATAAAAATCTGGGGAATAGATACTTATGGCTCTGTGTTTAAGAAGTATCATGAAACTGGTATTTTTGATGAGAATGAAATTTACCCATACGTTACTGAAGGAATAGGAGAAGATATTTTACCTAAAAATGTAGATTTTGATATTATAGATGGGTTTACTAAAGTAACAGATAAAGATGCGGCAGTTTATACTCAATTGTTAGCACAAAAAGAAGGAATGTTTTTGGGGAACAGTGCAGGAGCGGCAATTAAAGGTTTATTGCAATTAAAAGCACATTTTTCAAAAGAAGATGTCGTCGTTGTTTTATTTCATGATCATGGGAGTCGTTATGTAGGCAAAATGTTTAATAACGATTGGATGAGAGAAAAAGGATATATTGAATAGATTTTTTAAACGAGTTCAATATAAAAAAAGCCGCTATTTAATTAAATAGCGGCTTTAATATTCTAACCATTCACTAATAATCAACTAAAAAGTTTTTCATTAATTACTTTATAGATGTGAATAAATGAAAAAGGTTGCGTCCTTTTTTTAATTCGTTTGAAAAATACTTTTAAATTTAGCGAATAAAAAGCAATTAATAATCCATAATACTCAATGCAAGAGGACTTTATTCATTATATCTGGAAATATAAAAAAATTAATATTTTAAAATTAAAAACAACAAATGGTGAGCCTATATCTATTCATTCTGTTGGAACGCATAATTTTAATACAGGACCAGATTTTTTTGCAGCTAAACTTAAAATAGGGTCTCAGCTTTGGGCTGGAAATGTAGAGATTCATGTAAGATCTAGTGATTGGTTTGTACATAATCATGAAAAAGATTCTAATTATGATAATGTTATTCTTCATGTTGTATGGGAACATGATATAGATGTTTATAGGAATAATAATACGATAATCCCTACTTTAGAGATAAGTAAATATGTTACTCCAGAACCCGTAGAAGCTTATCAGAAATTATTTAGTAAAACTAAAAAATGGATTAATTGTGATACTACTTTTAATACAATTGATGAATTTATATTGTCAAATTGGCTAGAACGATTGTATTTTGAAAGGTTAGAACGCAAATCGTTAGCAATTTATAAATTACTAGAATTGTCAAAAAATGATTGGGAGGCAGTATTGTTTAAGTCTTTAGCTAGAAATTTTGGGCTAAAGGTAAATGGAGATTCCTTTTTTAGTGCAGCTAATTCTTTTGATTTTTCAATTGTAAGAAAGCAACAATCAAAACTAATTAATCTTGAAGCGTTGTTTTTTGGACAATCAAAACTACTTGAAGGTACCATTGAAGAGCCATATTATATGAACTTGCAAAACGAATATAGTTTTTTAAAGAAGAAGTTTAATTTGTCTAACGAAGCAGTTTTACCAATTCAGTTTTTTAGATTAAGGCCAATAAATTTTCCAACAGTGAGATTGTCGCAATTAGCAATGTTATATAGTAAAGAATCTAATTTGTTTTCTAAAGTAATAAAAGCCAATACATTAAAAGAATTGTATGCAGTTTTTGCTGTTGAAACTTCTGGGTTTTGGCAAACACATTATACTTTCAAAAAAGAGTCAAAGTTCTTAAAAAAGAAACTTTCTAAAGCCTTTATCAATTTACTTTTAATTAATACAATCATTCCAATAAAATACAGTTACAACAAATATTTAGGGAAAAATGAAGAAGAAACTCTAATTCGTTTTATTGAGCAAATTACTTCAGAAAAAAATAATATTATAACTAAGTTTAATACATTAAAACCTATTTCAAATTCTGCATTACAGTCTCAAGCTTTAATTGAATTAAAAACAGAATATTGTGATAAAAACAAGTGCTTACATTGTGCTGTTGGAAATGCTGTTCTTAAATTATAATTGTCATTTACAGGGTTTGTAATACTTAATTAATAACCATTTTTAAATTACAAAATGATTTTTAATAGCTAAAAAAGATTATATTGATAATGATTTAAAGTAATCAGAAGTTTTTAATATAAATTATATGGGAATTTTTTATAAACCATTGCATTTTTTTCAAAAAAGAGGTTACTATGTCTGCCAGCGTATAGCAGATCGTATTGGTATCAGAGCTAAGGTTGTTCGCACTACGTTTATGTATCTTACTTTTGTCACTGTAGGTTTTGGTTTTGCATTGTATTTATTTTTAGCTTTTTGGATGAAAATAAAAGATTTAATATACACAAAACGAACATCTGTTTTCGATTTATAGCCAATGGATAATCCACTCATAAAACTTCTTAGATCAAAAATTAATACTGCTATATTTCTATTAGGAGTTATTCTTTTTATTGGAGTTATTGGTTTTAAAGTTATTTCTGGGTATACGTGGGTTAATGCTTTGTATA
This sequence comes from Flavobacteriaceae bacterium, assembly GCA_020627885.1. Classification (GTDB taxonomy): domain Bacteria; phylum Bacteroidota; class Bacteroidia; order Flavobacteriales; family Flavobacteriaceae; genus JAHDGB01. Next base: position 4,749 of record JAHDGB010000023.1, on the reverse strand, counting down.
TGACGGTTATTACTATTACTACTGTGGGTTTTGGAGAAGTACAACCATTAGATGACGGGTCTAAAATATTTACTATAATATTAATTTTATCAAGTATAGTCGTTGTAGGGTATGCTATAAAAGTAATAACAGAATATCTGTTAAGTAAAAACGATATTGAAGAATTAAACCAAAAAAAGATGCAGAGAAAAATAGATAATATGTCAAATCACATTATTATATGTGGTTATGGTAGAAATGGAAAACAGGCGGCAAAAAAACTATTAGCACATAATAAACCCTTTGTGGTTATTGAAAAAAATAAAGAGATTATAGATAAGTTTCAAAGTGAGTTGGTTCCTTTTGTTCATGGTAATGCTAATGAAGACGAAATATTAATCCAGGCAGGAATAGGAATGGCAAGTACACTTATATCTGCTTTGCCTAATGATGCCGATAATTTATTTGTCGTTTTATCTGCTAGGCAAATTAATAAAGAAATGCATATTATTAGTCGTGCCTCGCAAGAAACATCTTATGATAAGTTGAAGTTTGCAGGAGCTAACAATGTTATATTACCAGATCGAATAGGCGGAGATCATATGGCTTCATTAGTTGTTGTTCCAGATTTAATAGAGTTTATAGATAAACTATCTATAGTAGGAGATTACAATGCTAATATAGAAGAAGTTTGTGTCGATAAGCTTTATAATACAGCAAATGTAAAAACGATAAAAGATTTAGATTTGAGACATAAAACAGGGTGTACAGTTATAGGATTTAAAGGAAATGACGATGAATACATAATTAATCCCGAAGCAGAATTAAAATTAATACCTAATTCTAAAGTAATAGTTTTAGGAAGACCAGAACAAATTCGAAAATTAAATTCGGTTTATAATCTCGATTTAGATAGGATTTAACAGGAAGAGTTTTAAAAACTCGTCATTTTTTTGCATCTTGCTTCATTAATTAACTAATAAAACTAACAAAAACCCTCATTATGAAGAAATATCTTCTCTCATTATTCACTTTAATTGTTCCATTTTTATCTATGTCTCAGGATGTTGCAGAAAAAGGTTTGGATCAACGTATAGATGAAGCGTTTCAACCAATTTCAGATTTTTTTAGCAATGTTATATTCTTTAACGTTTGGCACGATCCAGATATTCCTTTTGTATTAGTCCTTTTAGTGGGAAGTGCTTTGTTTTTTACAATTTATTTTGGATTCCCTAATATTAGAAGGTTTGGTACAGCAATAAATGTAGTAAGAGGAAAGTATGATGATGTTGACAAAGCCGTTTCTGAAGAAATGTATGGCGATTCTACTCCAGGTGGAGATGCAATAGAAACAATTAGAGATGAAAGTGAAGAAGGTGAAGTAACTCATTTTCAGGCATTAGCTACGGCAGTGTCAGGTACTGTTGGTAATGGCAATATAGCAGGCGTTGCATTAGCAATTGCATTAGGAGGTCCTGGAGCAACCTTTTGGATGATCGTTTGTGGTTTTTTAGGAATGTCCTCAAAGTTTGTAGAGTGTACTTTAGGGGTACAATATAGAGATGTAGGAGAAGATGGTACGGTATATGGAGGGCCAATGTATTACATTAGCAAAGGGCTAAAAGAACGTGGTTTTGAATTATTTGGTAAAATAGCAGCTGTAATATTTGCTATTTTTTGCATTGGTGGCTCATTTGGAGGTGGTAATGCAGCGCAGTCAAATCAAGCAACAATAGTACTGAAAGAACTAATAGGTTTAGAGAGTGCTAGTGCTGGTGCGGTAATAGGAGTGATATTAGCAATTTTAGTAGGAATTATTATTATTGGTGGCATTAAAAGAATTGCTTCAGTAACTGAAAAAGTAGTGCCTTTTATGGCTGTAATGTATTTGTTAGCATGTTTATATATCATATTAAGTAATATCTCTTTTGTAGATGATGCCATAGGATTAATTCTAAAAGAAGCTTTTAATCCAACAGCTATTGGTGTTGGTAGTGTAATAGGGGTGTTGTTAGTAGGTTTTAAACGTGCAGCTTTTTCTAATGAAGCTGGTGCTGGTTCTGCTTCAATTGCACACTCTGCTGTTAAAACTAAATATTCTGCTAGCGAAGGTTTAGTAGCTTTATTAGAGCCATTTATAGATACTGTAGTTATTTGTACTATGACAGCTTTAGTTATTATTATATTTAATTTTGGAGGACATTTCGAATATGGAGGGGAAGGTTCAGTTATGATAGATGGAGTAGCCTATGAAGGTGCAGGAATTACTTCTAAAGCATTTGCTCAATATATTCCTTACTCTAATGTTTTTTTAACAATAGCAGTAGTTTTATTTGCAGTTTCTACAATGATTTCTTGGTCTTATTATGGGTTGCAATCGTGGAAATTCTTATTTGGAAGAGGAAAAACAGCAGATCTAGTATATAAATTATTGTTTTTAACCTTTATCGTTATTGGTGCGGCAGCAAGTATGGGGTCTATATGGGCATTTTCTGATGCTATGATTTTTGCAATGGTATTCCCTAATATGGTTGGGTTATTTTTCTTATTCCCAGTAGTGAAAAAACAACTAAATAGATATTTAAATGCAATAAAAAAAGATTAGTATTTTTATTTAAACTAAGATGAAAAAAATCAAATCCCATTTTCAGTTCAGTAGGCAACAACGAAATGGGATTTTTTTATTACTTATAATTATTACAATACTTCAATGCCTCTATTTTTATATAGGAAATAGTTTCGATAGTTATAAAATAGAAAAGGAGTTAGCATCGAATAATCAAGCTTTAACTTTTTTTATAGCTGAAGTAGATTCATTAAAAAAAATAAAATTAGAAACTAACAAATCTAAAATTTTTCCTTTTAACCCTAATTTTATAACTGATTATAAGGGGTATGCTTTAGGAATGACAAATGAAGAAATAGATCGTTTGTTAAAATATAGATTGAAAAATGAATGGATAAATTCGGCTAAGGAATTTCAACAGGTAACTAAAATCTCAGATTCTGTATTATCAATTTTATCTCCATATTTTAAATTTCCTAAATATAGAAAACATAATAAAGCTTACGTCAAGTATAAAAAAGTAGATAAAAAGACAGTAGACGAAAAAATGGATTTAAATACTGCTACAGCATCTCAATTAAAAAAAATAAAAGGAGTAGGAGATAAATTGTCTCAAAGAATTATTAAGTATAGAGAAAATCAAAAAGGTTATATAAGCCCTATTGAGTTGGAGGAGATTTATGGTTTGTCAAAAGAGGTAATAGAGGAAATTAATAATAAGTTTAAAGTTAAAACTCCTAAAAATATAAAAAAAATAAATTTGAATACAGCAACAAGAGAGGAGCTCGTAACAATAAGATATATAGATTATGATGTAGCTCATAATATTATAGAAGAAAGAACTCTAAGAGGTGAATATCAATCTTTAGACGAATTAACAAAAGTTAAAGATTTTCCAAAGGAAAAGTATAATATAATTAAGCTATATTTGCAAATCGATTAGAAGCAGGATAAATATTTAACTCCCATAAGACTGCTTAAAATCATAATAAATAATAATCAAAATACTATTTTACGATGAACGATTTGTACTTCACTGAAGAACATAATTTATTTAGAGAAAGCTTAAGCGATTTTTTGCAAAAAGAAGTAGTGCCGCATATTGAAAAGTGGGAAAAAACAGGAGTAATAGAGCGTTTCATATGGAAAAAGTTTGGTGATATGGGCTTTTTTGGTATTAACTATTCTGAGCAATACGGAGGATTAAACCTTGATTTATTTTATACCGTAATATTTTTAGAAGAATTACAAAAAATTAACTCAGGTGGGTTTGCAGCAGCGATGTGGGCTCATGCCTATTTAGCAATGACTCATCTTAATGCAGAAGGAAGCGAAGCTCATAAAGAAAAATACTTAACAGCAAGTATTACAGGAGATATGATAGGTTGTCTATGTATAACGGAACCTTTTGGTGGTAGTGACGTTGCAGGAATGAGAACTACTGCTGTAAAAAAAGACGATACTTATGTTATAAATGGATCTAAAACTTTTATTACAAATGGAGTGTACAGTGATTATTTAATTGTTGCGGCAAAAACAAACCCAGAGTTAGGTAACAAAGGTATTAGTATTTTTATAATGGATCGTGATACACCTGGTATTTCAGCAACGAAACTCGATAAGTTGGGTTGGAGAGCTTCAGATACTGGGGAGATAGCCTTTGATAATGTTGTTATCCCTGCGTCTAATTTAATGAGTGAGAAAAATAAAGGATTTGCATACATCATGCAGCATTTTGCTTTAGAACGCTTAATAATGGGTATTAATGCACATGCCAGAGCAGAATTTGCATTAGAGTACACTCAACAATACATGTCTGAAAGACAGGCTTTTGGTAAAACCATAAATAAATTTCAGGCATTACGACATACGTTTGCTGAAGGCTATGCAGATATGTTGGTGTGTAAGTCTTTTAACTATGCAATAGCAGCACAATTAAACAAAGGGGATTATGTTGTTAAAGAAGCAACGGTTTCCAAATTAAGATCGACTAAAATGGCGGATGAAGTTATTTATAACTGTCTTCAATTTTTAGGAGGGTATGGCTACATGGAAGAGTATCCGTTAGCAAGAATGCTTCGAGATAGTCGTTTAGGACCTATAGGAGGAGGGACGTCGGAAATACTTAGAGAGATTATAGCAAAAATGGTAATAGATAAAAAAGATTACAAGCCAGCAGTCAAGCATTGATTTGATTGTAGTTA
>JAHDGB010000227.1 GCA_020627885.1 Flavobacteriaceae bacterium | reverse complement strand
ATGAACTTAATTACGAGTCAGCAAGAATAGCAAAACAAGTAGCCAATAAATTTACTTTAAGAGAGCCTAATAAGCCTCGTTTTGTTGCAGGAAGTATAGGTCCAACTAATAGAACAGCAAGCATGTCTCCAGATGTGAATGACCCTGGTTATAGAGCCATTTCATTTAATGAATTGCGAGTTGCATATAAAGAGCAGGTAAAGGCGTTGATAGATGGAGGAGCAGATATTTTGCTGGTAGAAACCGTTTTCGATACGTTAAATGCTAAGGCAGCATTGTTTGCTATAGAAGAAGTAAAAGAAGAGAGAAATATTGAAATCCCAATTATGGTAAGCGGTACAATTACTGATGCTAGTGGTCGCACATTATCTGGACAAACTGCAGAAGCATTCTTAATATCTGTATCTCATATTCCACTATTATCTGTTGGGTTTAATTGTGCGCTAGGTGCCAGTTTATTACAGCCTCATTTAGAAACGATAGCTGCCAAAACCGATTTTGCCATTTCTGCACATCCAAATGCAGGTTTACCTAATGCTTTTGGTGAGTATGACGAATCTCCAGAAGAAATGGGTGAGCAGATAGAAGCCTATTTTAAAAAAAATCTGATAAATATTATTGGAGGATGCTGTGGTACCACGCCAGAGCATATTAAAGCGATAGCAACTATTGCGTCAAAATACAAGCCAAGATTTATTAAAGAATTGGTATGATGAGAAATGTAAGAGAAAAAAAGCACATGTGTTTATCAGGGCTAGAACCTTTAATTATTACACCAGAAAGTAATTTTATTAATGTAGGAGAACGTACAAACGTTGCTGGTTCTAAGAAATTTTTGCGATTAATAAAAGAAGAGAAATACAATGAAGCTTTAGCTATAGCAAGGCATCAGGTAGATGGTGGCGCACAAATTATTGATATTAATATGGACGATGGTCTTATTAATGGAAAACAGGCTATGGTAAGGTTTCTAAATCTCATTGCTGCTGAACCCGATATTTGTCGAGTACCTATAATGATAGATAGCTCTAAATGGGAAATTATAGAAGCTGGGTTACAAGTGGTACAAGGTAAATGTGTCGTAAATTCAATTTCATTAAAGGAAGGTGAAGAAAAATTCATAGCGCAAGCTAAACTAGTAAAGCGTTATGGTGCTGCAGTAATTATAATGGCTTTTGATGAGATAGGACAAGCCGATAATTATGAAAGAAGAATTGAAATAGCAGAACGCTCTTATAGAATATTGATAGATATAGTCGATTTTCCTTCAGAATATATTATTTTCGATTTAAATATCTTTCCTGTAGCCACAGGAATGGAAGAGCATAGAAAAAATGCCCTCGATTTTATTGAAGCTACCAGATGGGTCCGTGATAATTTACCTAATGTAAGTGTTAGTGGAGGTGTAAGTAATGTCTCCTTTTCTTTCAGAGGAAATGATGCTGTGCGAGAAGCCATGCATTCAGTTTTTTTATACCATGCGATTCAAGCGGGGATGAATATGGGGATTGTAAATCCAACACTTCTAGAAGTATATGACGATATCTCTAAAGAGTTATTAGAGTATGTAGAAGATGTTATTTTAGATAGAAGAGATGATGCTACAGAGCGTTTACTTTATTTTGCCGAAACGGTAAAAGTATCGAAAGTTGAAAAGAAAACAGATTTGTCTTGGCGAACAAATTCACTTCAAGAGCGTATTACTTACAGTTTGGTTAAAGGAATTGATACCTTTATTTTAGAAGATGTAGAAGAGGCGAGGCAGCATGTTAAAAAACCAATAGAAGTTATTGAAGGACATTTAATGATTGGGATGAATGTTGTTGGTGATTTGTTTGGAGCTGGTAAAATGTTTTTACCCCAAGTTGTAAAATCGGCTCGAGTAATGAAAAAAGCTGTAGGGTATTTAAACCCCTTTATTGAAGCGGAGAAAGGAGAAAAACAAAAAGCTTTGGGAAAAATCTTAATGGCTACAGTTAAAGGAGATGTGCATGATATAGGAAAAAATATAGTAAGTGTTGTTCTAAGCTGTAACAATTATGAGATTGTAGATTTGGGAGTTATGGTTCCTCCAGAAAAAATAATAGCAGCTGCGAAAGAAGAGAATGTAGATATTATAGGTTTGTCTGGGTTAATTACGCCGTCTTTAGATGAAATGGTGTATTTGGCAAAAGAAATGGAACGCCAAAATTTTACTGTACCATTATTAATAGGAGGAGCAACCACATCTAAAGCACATACGGCAGTTAAAATAAATCCTGAATATAAAAATGCAGTAGTTCATGTAAACGATGCTTCTAGAGCTGTAACAGTAGTGGGAGATTTATTAAATAAAAAAACAGCTAATGTCTATGTTGCCAAATTAAAAAAAGATTATGATGAGTTTAAAGAAAAATTTTTAAAACGAGGAAAAGAAAAGTCATACATTTCTTTAGAAGAAGCCAGAGGTAAAAAGTATAAAATTGATTGGAAAACGGCTAAAATCGAAAAACCTAAAGCTTTAGGAGTACAAGTTTTAAAACAACTAAGTCTTAAAGAGTTGTTGCCATTTATAGATTGGAGACCGTTTTTTATTTCTTGGGATTTACATGGAAAATTCCCAGATATCTTAACCGATGAAATTGTTGGAGAGCAAGCAACGCAGTTGTATTCAGATGCTCAAAAAATGATTAAAATTATTATATCGAAACAATTATTAAAACCTAAAGCAGTGTTTGGTTTATTTGAAGCAAATACGGTTAATGATGATGATATTTCAGTTCTAAAAAAAGGAAAAGAAATAGCTGTTTTTAGAACACTACGTCAACAGCTAAAGAAAAGGGAAGGGGTGCCAAATATGGCACTGTCTGATTTTGTTGCTCCAAAAGAATCAGGAGTTAAAGACTATATGGGAGCATTCTGTGTTTCTATTTTTGGAGTTCAAGAATTAGCAAATCATTATAAAAATAAAGATGATGATTATAACGCAATTATGGTACAAGCTATTGCCGATCGGTTTGCTGAAGCCTTTGCTGAGTATTTGCATAAGCAAGTAAGAACGAAGCATTGGGGATATAGTATTAATGAAGCACTGTCTAATGAAGAGTTAATAAAAGAATCCTATAGAGGGATTAGACCTGCACCGGGTTATCCAGCTTGTCCAGATCATTTAGAAAAGGAAACCATATGGAGTTTATTAGATGTTGAGAATCAAATAGGAGTCACGCTAACAGAGAGCCTAGCCATGTGGCCAGCAGCTTCTGTCTCCGGTTATTATTTCGGAAATCAGGAGGCTAAATATTTTGGTTTAGGTAAAATTACCAATAACCAAGTGGTTAATTATGCTAAAAGAAAAGGAATTGCCATAGATAAAGCAAGAAAATGGCTGCACCCTAATTTAGCTAATGAATGATTCTATATCAAAGATGAATTAGCGATAGCAATATCTCGACTCTTAATTTTTAATAGGAGTAATGAAAAAAAAGTAATAATTAAAAAACACCCGTCTTTGCGGGCATAATATGAAAGTAACAGATCATATAGAACTGGCAAAAGGAAAGACACAGTTCTCATTCGAAATATTACCACCTTTAAAAGGACAACACATAAAATCTATTTTTGATAATATAGATCCTTTAATGGAATTTAAACCACCATTTATAGATGTTACATATCATAGAGAAGAGTATGTATACAAAGCTATTGGGGACGGATTATTAAAAAAACAAGTTGTTAAGAAAAGGCCAGGAACTGTAGGGATATGTGCTGCAATTCAAAATAAATATCAGGTAGATGCTATACCTCACATATTATGTGGAGGTTTTACTAAAGAAGATACCGAGAATTTCTTAATCGATCTTGATTTTTTAGGTATTGATAATGTTATGGCGCTTCGAGGAGATGCCGTGAAAACAGAAACTTATTTTAAAGCAGAAAAAGAAGGGCATCATTATGCAGAGCATTTGGTATCTCAAATTGAAGATTT
>JAHDGB010000022.1:232-24030 GCA_020627885.1 Flavobacteriaceae bacterium | reverse complement strand
TTTTATCAAAGAAAAATTTGGTCTCCCAGGCATAACTTCTAATATCCAAATAAGAGAATACTTCATCTGTAGGTACTGTATCTGACTGGTCTTTAAAAACTGGGATGTAAAATGAGCTAGTAAATGAAAAATTATTGATATTCCTAAAAGGTTGAATACGAATAGATGGTGTAACTGTAGTTAGCCCAGAACGCCTATCGTTTCCATTATCTTCAAAACTAAAAATATCTAAAGCTCCTTGGCCAGCTAGGCTATTTGATCTCATTTGAAAAATAATACCTACATTGATTCTTGAATTATCACTTACTCCAGTGTAAACCTCATTTGTATTAGTAAAAAAGGTTTGTCTTACAATTTTACCAGATGTTCCATTTCCATCAGTCTGCTCTGTTTGAGTATATAAACCACTAAATATCTTGATATCCCATTGCCCTTTTCTTAATAGCTTAGACGGCGTAAATTCTTGCACATTACTTTTTATGGTTTCTGTATCATCTTCTTGAGAAAACCCATTGTATGACACTGCTACTACTGCGATTAATGCTAGTATTTTTTTCATGAAAAAATTTGTTTTTCATTCCTTCTAAAAAGGAAATGCTATTAATTTAGATTGATTAAACTCTTTTAAATACTATTTATATAAGAGCCTCTTAAAAGGCCTTTTTATTGTTTATTTATATTCCAATTATAATTAAAGTACGTTAATTTATAGTTGGTTGGAATTTTTTCAGTTCTATACTTATTAATGTACTCAATTTCTGTTAAACCATTCATTGTAAAATCGTCTTTATACCATTTTAATAACTCAGAGCCTTCTACTTTCTTTTTCTTGGCATTTACCTTAATAAAATAATTACCATTTAGTGCTAACTCTGTTTGTTTTTGAAGTTGTTCTTCCACTATTGAAGGTTTATACGCTTCATTAATTAAAGGCGGGCAACCAATTGCTCCACAAACTAATACAAAATGAACTCTAGGATCTTTAAATTGAGCTCTCAATAATTTATGCTCTATATCATTTAAAGTTACTTTTTTTCCCCCTAAACTATACTTCGTTTTATCAAAAAAACCATCATGATCTAAAGGTGATTTTGTCGGATAATGAGCTACTATTCCCTTTATAACCGATAAATTATAAGCATTAATCCAAAAAGCCTGATAATTAGATGTATTCTCATTAGATACAGATATCGCTTCTGCTAATTTTAAAATATCGTTCAATGCTTTTGGGTCTTTCTTAATATTCCCGTAAGCAACTCTACCATTAAAAACATGAGTTTTAAAAAAATGATCTGATTTTTCTATAAAAGTACTTAAGCTTTGAGCTGAAAATGACATACTCCAAAAAAATGTTACTAATATAATTATTGAATTTTTCATAATATAGATCCCGTTTTTTTTAGTTTATACTACCTATGTCTAATTTACAATAATAAACTTTCAAAACACTCTAATTTAAAACCATTCTAAATACCTTAAAAAGATTAAGTTACTATCTTTATTAACGACACATAAAAAAACCAAAACCATTGTATGGAACATATTGTCATAATAGGAAATGGAATATCTGGAGTTACAGTTGCCCGTCATATTAGAAAACTATCGGATAAAAAAATTACTATAGTTTCTTCAGAAACAGATTACTTTTTTTCTAGAACAGCACTTATGTATATTTATATGGGGCATATGAAATTTGAACATACTCAACCTTATGAAAATTGGTTTTGGAAAAAGAATAGAATCGAACTCCTTAACGCTTATGTAAAAAATATAGATATTGATGATAAAACTTTAATACTTGATAATGATACCAACCTAAATTATGATAAACTAATTATAGCCACTGGAAGCAAACCTAACAAGTTCGGTTGGCCAGGACAAGACCTTTATGGGGTACAAGGGCTTTATAGCAAACAAGATTTAGACACTTTAGAGCAAAATGCTCCAAATAACAAAGTGTGCAATAGAGCAGTAATTGTAGGCGGTGGGCTAATAGGTATCGAATTAGCAGAAATGCTAAATAGTAGAAGCATCCCTGTAACCTTTTTAGTTCGTGAATCTAGTTTTTGGAATAGCGTTTTACCAGAAGGAGAAAGCGCCATGATAAATAGGCATATAAAAAACCATCATATTGATTTGCGCTTAGGTGCAAATTTAAAAGAAATAAAGGCCGATGTAAATGGCCGTGTAAAATCCATAGTCATTGCAGAAACAGATGAAGAAATAGAATGTAATGTTGTAGGCTTAACCGCTGGAGTCTCTCCAAATATAGATTTTATAAAAAACTCTGAAATTGAAACCAATCGGGGTGTTTTAGTTAATAGGTATCTAGAAACAAACATTAAAGATATATATGCTATCGGAGATTGTGCAGAACAAAGAGATGGTGGTATTGGGCAACGCAGACCAATTGAGGCAGTATGGTATACAGGCAGAATGATGGGAGAAACTTTAGCCCAAACTATATGTGGCAATAAACTAGAGTACAAACCTGGGCATTGGTTTAACTCAGCAAAATTTTTAGATATTGAATACCAAACCTATGGATGGGTATTTTCCAAACCAAGAGAGAACGAAACTCATTTTCATTGGAAACATAAAAACGATACAAATTGTATTACAGTTTGTTATGAAACTACAACCAATAAATTTTTGGGCATTAATACCTTTGGAATAAGAATGCGACACGATGTGTTCGACCGTTGGTTAACTGAAGAGCGTGATGTTGATTATGTGATTAATAATTTACAAGAAGCCAACTTCGACCCAGAATTTTATAAACGTTTTGAAAAAGACATCCTTTTAACTTACAACAACAATCTACAAACGACATAATTAAAACAAAATGAGTAACAAATTAAACCACAGTATGTCGTTAGCAACTCCAGATGCCTTAACTATTTCGACAAAACAAAAATTGGCATTAGCAATAGGCTTAATTGGATTACTAATACTAGCCTTAGCGCTTTTAAATATAAACTTTCCAAACAAAGCCTTATTCTTAAGTTTATCCCTAGGCTTAATTACATTAGGAACAGTCATTTATTCCAGAGAAGCTTACTTAACAAAACAGGAAGGAATAAAAAATGATGGTGTTTGGTTTAAGTCCATATCTTCACGTGGTGTTATTGGCTGGGCATTAGGAGTAATACTAACCACCTTTTACATTATATTATACTTTTACCCGCAATACTTAGGCTTGGGTAAAAATGGGACATCTAATACTGGTTTAATAGCGCTTTTCGATCCATTAAGCCATTTATTAAGTGGTAGAAACGCAAGCCAATGGTTTGTTTATGGAACACTTTATACTATCGCTATTATTGCTTTTGGCTATAAATTTATATTAAAATACCGTCATAATAAATATCAGCAATTACGTACTATCTCTGTTATGTTTTTCCAACTGGGTTTCGCGTATTTAATTCCCGAATTTATGCATGTTATGAATAACGATTTGCCATACTATGACTTAAAAAGCATATGGCCGCTTAACTATTATATTTTTGATGAATGGTCTGTAAAAGGGTTTCTTTCTAACGGTAATATTGGTTTAGCGTTAATACTCTTTGGTATCATTTCAATATTTGTAATTACTCCAATATTAACATATAAATATGGTAAACGCTGGTACTGTTCATGGGTGTGTGGCTGTGGCGGTTTGGCAGAAACAGCTGGCGACTCTTTTAGACAATTATCATCTAAAAAAATGTCTGCATGGAAATTAGAACGCTGGCTAATACATACCGTTTTAGTGTTTTCAGTAGTTATGACTACCGCAATGGTATATACTTATTTAGGTTATGACAGCAATGATTTTTGGTTAACTCGAGGTGTATTTATAACTATAGTAATCGGTTTTTTAACTCTGGTATTTGCTACTGTAATGTATTTTAAAGCCCAAGAATTGGGTAAAGATGCAAAAATGGGAGCTATAGGATATTTTGTAGTTATTGCATTACTATTAATTATGCACTTTACAGGTACAACAGATCATATCTTTTTTATACAAGGAAGTACGCTAAGATCGATTTATGGTATTTATATTGGTTCAATATTCTCAGGTGTAATTGGCACAGGGTTCTATCCTATTTTAGGAAGCCGGTCTTGGTGCCGTTTCGGATGCCCTATGGCTGCAATTTTAGGATTTCAACAGCGCTTATTCTCAAAATTTAGAATCACCACAAATGGCGGACAATGTATTTCTTGTGGTAACTGCTCTAATAGCTGTGAAATGGGAATCGATGTTCGTGCCTATGCTCAAAAAGGAGAAAATATTGTACGCTCTAGTTGTGTCGGCTGCGGAGTTTGCAGTGCTGTTTGCCCTAGAGGAGTGTTAAAATTAGAAAATGATAGTATGAAAGGAAGAATTAATCCGACAGAAGTATTATTAGGCAACGATATAGATTTAATGGATTTAGTAAACCAAAAGTAAACTGTTTACACATTAATGCACCCCTAATTCATTATATAAAGACTTTGTAGCAACAACCAATTAATGCAAAATGAAAAATACAATACTTATAACTTTTCTTTTAGTAAGCTTTTACGCTTTGGCAGAAAAAAGTTATTCTAAAACCTATTATGACAATGGTCAATTAAAAGCCGAAGGGTGGCTAAATGATACAATAAAAATAGGGTTTTGGAAATATTACTTCCCAAATAAAACGATAGATAAACAAGGAGAATATACTAACGGAGAAAAAACGAATTATTGGCAGTATTTTTACCAGGATAGTACGTTAAAGGCTGAAGGTGCTTATTCTCAAAATAAAAAAGATAAGTATTGGAAATATTATTATAATAATAAAATACTAAAAGAAGAAGGTCATTATATTAATGGCAAACAAAATAATTATTGGAAATACTATTATGATAATGGACAAACCCAATCTGAAGGTTATTATAAAGCTGGTTATGAAACGGGGTGTTGGAAATATTATTATAATAACGGGCAGTTAAAAAAAATTGGAGAATTTAAATTAGGAAAAAACACAAATTATTGGCTATTTTATGCTTCAAATGGAAAAAAAACAAAAGCGGGTCATTTTGTGAATGGAAATAAAACTAATTGGTGGGTTTTTTATGATGATAATGAAAAAGTTAAACACAAATGTCAATTAAAAAATAACAAAAAAAATGGATACTGTTTAATGTATAAAAATGAAGTATTAGTTTCTGCAAAAAAATTTGAAGCAGGAAAACAAATTAAAGAATGGGAAGACTTAACTTCTTTCAAAAAAGAAAACAAATTAAGCAACCTTAAATGACCAAAATAAAAGTCATCATTCCTGCACATAATGAGCAAGATTCTATTACTAGTGTTATTGAAGACATTCCTAAAACTGTCCATGAAATAATCGTAGTAAATAACAATTCTACAGATTATACAGAAAAAAACGCTAAAAGTGCTGGAGCTACTGTATTAAGAGAAAACAGAAAAGGTTACGGTTATGCCTGCTTAAAAGGTATGGACTATGTTGCAAGACAATCTAACAAACCAGATATTATTGTATTCTTAGATGGGGATTATAGTGATTACCCTGAAGAGCTCACTAAATTAGTAGCGCCCATAATAAATGAAGACATTGATTTTGTAATAGGCACAAGAGTAAAACAACATAGAGAAAATGGAGCTATGACACCGCAACAAATTTTTGGTAATTGGTTAGCTACATATTTAATGTCTTTATTTTTTAAGGCAAAATTCACGGACTTAGGGCCATTTAGAGCTATAAAATATGATAAGCTACTAGCCTTAAATATGGTAGATAAAACATACGGCTGGACTGTCGAAATGCAGTTAAAAGTGCTCAAACAAAAATTAACATATACAGAAGTTCCAGTAAAATATAAACAAAGAATTGGCATTTCAAAAGTGTCTGGTACTTTAAAAGGCACTATATTTGCTGGATTTAAGATATTAAGTTGGATATTTAAATACAGTTTTAAAAAGTGATTTTAAAAAGCATTATTATAATTATATATTCCACTGCTCTATTGCTTATTTTCATGTATGCATTAGCTCAATTAAACCTGTTATTTAATTACTTATCTGCGCAAAAAAAAGTATGTAAATCACCTAAGTTTGATTTTTCAAATAGTGATGAAATACCAATGGTAACAGTTCAATTACCAGTATATAACGAACTATATGTTATGGAACGTCTTTTGGAGAATATTGCTCTAATTGACTACCCAAAAAGCAAACTTGAAATACAGGTATTAGACGATTCGACAGATGAAACGGTTAAAACTACTGCTGCACGAATAAAAGCATTAAAAGATTCTGGGTTGGATATTATACATATTCATCGTACAAACCGACAAGGTTTTAAAGCAGGTGCATTAAAAGAAGGACTAGAAATAGCTAAAGGTGAGTATATTGCAATTTTCGACGCCGATTTTCTTCCAAAAAAAGATTGGTTAAAATGTACTATTCCTCATTTTAAAGACCCAAAAATTGGAGTGGTTCAAACACGTTGGGGGCATATTAATAGAGATTATTCTGTACTTACTAAAATTCAAGCATTCGCTTTAGATGCACACTTTACCTTAGAACAGGTTGGCCGTAACAGTAAAGGACATTTCATAAATTTTAATGGGACTGCTGGTGTATGGAGAAAACAATGCATACTGGATGCAGGAAATTGGGAAGGAGATACCCTTACCGAAGATTTAGATTTAAGTTATAGAGCGCAATTAAAAAATTGGAAATTTAAATATTTAGAAGAAGTTGAAACTCCTGCAGAATTACCAGTAGTTATTAGTGCTGCTAGATCTCAACAGTTTAGATGGAATAAAGGCGGGGCTGAGAACTTTAGAAAAATGATGTGGAAAGTCCTTAAGAGTAAAAATATTTCTTCTAAAACAAAAATGCATGGCATTTTGCATTTACTAAACAGCACCATGTTTTTAAATGTTCTTATTGTTGGTGTTCTTAGTATTCCAATGCTCTATATTAAGAATGAATATGCTCACTTAAGGCCATACTTTTATGTTATGAGCTTTTTTGTAGTAAGTACTATTATTTTCTTTATTTGCTATTGGACGATGTATAAAAAAAGTTATGGCAGCGGTATTAAAAACTTCATACAATATGTTGTTATGTTTTTTACCTTTTTCTCTATTGCCATGGGGTTTTCTTTACAAAACTCAATAGCTGTTCTTGAAGGCCATATAGGTAAACGTAGTGAATTTGTCCGTACTCCAAAGTTTAATATTAATTCGATAACTGATAGCTGGAAAGGCAATAAATATCTTCATAAAAAAATATCTTTTAATGTTATTTTTGAAGGGATTTTAATGATATACTTTGCCTTTGGAATGTACAGTGCATTTATTGTAGGAGATCAAGGTGGTGATTTTGGTTTATTTCCATTTCACTTAATGTTATTTATTGGGTTTGGTTATGTCTTTTTTAAATCTTTAACTTCTAAAGTTTAATAAAAATTAGTCTTTTTCTTAGAAGTTATAAAGCCTATTTCTATATTTATTAAATGCTAAATACAACTTTATTAAAAAGTAGTAAACACTCAATACTGTTAGCGGTATTTAGCGCCGTTTTGTATTTTATATTTGCATACGACTTAGCAAGGACCGATTATATAAAGCTAATGTTGGTATACTGTACTTTATTTTTTCTGTTTTATACCCTTGTAAAGAATAACAAAATTAATTTCAAAACTTTAACCATAATTGCCTTTATATTTCGGTTAGTATTTCTTTTCGCAATCCCAAACTTATCACAAGATTTTTATCGTTTTATATGGGATGGCCGGATGATTTTAGAAGGATATAATCCTTATTTATACACCCCAGAATCATTTATTAGCCGTGGTGAATTTCCAATAAATCAAGCCCAAGAATTGTATACAGGAATGAAGCAATTAAATGCCAGCCATTTTACTAATTACCCGCCTATTAACCAACTTTGCTTTATTATTGCTAGTATTTTTTCTAATACCAGTATTATTGGTGCTACAATGGTTTTACGCCTGCTTATTATTGTGGCTGACTTAGGAACTTTATATTTTGGGAAAAAACTATTAGAGAAACTAAACATTCCCATAAATAATATATTTTGGTATATTCTGAATCCATTTATAATTATTGAACTTACAGGAAATTTACATTTTGAAGGTGTTATGATTTTTTTCCTTGTTTGGAGTTTGTACCTATTACATATAGGAAAATGGAAATGGGCTGCTGTTGTTTTCGCTTTTTCCATTTCAACAAAGTTAGTCCCTCTTATTTTTCTTCCTTTATTTTTTAAATGGTTTAGATCAATTAAAACTAAACCAATAATCAAAAACTCGAAAAAAGTTTCGACTGCACTAAACCTAAAGAAGTTAATAACATTTTACATCATAATTGGTATAACCACTCTACTATTATTTATGCCTTTTTTTTCTATAGATTTTATAGATAATTATTCAAAAACTGTTGGTCTTTGGTTTGGCAATTTTGAATTTAATGCCAGTATATATTACATTGTGCGTGAAATTGGTTATTGGTTTAGAGGCTGGAATGAAATAGCAATTATTAGCAAAATATTAGCCCTTTTTGTAATAGCATTTGTATTCTTTCTTGCGTTTTTCAAAAAAAACATAACCACAAAACAGTTAACAACTCATATGTTATTTGCCTTTTCTTTTTATCTTTTTATGAGTACAACGGTACATCCATGGTACATTGCTACGATATTAATTATTAGCCTATTTACCAATTATAAATACCCTATAATATGGAGTGGCATTATAATTATAAGTTATCTAGCATATGCGAATTCAAATAATACTGAAAACTTGTGGATTATAGGCTTAGAATACTTAATCGTCTATAGTGTTTTTATCTGGGAAGTCTTTATAAAAAAAGCCAGTCAAGACATATAGAATGAGACCTAATATAGGTTGTTCTTTTCATACCACAACACCATTAGTTCCTTTTTACAAAATAAATTACCTTCTAATTTTTGTCTCTATAATTTTATCATAAATAGTCGCTATTTCTATTTAATGACAAACAAATACAGTTTTTTACAAAAAAAAAGCACCCATTTCTGGATGCTTTTTTAACTCTATTTATAAACTTACAGATATTATTTTTGTTAATCTAAATCATGAATATTCCTAAATTTAAGAACCACACATTAAACAATCATCCCCTTCTGCATCTTTTGCCTGAGCTATTAGCGCTTTCATTTCTTCAGCACTCATTGGCTCTACATCTATTTCTTTTACTTTTTTCGCAAACTTCTCTGCTGTTTTTACTGCTTTTTGTTGTTTCTGTTCTGTAATAGCAGTTTCATTATTTGTAGTAGATTCTGCTATAGGTTCTGCTTTCTTTTTAGTATCTAAAGTAAATTTAATTGCATCGACAGCACTTTTCGTTCTTAGATAATACATTCCTGTTTTTAAACCACTCTTCCATGCATAAAAATGCATAGAGGTTAGCTTTGCCATAGTAGCACCTTCTAAAAACAAATTAAGCGATTGTGATTGATCGATAAAGTAACCTCGTTGACGAGACATATCTATAATATCCTTCATACTTAATTCCCAAACTGTTTTATACAATTCTTTAATTTCTTGAGGAATGATATCTATATTTTGTACAGAACCATTAGCACGCATTATATCTTGTTTTAGGCTTTCGTTCCACAAGCCTAATTCTACTAAATCTTCTAATAAATGTTTATTTACGACAATAAACTCTCCAGATAGTACACGACGTGTATAAATATTAGAAGTATATGGCTCAAAACATTCATTGTTTCCTAAAATTTGAGAGGTAGAGGCAGTAGGCATTGGCGCTACTAAAAGGGAGTTACGCACTCCGTTTTTCAATACTTGTTTACGTAGTTTTTTCCAATCCCAAAGCCCGCTTAACTCTTCATCTTTTACTCCCCAAAGATTAAACTGAAACTCTCCTTTACTTATTGGAGAACCTTCATAAGTTTGATAAGGCCCGTCGTTTTTTGCTTCTTCCATGGAAGCTGTTACTGCCGCAAAATATAACGTTTCAAAAATATCGTGATTCAATTTTTTTGCTTCATCACTAGTAAAAGGCATACGTAATTTAATAAAAGTATCGGCCAAACCTTGCACCCCTAAACCTATTGGTCTATGACGAAAATTAGAATTCTCGGCCTCTTTAACAGGGTAATAATTACGATCTATTACTTTATTTAAGTTTTTAGTAACTCGCTTAGTAATTCTAAATAATTCCTTATGATCAAACTCCCCATTCTTAACAAACATTGGTAGAGCAATGGAAGCTAAATTACATACAGCAACCTCATCTGGAGAGGTATATTCTAAAATCTCTGTACATAAATTTGATGAACGAATAGTTCCTAAATTTTTCTGGTTAGACTTACGATTTGCTGCATCTTTATACAGCATATATGGCGTTCCTGTTTCTATTTGAGATTCTAATATTTTTTCCCATAGTTCGCGTGCTTTAATTGTTTTTCGGCCTTTCCCTGCAGCTTCATAACCTTCGTAAAGTGCATCAAATTCTTCACTATGCACATCGCATAACCCTGGACATTCATTAGGGCACATTAAAGTCCATATTCCATCTTCTTGAACACGTTTCATGAATAAATCTGGCATCCACATGGCATAGAATAAGTCTCTTGCTCTCATTTCTTCCTTTCCATGATTTTTCTTTAAATCTAAAAAATCAAATATATCTGCATGCCATGGCTCAATATACATTGCAAAACTCCCTTTACGCTTTCCTCCTCCTTGGTCTACATACCTTGCTGTATCATTAAACACTTGTAACATCGGCACAATACCATTACTCGTTCCATTCGTTCCTGAAATATAACTTCCAGTTGCACGAATATTATGTATAGATAAGCCTATCCCTCCTGCCGATTGCGATATTTTAGCCGTTTGCTTTAAAGTATCATATATACCGTCTATACTATCGTCTTTCATTGTTAATAAGAAACAAGAAGACATTTGTGGCTTTGGTGTTCCTGCATTAAATAACGTTGGTGTAGCGTGTGTAAAGTATTTTTTAGACATTAACTCGTAAGTTTCAATCGCAGCATCTAAATCGTTTAAATGAATTCCTATTGAAACACGCATTAACATATGCTGAGGGCGTTCTGCTATATTGCCGTTTAATTTTAAAAGATATGATCGCTCTAATGTTTTAAAACCAAAGTAATCGTAACCAAAATCTCGATTATAGATAATTGTAGAATCTAATTTTTCTTTATTATCCATTATTACTTTATGAACTTCGTCTGATAATAATGGAGCGTATTTTCCTGTTCGCGGATTTACATATTTATGCAAATCGTCCATAACCTCACTAAAGGTTTTCTTTGTGTTTTTATGAAGATTAGAAACAGAGATACGAGCTGCTAAACGCGCATAATCTGGATGAGCAGTAGTCATTGTTGCTGCAATTTCTGCAGCTAAGTTATCTAACTCACTAGTTGTAACACCATCGTACAGGCCTTCTATTACTCTAACAGCCACTTTTACAGGGTCAACAAGTTCATTTAACCCGTAACATAATTTACGTACTCTTGCTGTAATCTTATCGAACATCATAGGCTCTTTCCGCCCGTCTCTTTTTAATACAAACATACTTTACACTTTTTTTGTTATTTTCTCGTACACGCTTATTTTGAGAAAATAAGTGGTTAGTTAATTTTGGATTGATTATCAACTTAATACAATCCAATTCTTTGGTTAATTAATTATTTTAGAGCAATAATCGTTCCTATCTTGATTTTTAAAAACCAAGCTTAACACTAATACTCATTATTATTTTACACTATATGGTTTTTCCTTTAATATGAGGAAGAGGGGACCAGTCTAGATAAACTTAATTAAAAATCGGCATCAAAACTAAATTTATCTTCTTCATTGTCTTTATTAAGAACACCTGCCTTTTGATATTCAGACACTCGTTTTTCAAAGAAATTTGTTTTGCCCTGTAATGAAATCATATCCATAAAATCAAAAGGGTTTGCTGTGTTATATTCTTTTTCACAACCTAATTCTCCCAAAAGTCTGTCAGTTACAAACTCTAAATATTGAGACATTAAATTTGCATTCATTCCAATTAAACTCGCAGGAAGAGATTCTGTAATAAACTCTCTCTCTATATTTAGTGCATCTATAAGGATTTCTTTTATGCGCACTTTTGGCACTTTATTGATCAAATGCTTTTGATGTAAATGTACTGCAAAATCGCAATGCACGCCTTCATCTCTAGAAATTAGCTCGTTAGAAAAAGTTAATCCTGGCATTAAACCTCTCTTTTTCAACCAAAAAATAGAACAAAATGCTCCTGAAAAAAATATTCCTTCTACTGCTGCAAA
Organism: Flavobacteriaceae bacterium; assembly: GCA_020627885.1. Taxonomy (GTDB): domain Bacteria; phylum Bacteroidota; class Bacteroidia; order Flavobacteriales; family Flavobacteriaceae; genus JAHDGB01. Next base: position 11,675 of record JAHDGB010000022.1, on the reverse strand, counting down.
TGCTATTAAACGTTCGGCAAAACTAGGAGATTCTATCCATTTTAATGCCCAATCTGCTTTTTTCTTAATTGCTGGAAAGGTTTCAATAGCATTAAATAGATTCTTTTTCTCTTTTTCATCTTTTACATAGGTGTCTATCAACAATGAATAAGTTTCACTGTGAATATTTTCCATCATAATTTGGAAACCATAAAAAAACTTAGCCTCACTATATTGTACTTCGTTTACAAAGTTTTCTGCCAAATTTTCGTTTACAATACCATCGCTTGCTGCGAAAAAAGCTAAAATATGTTTTATAAAATAACGCTCATCATTATTTAGTTTAGAAGACCAGTCCGTTAAGTCTTGGTGAAGGTCGATTTCTTCTGCTGTCCAGAAACTGGCTTCAGATTTTTTATACCATTCCCATATATCATGATGCTGTATTGGAAAAATTACGAATCTATCTTTGTTTTCTTGTAAAATGGGTTCAATTGCTTGCGACATTCTCTTCTTTTGGGTTTTAAAAATTATAACGAAAATTTAATACACTTTCGGTTTAACAAAGATTCTAAATTGTACCCGATAATGAAAGCCATTTTTATAAACAATGCTTGTAAGTTTTTAACAACGCGTAGTCCAATTCCTACAGATAGATATAATTGACAAATACATAAAAACCTGATTTTCAGATGTGTATTTTTACAAAAACGATGTCAGCAAGTGAAAAACCTGAAAAAACACAATTAATCTTACCTGTAGGAATTTTACTTCAACAAAAAACTATACTTAAAAGTTTTATAGCTAAAAAAATAAAATACATTTATACATAAAAATTAAAAAACCCAGTATAATTATCCTACCTCAAAATACTTCCCAATGATTTAAGACCTTTATCACTTAATATGGTATAATTCACTCTGCTTTAAATTACAAAACTCTTGTAGAAAAAGCCTTAGAAATAAAAATTAAAAAAAATTTATAAAATAGCGCAAAAAACTGCACCAAATTTACTGGATAGTCCGCATACACTATCGACTAAGGTCGAATCCTTTAATAATTCTATAACCAAACAATATGAACACAAACCTTTACAACGGTCTTCATTTATTAATCATTACATACTCAAGGTAAAAGAACGGTTTTTTAGGTATTTAAACTAAATAACCAGGCTTTTATTGCAAATATTCTCTATCATTAATTTTTATATAAAAAAAATCAAATTATGAATTTATTAGTAAAGAGTAACCTTCTTTTTATAGGAACATTGTTTTTTTTCATTAATCAATTAAATGCTCAAATAAACCTTGGATCTACGGGAACAGTATTAAATCAAATTACTCAATCTCAAGCCCAATTCTCAAAACAGGTTACCCTAATCTCTAGTAAAAACGCACCCTTAGATGTAACAATTACAAACTATTATTATGAAAATGGGCAATTATCTATGAGTGGATATGCAAATGGAAACAAAAATCACATTATGATCTTTAAAGGGACAAAAAACAACCTATATGGATATGTAGTAATGCCTAATAAAAAAATTGCTTATGAATATAATACGACATCAAATGGTAATCTAATTGTAAATGAAGTTCCAGTTACTAAAATTATTCCTGTATGTGAATTTCAAAGAGCCAATCCAAACAAACAACATAGAGAAAATAACGCTCAAGGCTTACATAAAATTGAAACTAACTCTCATAAAACAAAAATTAAAAGAAATGAAGACTCTCATATTGGTTCCTATCCTGTTGGTACAGATCTTCATAAATTACAAAGTCGTCCAGGTAGCGAAAAAGTATTATATATGGATATTTCACGAATTATGAATGGAGATACACCTAAACATATGACAAAAGAAGAAATGTGGATTAATTGGCAAATTGTAGCTGCATCTTTTTCTATGTTTGATGTAAATGTTACTACTGATGCCAATGTTTATAATGCTACAGCTGTTATTAACTCAGGAGTAGCTCGGTTTTTGGATGAAGATGGAGGATCTTCTGCTACTTTGAATTCATTTGGCACAGCAACACACAGTAAGATCTATTTATTACCTGCAGGTTATCATTACGGACGGACAACAGCGCATGAAATTGGACATCAATTAGGCTTAAGTCATGATGGAGGTTTACCAGGAGGAGACTATTATAACGGAATACCCGCCTTTCAATGGGTTCCGATAATGGGGAACTATTATGCTGCAAATGACTGGAGTGAGGCTCTACACCAATGGAGTAAAGGAGAATATTCTGGCTCTGACAATACTGAAGATGATTTAGAAATTATAACCACTAACTACCTTTCTTTTCGAGAGGATGACATTTCGCAAGAAACCCCTATTGAATTTACAGGAGTGTCAGAAATAAATCCAATGCAGAATTCTGGTCAAATTGGAGGAAATAATGATACTGATGTCTTTACTTTTACTATTGGCTCTTCAGGTGGAAGTATAGACATAAAAATAGATAGAATTGAACATATTGGAGGAGGAATGCTAGATGTAGAAGCAACATTATATGATGAGAACGGAAATATTATTGTTACAAATAATGAGGAAGCTGCACGTTATGCAAATATTAATACAACTTTAACAGAAGGCAACTACAAATTAGAAATAAAAGGAGGCATAGAAGGCACTCCTTCCAATGGATTTTCTAATTATTCTTCAATGGGTTATTATGGAATTTCTGGAACTATTACCGATACTATATTAAGTACTAATGAAGAAAATATTGATGGGATAGGCATTTATCCAAACCCGACTTCTGGAATTATTAATATTTCATTGGCAAAAGGGATTAAGGTTCAACACATTTATTTAAGTTCTGTTACTGGAAAACTGGTGTTTAAAAGCCATGCATTAATTGACTCAATTGACATGTCAGAATACGCAAAAGGGACTTACTTTTTAAAAGTAGTAACAAATGAGAGTTCAGTTGTAAAAAAAGTTATAATCAAATAACTTTGAATTATAAAAAAGTAGAACAAAACACCAATCGTTCTGCTTTAAGTCTATCTTTGTTTTTTTTAACGAACCCTTCTCATTATGACATCAAACCTCATATCAATTATGAATTAAAATGCGCTTTAAATGTGTTGATATAAAATTCTGATTTAACAATATTTATTATGTTCTCTTTATTTATTTCATTTTTTATACCAATTATATTTTAAAACAACATTAGTAATACTTCTATAAAACGATTGCCATAATGCCAATTAGAAATTGTAATTTTATAAAATATAAAAACCTACATAAGCACAAAATAAATTTTATATCTCGCTTATTAATATGGTAAATAATAATAGCTGGCTAAAAAACATAGCCGAAAATGCAACCAATAATGGGCTATTAACCTTTATCCTAGGAGCAATATTTGTCTTATCATTGTACCATTTTGTTCTTTACTTTCAAAATAGAGATAAATCGTATTTGTATTATAGTGCTTATACCTTTCTAATTCTAATAGCCTCAATAACAAGTGTAGAAGCTGGGTTTATAAAAGACACTGTTAATTACATAAATACTAACACCAATTATTCTAACTTTTTTAGATGGTTTTACAATTGTATTTACTTTTTATTTGCTGTTGAATTTTTAAATATTAAAAAAATAAATAAAAAATGGTACAAGCTTATCATTTACCCTGTTCTTATTATTTTTACTTTTGGTTTTATTTCTCAACTAAGCTTAGTTTTATTTAAAAGTCACTCTATATATAGTTTTTACTCTAAGTATTACCTTAGCATCATTACTTTACACACTCTATTTTCTTTTTATTTTGTTTTCAAATTAAAAAGCATTTTAAAGCACTATATTATTATTGGAGCCTTAATACTATTCCTATCATCAATTATAGGAGAATATAGTATTAGAACCTTACCGTTTATAAATATTACTGTTGCCGAAGGAGATTTTTATTTTTTTATTGGTGTTTTATTAGAAAACATCTGCTTTTCGCTTGGGCTGGGTTATAAACAAAAATTGATTATAGAGGATAGAGACAAGGCCAACTTAACAATTATTAATCAACTTAAAGAAAATGAAACTTTAAAAGAAACTGTAAATTTACAATTAAGAGAAAAAATTAAAGTTTTAAATAGACAAATTGACTACAAACAAGAAATAGACGATTTAAAACTTAAGGCTTTAAGAAGTCAAATGAATCCTCATTTTATTTTCAATTCATTAAACTCTATAAGACTCTACATTAAAAGCAACGAAAAAGAAAATGCAATTCATTATCTTAATATGTTTTCAAAACTTATAAGAAAAATTTTAAATGCTTCAATTGAAAAAGAAATTACTTTAGAAGAAGAAATAGAAACCGCCATGCTTTATTTAAACATAGAAAACATACGGTTTGATAATACCATAAAATTCACAAAAACCATAGATCCAAAAATAAATATTAAAAAAATTAAGGTCCCTTCATTAATTTTACAACCTTTTTTAGAAAATGCCTTATGGCATGGTTTATCTTGCAAAGAAGGCCACAAAAGCATCTCTATTACAATAGAGCCTGAAAATCATAATTATACATGCATATGCATTACTGACAATGGTATTGGCCGTAAAGCTGCAGAAAAATTAAACTCTAAAAAACATACGCTTCAAAAATCTGTAGGAATAGACATTACTAAAGAGCGCCTTATAAATTTTTCGAAAAAATTTGATATAAATTATAGCTTAAAAATTAAAGATTTAAAAGATAATAATGGGCAAAATGCCGGAACCTCAATTAAAATTCTCATTCCTGTAAATAAAAAGCTATTATTTATTTAGTTTTTCGGCCATTTTTTCAAGCTCGCTATACCAATCTTCCCCAAACTTTCTAATTAAAGCCTCTTTTACAAACTTATAAACAGGCACTTGCAACTCTTTTCCTAATACGCAAGCATCATCACATATAGGCCAATGATGATAATTAACAGCTGAAAACTCGCTATAATCCTTTACACGAACAGGGTACATGTGGCAAGACACTGGTTTTTTCCAGCTAACATCTCCTTGATTGTAAGCTTCTTCTATGGCACACATTGCTACGTTTTTCTCATCAAATATGACATAAGCACAATCAGCTCCGTTAATTAACGGTGTTTCTAATTCGCCAGACTCAGTAGCTATATGCGTTCCTTGTGCTTCTATTGCAGCAACACCTTCCTTACGTAAATACGGTTTAATTTTCGGATAAATAGCTTTAAGGATTTCTGTTTCATTTTTATCTAACGGCGCTCCTGCATCGCCATCTATACAGCACTGTCCTTTGCAAGCCGATAGATTACACAAAAAATCTTTTTGTATAATATCTTCTGAGACTATTGTTTTACCTAGTTGAAACATAGCGCAAAGATAATCTTTAAATTTAATGAACAGATTTAAACTTTTTAATTGATTAAAAAAAGACTAATTTTAGACAAATTAATCATACAAACCTATGAGCCTTAATTTAAAAGAAATCTTTACCGTTTTCATGGTTCTCTTTGCAGTAATAGACATTGTTGGCAATATCCCAATTATTATAGATTTAAGAAAAAAAGCTGGCCATATACAAAGTGAAAAAGCCTCTTTTATAGCTGGAATAATTCTTATTGCTTTTCTGTTTTTAGGACAAAGTATTTTAAAACTTATTGGTATTGATGTTAGTTCTTTTGCCGTGGCGGGTTCATTTATATTATTTTTTATTGCACTCGAAATGATTTTAGGGATTACATTGTATAAAGAAGAAGAAACAAACCCTTTAACAGCTTCTGTATTCCCTTTAGCCTTCCCATTAATAGCTGGCCCCGGTAGTTTAACAACTTTACTGTCTTTAAGAGCTGAATACGAGGTTCATAGCATTATTATTGCCATTTTATTAAACGTTATTTTTATCTATTTGGTCTTAAAAACATCAAAACATATAGAGCGCTTTTTAGGGCAAAATGGAATAAGTATCATTAGAAAAATTTTCGGAGTAATTCTTTTAGCCATTGCCGTAAAATTGTTCACTACTAATATTAAAATTCTTTTTACTTAACTTTGCAGAATGAAAATTTTCACATCAATAATTACTGTTATGGCTATAGGCTTAGTTGTATTTAATTTTACTAAACTAAATACAACTAATCTTTTTGAAGGAGAGAGTATAATTGCATTAATAACTATTTTTTCTGGGCTTTGCGCTATTGTATTATTACAAATTTTAAGACTCTCTAAACGTATAGAAGAGAAATCAAAATAAGCAATGTTAGACACAATAATTATTGGAGGCGGTGCAGCTGGCTTATCTTGTGCTTTAGTTTTGGGTTCTGCAATAAAAAAAGATTTTGCCAAAGAAAAAAAAGTTGCGATTATAACACATCAAAAAACGTCCCATTTACAAAATGCTAAATTTAATAACGTTTTAGGCTTAAAACCAGGAACAACTGGCGCTTCCATATTAACCGAAGGGGTAATACAATTAAAAACATTATACCCAGAAGTTACACAGATAAAAAAAGAAAAAGCCATTGAAATTATTAAAACTCAACAAGGGTTTAACCTTATTACAAACAAAAGCACATATAAAACCAAACGAATTGTTGTTGCAGTAGGCTATACTAACTTAATTACAATTAAAGGTCTTGAAAATTACATTAAACCTCACCCAAAAGCAGCTCAAAAAAAAGACCGTATTTGGCTAGAAAACAAAAATCACCTTGTTGCCTCCAATTTATATGTTGCAGGAACGTTGGCAGGCTGGAGAAGTCAATTTGCTATAGCATGCGGAAGTGGTGCTCATGTGGCTACAGATATTTTAACTCTTTGGAATAACGGGAAGCACACCAAAATTCATGATAAAATTTAAAAGACAAATTTCTCACTAACACAATATTATTTAGTAAAAACACACCTTTAATCATAATAAAATAACTTTACTATTACACAAGCAAAAGGATTCAAGACATACAAACTCTTGAAAGGTTCTATGCAATAAACTCTGTTTTATAAATTATAAAAAATCTATTTTTATACAAAATTATTAAAAAATTCACTGCCTTAAACAATTAAAGCAAATACGGAAATGCATTTTATCGACAAAACACGTATTTTGTCGATGCAAATTGCTTTTAATCTTGAAAAAATGTCGTTTTGTCTGTTTTATCATATATTTACCAAATCCTCATAAGTCTTTTTGCTAAAAATGAAAAAACCTAAATCTAAAAATAGAATAAAACGATTAATAGTAATTATTTTATTATTATTATTAGTTCAATATCAATTAAAAGCACAAACTAAAGGGTTAATTTTTGATCCAGCAGGAACAGGACAAGCAGTTCTTGATCCAGATTTAAATGGATACACTTCAGAAACTGCTTCTGGTTTTATGACAAATGATGAAACAGAAAGTGAAATTCCATATGTAGGGTTTCCAAGTATAGCCCCTGGTGATCCTGATGGAGATTCACAACCAGGCCCTTCATGTGGTTTTACTGATGTAGTAACATCTGGTTCAAATAGTAGTGTTTATACTTATCTAGATGCTAACGACAATTTATTGTTTCGATTTAGACTTGGAGGTACCGCCAACAACTCTAAAGGATATTCAATATTAATAGATACTGATGAAAAGTTTGGGTTTACTGACCCTGGTGCTGATCCTAATGCCATTCCTGGAAACCCTGGTTTTGAAATAGAAGTTGTATTATTAACCAATTTTGGAGTAGGTCTTTATGATGTAGACGGAACTCTCTCTCCTGTAGAGATAGGCGACGCCACTGTAGATCGTCCATTTGATGATTTTGCACAAAAATCTATTGCTTTTTCTGAAATATGTGGAGACGATGACTACTTTTATGATTTTTATATTCCTTTCTCAGATATTACTGCTGCATTTCCAAGTATTACTACTTCTACACCTTTAAGAATGGTTGGTACCACGGTTATTAATCCTAATGCTGCAATTGGCAATAACGGAACTTCAGATATTGGCGGTATCGATGACGAAACAGGAATTGATGATGTGAATTGGGAAATCTTAATTGATGGATTCCCTCCTACTCCACCAGATGAGATAGATAACGGACTACCTATAAGAGCAGAATGTCCTACAATATCTGGTCCAATAGATGTTGGAGTCTCTTCAATTTCTGGAACATCGACAGAAGTTGAGGGCGCAACTATAACTGTTTACAGAGATGGTATTCCAGAACCTTTAACAACTTCAGTTACTGCAGCAGGAACATGGACTCTCTCAGGGCTTACTCCATTTGTAGCTAATGAAATTTTTACAGCAACAGCTTTAGTTACTGAAGCAGTTGCAACCACTACTGGAACGGATGAAAAATCAGAATCCTATGACACTTGTAATGCTACTACTGTAGGAGCAAGTTGCTCTCCTTCTATTAGTGCGGCTACAACTTTCACTATAAGCGCCAAAGGCATGTGTGGAGATGCTGGTAGTGCTATAGCCAATTCTCAAATTAGAATCTACCTTAATGGTGTCCTTCTCACAGCTGGTACAGGAAGTAGTAATTATTCTGGCGGAAATGTTTTTGCTAATGCTGATGGGTCATGGGTTTGGAAATGCAATACTAATACAAATTGTACTGGAGGTGCAAATTGTGGTTTTCCAACTACTGATACTCTAGAAATAACCCAGCAAGAGCCAGGAAAATGTGAATCCGAACCATATTTTTACTGTCCAGGTGGAACAACTTCAACTCCTCCGGTTTTTTCTCCTGCAACAGTAATAGAAACCGACACAACTATTAGCGGAACGGCCACAGCCGGAGCTAGTATTACAATATTTATTGATGATGTCCAGCAAGCTACAACTACAGCTGGCGGAGGTGGAAATTGGTCATTTACAGTGGCTACTTTGCCTAATGGAGTAATTAATGAAGGAGAAAACATAACTGTTAGATCTATAGAAACTGGAAATTGTCCAGCGACTAGTAGTGTTCTTGTTGGGGGGCAATCTGCCCCTCCTATAATTCAAGGAGATTATTGTGCTCCAGCAGGAGGTCAAATTTCAACAATATCAGGAATATCAACAGAAATAGGAGCGACTATTAATTTGCATACGTCTACCACCTCTCCAGTAACTATAGGAACAATCGTAGGAACTACCACTGTAGCTTCAAACGGAAGTTGGACTATTACAGGGGTTTCTGTTAATGTTGGAGACTATATGGCAACTACTGCAACTAATACTGGAGAAATAGAAAGTGTTTTATCTAATGAGTTACAAGTCTTTAGCCAAACTACAGATACTGTAACTATTGATGGTACACCCCTTCAAGAAGGAGATGCTAGTATTTCTGGTACCACATCGGCACCAGATGGCAGCATCATTGCATTATATATTGATGATATAATTATTGATGGCTTTACTGCAACTGCTTTAGGTGGAGGGTGGACAATATCTGGTTTAGATGCAGCCAGTGCAGGATATGATGTATTATATGCAGGTGGGGTTGTAGGAGTTACTATCCAAAATGGTTCTCTTTGTGAAAGTCCTATTACATCTGGACCAACAATAGGATGTAAATTACCTATAAATCAAACATTTTCAGCAACTAGTACAACCACTATATGTGAAGGAGAAACCATTAGTTTTAATATTTCAACTACAGAAAATTTAGTGATTTATGAATTAATAGATCAGGCAGGAAACCCAGTAGGACCCGCAGCTTTAGGAGATGGAAATACACTCAACTTAACCACTTTTGGTTTGTCTCCATCTGTAACAAGTATTACTGTAAAAGCATTAAGAATTGGTATTACTTGTGAATTAATTTTAAGCCCTCCAATTAACGTAAATATAAATATATTACCAACTATAACATTAACCTCTAACAACATAGAAGTTTGCCAAGGTGATACATCAGCAAATTTGGCCTATAATATTACAGCAAATGGCCCTGCAATAAGTTATAGCATTGATTTTGACACAGCCGCAAATACTGCTGGTTTAATTGACGTTATAAATGATGTAAATTTCACTAGTCCAATTTCTATATCGGTTCCTGCAGGTATTACTCCAGGTACATACACAGGAGCTTTTACAATAAAAAATGCAAGTTCATTACAATGTGAAAGCCTTCCTGAAAGTTTTACAATATCTGTAAACAACACAACAATAGGTTCTGTAACTCCTACTAACCCTACTATTTGTAGTGGCACAGATGGTAGCTTTACCATAAGTGGACTGGAACTATCTACTCTATACAGTGCACTTAACTATGAAGATGATGGAACTATCGTAAATCATGGCAGCTTTACATCAGATGGAAGTGGTAATTATCAAGTTACTGGATTAGATGCCGGTTCTTACTCAGAAATTTTCGTAACCCTTAATAGTTGTGACTCTAACATACTAGGCCCTATAAGCCTTAATGATCCTGGAGGAGCTAACATCACTGAAGGCACACATACAAACCCAACAAATTGTATTACCCCCAATGGAGAGATTGTCATAACTGGTATCACATCTGGAACTTATAATATAGATTTCTCATATAATGGAGTAACTCAACCTACTCAATCAATAACTGCAACTGTTACAGGAATAGCTATTACAGGTCTTAATATAGGCGATTATACTAACATTTCAATAACAGATGCTTCAAATTGTCAGTCAAATTCCATTACTGGTCCAATAACCTTAACCAATTCAAGTTCTCCAACAATTACCTTAGGAACTTTCCCTACTGTTTCTTCTGGAACAACGACAGCAGATCTTCCTTATACAGCTACTACTAATAGCCCTGATCAATATACCATAGATTATGATACTGCAGCGAACACTGCTGGTTTTACAGATATAACTACTCCCACATCTTTACCAGCATCACCTATTACATTAGTTGTTCCTGCTGCTGCTCCTATTGGTACTTATAATGGAACTCTCATAGTGATTAACTCTTCTACAGGATGTGTATCATCATCAATAGCATTTACAATAACGATAAATTGTACACCTCCAAGTCCTCCTACAGTAACTTCTCCTATTCTCTATTGCATAGGGGATTCTGCTAGTGCACTAACTGCTACTGGTAATAATTTACTCTGGTATGATACTGATGGAGTTACAACTTTGCCTGGACCGCCTACACCAAGTACTTCTTCTTCAGGAAATACAACTTATTATGTAACACAAACCGTAAGTGGTTGTGAAAGCGCTCAAGCATCAATTACTGTTACTGTAAATGCGCTTCCTGTGGCTAACCCTATTACTGGGCCTAATGCCGTGTGTATGGGAAGTACTATTGATTTAACAGAAGGAACTTCTGGAACTCTCGTATGGAACTCCTCAAATACAGGTGTTGCTACTGTTGATGCTTCTGGGGTCGTTACTCCTGTTGCGCCTGGAACAACCGATATTACTTATACTGTTACTGATGCCAATTCTTGTACTTCATCCGCTTCGGCAGCATTTACTGTTACTGTAAATGCGCTTCCTGTGGCTAACCCTATTACTGGGCCTAATGC
>JAHDGB010000022.1:0-132 GCA_020627885.1 Flavobacteriaceae bacterium | reverse complement strand
TGATGCCAATTCTTGTACTTCATCCGCTTCGGCAGCATTTACTGTTACTGTAAATAATGAACCAATAATTAATTCGTTAACCTCAAATACTGATATTTGTAGTGGTGAAGATGCTATATTTACAATCGTTGG
>JAHDGB010000226.1 GCA_020627885.1 Flavobacteriaceae bacterium | reverse complement strand
AATCTTAATGTCGTTTGACATGTGTATTAATCTATTTGTTAATAGTTGAGTGATTTGGTTTCTTGGGTTCAAAAAACCGATGCAAATTTACGAATTAATAGCTAAATAATTATTGAAATGTATACCGTTAATCTATTTATAACTATTCTAAATAACCAAATCTACTCAGGCATGAAATTTGATTATCTTTGTGAAGCTAAAACAATGAGTAATTATGCGTATACATCATGGACTAAATTTGCTTTTATCTCTATTTACCTTAATAAGTTTTTCTCAAGTTGAAGAAGTGAATCCGCCAGACTTTATTAAAACGATAACTTTTAAAGGCAATACTAACGAAAGTCAGTTACCCATTTTACGTTTAGGAGAATATTTAATTTTAGAGTTCGATGCGCTTAATGGAGAGGAAGAAGATTATTATTATAGAATTAACCATTATAATTTTGATTGGACGCCTTCTAATTTAGTTAAGTCTGAATACCTCAATGGTATGGATGAATTACGTATTCGTAATTATGAAAACTCATTAAATACTTATCAAATATATTCGCACTATAAACTAACAATTCCCAATAAGCAAACTAAAGCTTTAACAAAATCTGGAAATTATTTAATGACCGTATACAATGATGAAGATAGCATTGTCTTTACACGAAAATTTATGATTTATGAAGCTATTGCAAATGTTGGGGTTAATATAAAACGCTCTAGAGATGTTTCTATTATAAAAGGAAAGCAATCGGTAGATATTAAAATTTCATCTAGCAAACTTCAATTTACAAACCCTTTAGAAACTGTAAAAACACAAATTATTCAAAACAACAACTTAAAAACCTCAATAACAGGAATAAAACCTCAATATGTTTTAGGCAATGAGTTAATTTACAATTACACAAAGGAAACTAGTTTCAATGCTGGCAATGAATATTTTTATTTCGAAAATAAAGACATACGTTCGGCTAGTAATGGAGTTCAGTTTATAAAACTAGCCGATATTTATAACAATTACCTATTTACAAATGTGGCTCGAAATAAAAGCAAATACACATACAACCCAGATATAAATGGTAATTTTTTAGTAACAGCTTTAGCCTCAATAAAACCTGAAATTCAAGCAGATTATGTTTGGGTTCATTTTTCTTTAGCAATAGAAGAACTAACAGAAGGACAATCTGTTCATGTATATGGAAATTTCAATAATTATGTTATAGATGAAAGTACTAAAATGGCTTATTATACTGATGACAACTCATATAATGCAGCTGTATTATTAAAACAAGGGTTTTATAACTACAAGTATATAGTCGTTAATAAAAATGGCACTCTGGATGAAGGCGCAATAAGTGGAAATTTTTACCAAACTGAAAACAATTATAAAGTACTTGTTTATTATCGCAATTTAGGTGGACGATTTGACAGATTAATTGGAATAGGAGAAACTAGTTCGGTGAATATTACGAACTAACTTTCGAACAAAGGTAAATTTACAATGCTATAGAACACTCTAATTCTATTAAAACCTGTAGTTTATTTGTTATTTTTGTGACAAATAAAATCCCATAATACTACACAGAATGATAGAACAAATAACTTACGGTATAAAAATATCTATAAAAACACATTTTGAAGATACATTTTATAAAGATTATAAAATTAATTTTGCTTTTGGGTATGAAGTTACCATAGAAAACAAAAGTGAACACACTGTTAAGCTTAATAGCAGATGTTGGACTATTTATGATGCTTTAAACAATACTGAAACTATACAAGGCAAAGGTGTTGTTGGAAAACAACCCATGCTTCAACCTGGAGAATCCCACACTTATAATTCTGGCTGTGTATTATCATCACCTTTTGGAGCTATGAAAGGCTATTATAACATGATTGATTTAATAACTAATGAAACAGTTAAAGTTACTATTCCATCTTTTAAGTTAGTAGCTCCTTTTTCTGTTAACTAAAATCTGTTTTGTTTTCTAACAAATTTATACGTTTTATTGCCTTGGGTTATATTAAAAAACCAGCAATTAGAGTAATGTATAAATTGGTATTTTTTTTTAATATCAAACCCTTTTTCTTCTATTAAAAATAACGCATCGCAATCTATGTTTCCGTAAGGAGAAATACGTCTATATCGATATTCATTAATATGTTCTGTTTTATATATTTCATACCAAGCACCAGCCGCTATACCAGATAACCATTGTGCATCTTGGCTTAATCCTTTTACTTTTCTTGGTCGAAGTGTCCCAACAAAGCCAGGATTATAACCTTTTAAACGATCTAAAAAACAACGCAAATTTTCGCTCTTCTGAGTCCCTTTAAATTCAGAAACAATACCTTTTTCAGAAATCTCAAAAACACACTTCTCCGTATTAGCAATTAAAACATTCCCTACTGTACTTGGCGTGAACCATTTCGATTTAACCAACTTTTTTTTTATAAAATCATTAGTGACCGATGCAATTAATGTATCCGTTACAAATCGGGCACAATTGCACGCCTCTTTTATAAAAGCTGCATATCTAATAAAATGCTTGTTCTGCATTCTTGTTATATGAGCTTTTGCTTTTTCATAATTTACAGCATTACAAACTGAAGCTACTAACCTACCATCGCCATGAGTTAATTTAGGGTGAGTTGCTAAAAATTGTAAAATGACATTTAGGTTTATTATTCTATTTTCTTTAATTTCAGCAATAATAGGAATTTGCAATTCATTATCAGTAATTTTTCCTCTAACTCTCGCCATTGGTTCGGGAGAAATATAGCGACCAAAATCGTAATATTCTAATTCACAGCCTGCTATATTAATTAACACTAAAGCTGCATGACCAGCTCTAACATAATTTTTCTTACCTATACCCAAAAATCTTAAATAGTCTGAATACCATTCTTCAGCAATTGTAACTATTGTATCTGGATATGCCAGAGTTAATATAATTCCTGTATTGTCCATATACCGCTTCTAAAGTTTATTAATAACTTACGTAAAGAAACCATAAAAATAGTTGTTTTTTATTTCTCATTACAATTTGATTTTTCGAAATCTATTTCTTCAAAAAACAATATATCATAGACGCCAAAAACATTAAAAATAAAAGTAAGAGCTTCTATTTTTAATGTTTAAGTTTCACTAACTTTGGCGTTTAAAAATTAAAATAACGCTTAAATATAAATAATCATGGGAAAAGGATTTTTTAATGTACCTATAGCTGTTAATGAGCCTGTTAAGAGCTACGCACCAGGGTCTGTAGAACGTGAAGCTGTCGCTAAAGCATATAAAGATATGTTTAATAGCAAAATAGATGTACCAATGTATATTAATGGACAAGATGTTACGACAGGAAACACTAGAACAATGTCTCCTCCACACGATCATAAACACAATGTAGGAACGTACCATCTTGCAGAAAAATCTCATATTGAAGAAGCTATATCGACTGCTTTAGAAGCAAGAAAAATGTGGTCTCAGATGCCTTGGGAACAACGTGCGGGTATTTTCTTAAAAGCTGCTGAGTTAATTGCAGGCCCGTATAGAGCAAAAATTAATGCTGCTACCATGATTGCACAATCTAAAACAATACATCAAGCTGAAATTGATGCCTCTTGCGAGCTTATAGACTTTTTACGTTTTAATGTTCAGTACATGACCGATATTTATCATGAGCAACCTGAGAGTACTAGTGATGCCTGGAACAGATTAGAATATCGTCCTTTAGAAGGTTTTGTTTATGCAGTAACACCTTTCAATTTTACAGCGATAGCTGCTAACCTTCCGGCATGTATGGCCATGATGGGCAATGTGGTGGTTTGGAAACCAAGCGATTCTCAAATATATTCAGCTAAAGTTATAATGGATGTTTTTAAAGAAGCTGGTGTACCTGCTGGTGTTATTAACGTTGTATTTGGGGATCCTGTTATGATCACTGATACAGTTATGGATAGCCCAGATTTTTCTGGATTACATTTTA
>JAHDGB010000225.1 GCA_020627885.1 Flavobacteriaceae bacterium | reverse complement strand
AAAATATAAACTGCCTGCTTCAAACTGAAAGACTCTACTAATGTTTCTACTATATTAAGTTTTGTATATTTTAACACCACATTTTCGACTTGTTTTAAGAATACTAGGCAGAAAAAATTAAACCAATTATTTGGCAACTATAAATTAACTACAACATTACTTTAATAAATGAGGAAAACAATAACTTTATTTTGGTTCAGACGAGATTTAAGACTAAACGATAACCACGGTTTATATAAAGCTCTAAAAACTGGTAAACCAGTACTTCCTATTTTTATTTTTGATAAAAACATATTAGCAGACTTACCGAAAGATGATGCTAGAGTTTCTTTTATATATGAACAATTAAAAACAATGCAGACTAAACTAAAAAAAAAGTTTAACTCTAATATTGCTTTGTTTTATGGAACCCCTTTAATGGTATTTGAATCATTAATTACCAAATACAAAATTAATGAGGTACATACAAATCATGATTATGAACCCTATTCTATTATAAGAGATAAAAACATTGCCCGTTTTTTAGAAACAAATAATATAAAATTTAAAACATATAAAGATCATGTTATTTTTGAACGGAATGAAATTGTTAAACAAGATGGCTTACCTTATAAAGTATACACACCTTACTCAAAAAAATGGTTGGAACTATTTAATAATAATCATTTTGAATTTTACAAATCTGAATTATTGCTAAAAAATATCATTTGTTTAAACGATTGTCCAGACATAAATTTAAAAGAAATTGGTTTTACCAAATCTAAAATAGTAATAGAAAACTTTAATATAAATAATCAATTATTAGAACTCTATGAATCTACAAGAAATTTTCCGGCTAAAGATTCAACATCTAAACTAGGACCACATCTACGTTTCGGATCAGTTAGCATTAGAGAAATTATAACTATAGCCTATAAACAGAAATACATTTCATTTTTAAAAGAGTTAATATGGCGTGAGTTTTTCATGCAAATCCTATGGCATTTTCCACAGATCATTAAAAACAGTTTTAAACCAAAATATGATAAAATAAAGTGGCGCAATAATGTGATAGAATTCGAAAATTGGTGCAAAGGAGAAACAGGCTACCCTTTAGTTGATGCTGGTATGCGACAATTAAATACAACTGGTTTTATGCATAACCGAGTTCGAATGCTAGTTGGAAGTTTTTTATGCAAACATCTTTTAATAGACTGGCGTTGGGGTGAAACCTATTTTGCACTAAAATTAAATGATTATGAGCTCTCAAGCAATATCGGAAACTGGCAATGGGTTGCGGGGTGTGGTGTAGATGCCGCTCCATATTTTAGGATTTTTAACCCGACAACTCAAAATAAAAAATTTGATAAAGAACATGCTTATATCAAAAAATGGGTTCCCGATTATCAAGAACTTACCTACCCAAAACAAATAATAGATCACAAAACAGCCAGAGAACGTTGCTTAAAAATTTACAAAGAAGCACTTATTTAAAAAATCTATTTTAAATAAGTATCACCCTTATATTATAATTATTCATTTTTTATTAAATTGTATGTGCAAATACTAAAAATTAATAAATTTATGAATACAAAAGAAGTTGCTCAACAATGGGCTCAAATGTGCCGAGAAGGTAAAAGTTTAGAATGTGTAGAAGCATTATATGATGAAAATATCACAAGTAAAGAAATGCCGGGTTTTCCAGGAGAAATTACTAAAGGGAAACAAAATGTATGGAATAAAAGTAAGGAGTGGTTAAACAATGTAGCAGAATTTCATTCTGGAGAAATCAGTGAGCCAATTATTGCTGGAAATCATTTTACGAGTAAAATGAGTTTTGATGTTACGTTTAAAGACCGTGGCAGACAACAAATGGAAGAAGTTGCTGTATTTGAAGTTAAAAATGGAAAAATTACTAACGAGCAATTTTTCTACGATATGGAATCCTAAAAAAAAGCCCCTAGTTTAAAACTAGGGGCTTTGTAAATTATATTTTCTTTTAATTTAATCGCTCAATTTTAGCGCCAATACGTTGTAAACGCTCAACAATAAATTGATAACCTCTATCTATTTGTTCTATATTATGAATTGTAGAAGTTCCTTTAGCTGATAAAGCAGCTATTAATAATGAAATACCAGCTCTAATATCTGGAGAAACCATTGTTGTCGCTTTTAATTGCGATTTAAAATCATGCCCCATTACTGTTGCTCTATGCGGATCACATAGAATAATTTTCGCTCCCATGTCTATCAATTTATCAACAAAAAATAAACGGCTTTCAAACATTTTTTGATGTACTAATACTTCACCTCTTGCTTGGGTAGCTACGACAAGTACAATACTAAGTAAATCTGGCGTAAACCCTGGCCATGGTGCATCTGCTATAGTTAGAATTGAACCATCAATATAATTCTGTATCTCATAACCATCTTTATGCTCTGGGATATATATATCATCACCTTTACGGGATAAGGTTATTCCTAATTTTCTAAAAACATTAGGTATTTGACCTAAATCATCCCAACTAACATTTTTAATAGTTAGTTCGCTCTTAGTCATAGCTGCTAATCCTATCCAACTGCCAATTTCAATCATATCTGGCAACATAGTATGTTCTGTACCACCTAATTTATCTACACCTTCAATAATTAACAAATTAGAACCTACTCCAGAAATTTTAGCACCCATTCGATTCAACATTTTACATAATTGTTGTAAATAGGGTTCACAAGCAGCATTATATATTCTAGTTGTCCCTTCAGCTAAAACGGCAGCCATAACAATATTGGCAGTCCCGGTTACAGATGCTTCATCCAAAAGCATACTTGTTCCTTTTAGCTTTTCTGATTCTACACCATAAAAATAGTCTTCTCGATTATATCTAAACTTAGCACCTAAATTTATAAATCCTTCAAAATGGGTATCTAATCGTCGTCTTCCTATTTTATCCCCTCCTGGTTTAGGGATATAACCTTTACCAAAACGAGATAATAACGGTCCAACTATCATTATAGAACCTCTTAACCCTCTACCTTCCTCTTTAAATTTTGCCGATTCTAAATAATCTAAATTTATCTCGTCTGCTTTAAAAGAATATGTGCCTTCTTTTTTTTTGTTAACCTTAACTCCTAAATTTGAAAGAAGAGTAATCAACTTATTTACATCTATAATATTTGGAATATTATTTATGGTAATCTCTTCTGGAGAAAGTAAAACGGCACATAATATTTGTAAAGCTTCATTTTTTGCACCTTGTGGTTGTATAGCTCCTTTTAGTTTATGCCCCCCTTCAATTTTAAATGTTCCCATACAAGTTTAATAACGTTTTCTATTACGGTTAGAGTTATTATTCTTCTTTTTGTTCTTAGAATTATTATTTGAATATTTTTTCTTTGAATTACTTTTCATTAAACTAGCCGAATCTGTTAAATCCTCTTCAGAATTCTTCAAATTTATCTTACCATTACTCAATTCATATAAGTGTTCAAAAATTACAGCATCTTCAACAGTATCCTTATTCCAATTTAAAAAGCATTTCTTCATATGATTTGCTATAGTATATGTTAAGGCTTCTTTCATTTCTCCTTCCTCCCAAGTATTAGCAACGTCAATCATCGTTTTTATGTTATTTCCATAAAAACGATATTTTGGAAAATTTTGAGGGTAAGCCAAAGGAACCGGACGCTCTTCTAACAATTCCTTTGATGGCTTCTCAAACGGTGAATCTGCATCTAATTCAAACTTAGACATTATGAAGAGTTGGTCCCATAATTTATGTTGAAAATCCGGAACATCTCTTAAATGAGGCTGCATATTCCCCATTACAGCTATAATAGCCTTAGCTAATTTGTTTCTTTCCTCTTTTGTTTCTTGCGCTTTTGCATAATTAATCATTTTTTGCATATGTCTCCCATATTCTGGGATTATTAAATGCTCGCGCTCAGTATTGTACTCTATATCGTCTATCAAAATAAAATGTGTGTAGAATTAAATAAATGCATTGAAGT
>JAHDGB010000224.1 GCA_020627885.1 Flavobacteriaceae bacterium | reverse complement strand
TAAACCAAATTTACACTTTTTGTTCACTTACGTGTTTTTTATGAGAAAACCCTTTGTATTAGATTTATAGCTCAATTTATTAGATCACTTTTACTTATGGCATTTAGGTATATCGTTTTAATCAATCAAGGTTTATACTTTAATAAGGTTTCATTTTTATACAGATTTAAATTATCCTAAAGGTAGTTTGTAGTGCTTACAATTTGGTAGTGGAAATTATTGAGTGATAACCTTGCATAATTAATTGTTAATCAGTATTATAAATGGATTCACCACTCATTTCTATACACTACCACTACTTTTTTTACATGAAGTAGCTCGTGAAATCAGGGAAAAATATAAGTTTTATTGTTCCTGTCTACATGTTGTTTATAAGGCACAAAATGTCGTGCAAAACGATGTTTTCAGAACATTATATACGTCCTTTTTCTTCACGATTTCCGACTCGTCTTTTTCTTCCTCTAATTTTAGTATTACCGAATCTATAGGATAGACCAATTTTAAAGTATCTATTATCGTAATATACATTAGCTACCCTTACAATGCCATTGTTATAATTAGTTGTTAAGTTTGGATTAGAAGTCCTTAATATGTCATATACATTAAAAGATGCTTGAAGCTTGTTTTCCATTAACAAAAATCTTATGCCAAAATCAATTGAATAGGAATCTTCTTTTAGAAATAGTCCTGTTCTTTGAGGAGATTTATACCAAAAGTTAACATCTGCTAATATAGTTTTTGCTTTATTTAATATTATGGAGTTATAATTTGAAATGGTATAGGTAGCTCCATTCTGTTCTGTATCAATAAGAGCAGGGGCTATATCAAAAAATTCGGTATCTGAATAGTAAACTTGAGTATGAATATAACTACTTAGCCACGACAATTTAGACATTCTATATACAAGACCTAAGCCATAAGAGTACCTATTAAAAAAATTATCACGGCTAAATATTAAAACATTTGTATCTTCATCGACAATAGGAACTTGTCCAAAACCATCATTGGTTATAGACATAAAAACTATAGTTGTTAAATTCCCATTAAAGATATGATTGAATTCAAAATTATCTGTAAATGATGGTTGCAAAAAAGGATTTCCTTCCGAATAATTAAAGTCATTAACGTACCATCGAAATGGGTTAAGCTCCCAATAAGATGGTCTCTTTATTCTTTTGCTATAGCTTAAAGAAAAGCTATTCTTGTCATTAGGATTATATGAAAGATACCCAGTTGGAAATAGTCTACTATAATTTCTTTTATTTGGTATATTCACCGACTTAGAGTTCCCTTCTGTATTGGTGTTTTCAAAACGTAAACCTAGTTTTAGACTTAATTTATCATTCATTTTTCGGGATGCACTTAAATAAAGAGCCTGTGTATTTTCTTTATAGTCAAATTCATCACTTTGATTAGGATCTAATACAGGTTCTCCTGATTGTAAATCGAAAAAAGACACTCCATTATTATTATTTATAAAACTAATTTTTCCTCCATACGATAGAGCCAATTTTTTTATTGGATGTACGAAGTCAACTTTAGCACTATAATTATTAATATCTTGTTCACTCTGATTATTTGAAGAAGAAAATATATTAGCAGATGTACCATTTTCTAAAATACTTTTAGTTTCGAAATCTCTATCTTGATTCTCAAAAAAATTTAAATAATCCAACGTAAATGATACTGTTCTTCCTAGCGTATCTAATGCTAAGTCAGAATATAAATTTAAAGAGTAATTATAATTATTTATATCATTAAAGCCGTTTGAGACAACCAATGAATCGATAAAATTATTATTGTAAATTTTCGTTTCATTATCATCCCGTACATCAGGATTTTCAAATCCACCAATACACTGTAAACCCCAAATGAACCTATCAGAAACATCATATTGCATAGATATCCTTCCTGATAAATAATCTTTTCTATCTTTTCTGATCGTAACTCCAGACCAAAATTGGCTAGGGTAGAATAAATCAGACTTTTCAATAACAGCTTCGTGTCCTATTTTTCCGTTAGTGTCAAGATATAACGAGAATTTATCCTTACGATATTGAAAATTAGCTCCTCCTGCATAAGCAGGATATGTTGTTTGTATATATCTACCATTTATCCTACTACTCCAAAAGTTATCTCTTTTTTTATAAATAATATTGATTAAACCAAAATTTCCTCCAGCATCATATTTTGCAGGAGGAGTAGTAATTACTTCTATAGTTTTTATATCATCTGAAGGAATAGAGCTTAAAAAATTCATTAAACCACCACTAGGTATATTGGTAATCCTTCCATTTATCATTATTCTAATACTGCTTTTTCCTAAGATCGAAACACTGTTGTTAATCACTAATACACCAGGAGTTATTTTTAGAAGATCTGTTAATTCACGACCTGAAGTATGAGGCGATTCATTCACGTTAAATACTAATCGATCGACTTCTCTTTTAATAAAAGGTCTTGTAGATGTTACAATAACTTCCGCTAAATCATTATCTCTTGATAGTTGTATCTCTCCTATATCAATTGACGAATCTATTTTCTTAGTAAAAACGGAAAATCCTACGTAGCTAACCTGAAGGATATAAGAATTATTTTGCTTACTTTCAATTTTGAATTCACCTTGCTCACTTGTAATTGTTCCTGTAATAATGCTACTAGTATCATTAGCTAAAAGAGCTATATTAGCAAACTCGATGGGCTCATTAGCTTCATTAACGACTTTACCAGTTATAGTGATTTGTGCTTTTAGATAACCACTAAATATCAATAGAAAAATAAATAAGATTCTTTCTTTTGTTATTTTCATTTGTCTATTATTTAAAATGCTTTACTGCATGAGAAAGTGTCCGTTTTAGCAAAATGATATGTCGTCTTTATACTTTTTCGTAACCTTCACCAATAGATTTACAGCCCACTTTATGAGAAAGTAGTGTAAATTACTATTCTTGCTATTTGTTGAGGAGTATAAAAAAATATCCAAAGCTCTCATACAGAGTTTAATAAAAGCGATTATAGCCTTACAAAAAACTCTCTAAACTGTGAAGATCATTTTATGATTCAGTATTGTTAGAACACTGATTTATAAAAGGGATAAAATATGAATTAATTATATGTATATAACAATGCATTTTTTTTTTTACAAAGCCCCTGTAATTTTTAATAACATCAAATTTGTAAATAGAAAGTTAATTTAAGAAAGATTTAGTTTGAATATGTTCGTTTAAAGTTGAAATAAGCTCGGCTCTATTTGTAAAAAAAAATATATATAATTTTAAAAAGAACCTTTCAATTATTTTAGTTTACTTTCATATCTTAAACCAAATGTAAAGAAATAGTACAATATATACAAATAATGTTAGATGTATTTAACATTAAATATGCAAGTCTCAAGAGAGATCTTCAGATAGAATGGGCGCAGTTGCTATTTGTCCCTTAGTACATCATTTCTCAATAGTCTGTAAATCATCTATTTATAAATATGGTATAAAATTAATTATCGAATTATGAACCTCTATTGCATACCTTTTTCAAAATATTATTTTTCTTTTAATTTTATAAAACACTAAAAATCAATTTTTTGCAATTTTGATAACTAGAGGCAGTTGGGACAACTAGCAACTGCGCCCGATAGAATTGAATAAATGTAAATAGACTTATACGGATCTAAACTATTGATAATCAAATGAAAGAGAAATGTAGAACAAGACATTTAATAGAAGAGCCTAAGGATAAAGAATGAAAATCTATAAAGAGTTCTAAACAGCATATTTTCGAAGGATATTAGCATTCGAATAGCCATTGTTTTAATTTTATTTCGTACACTATTATATTAAAACCTTTCCTACATTTGATGTTTTAGGGTTTGTTTTTAATCTAACGAATTCCTCGATGCTTGCATCGGAAAACTAATTTTTGAGTTAAGCCTTGTGGAGCGATACCCCGACGGACACACAGCTAGACAAAAGTTGAAAAGAGGGTAAAAAATACATAAATTTA
>JAHDGB010000223.1 GCA_020627885.1 Flavobacteriaceae bacterium | reverse complement strand
CTTTGTAGTCTTATTGATAACGTGATTGAAATTGCATTAACCAAAACCACCAATTATGCTAAGAATAGAGAAACTTCACAAGTCATACCCTATAGGCGATTCGAGTCTTCATGTATTAAAAGGAATAGATCTGTCGGTAAAAAGTGGTGAAATGGTAGCTATTATGGGGTCTTCAGGATCCGGAAAATCGACGTTACTTAATATCATTGGAATGCTAGATGAAGCAGATGAAGGCAATTATATTTTAGATGGTGTTGAAATTAAAAATCTTACAGAAAAAAAAGCAGCGATTTATAGAAATAAATTTTTAGGATTTATATTCCAATCATTTAATCTTATAAACTATAAGAATGCTTTAGATAATGTGGCATTGCCTTTATATTATCAAGGATTAAAACGTAAAGAACGTATTGAAAAGGGGTTATTCCATTTAGAAAAAGTAGGGTTGAGAGATTGGGCTCATCATTTACCAAATGAACTATCTGGAGGGCAAAAACAGCGAGTAGCTATTGCTAGAGCACTGGCAGCAAATCCAAAATTATTATTGGCCGATGAGCCAACGGGAGCTTTAGATACTAAAACCTCACATGAAATTATGGATTTTATTCAATCGCTAAACGATGAAGGAAAAACCATTTTAATGGTAACCCATGAGGAAGATATTGCAAGTATGTGCAAGCGTATTGTGCGTTTACGAGACGGTGTAATTATGGAAGATAAGTTTGTTAAACAAGTAAGAGCGTCTCAATATGTTTGATAGAGATCTTTGGCGAGAAATATTTCAAAGTATAAATATGAACAGAACTAGAAGTTTACTTTCTGGTTTTACAGTCGCGTTCGCTATTTTATTATTTACTATTCTTTTTGGAGTGGCTAATGGGTTAAATAACACTTTTGCTGAAGCTTTTGTAGATGATGCTGCAAATTCTATTTTTATTAGAACTGGTCGAACAACTAAAGCCCATAAGGGATTGCAGGCAGGACGTCGTATTCAATTAAAAAATGAAGATCAAGATTATATTTTAGATGAATATGGTAATAAAGTACAGTACATTACTTCAAGAATATATAAGAATGTTAATGCTTCATTTAGAAATGAAAAAAACAGTTATACATTAAGAGCGGTTCATCCAGATCATCAGTTTTTAGAAAAAACAATAATGAATCAAGGGCGCTATATTAATAACTTAGATATAGATAATAAAACGAAGGTTGTTGTAATTGGTCGTTTGGTTGAAGAAGATTTGTTTTTAAAAACAACAGCTATAGGAAAATATATTAATTTAAGTGGAATTCCTTATAAAGTTATTGGTGTGTTTTCTGACGATGGAGGCGATAATGAAGAACGTTTAATATACATGCCGGTATCTACTGCACAGCAAATTTATGGTAATAATGACTATATCGATCAAATAAATTTGACTTATAATCCAGAAATGAATTATGACCAGGCTCTAACATTTAGTAGAGGTTTAACTAAAAAACTAAAAGAAAAATTTTCTATAGCTCCAAACGATCAACGGGCAATACGTGTTCGAAATATGGCTGAAGCCAACAAACAAGTTGGGCAAATGACTAACGGATTAGGGGTTATTATTTTGGTTATTGGATTTGGTACATTAATAGCAGGAATTGTTGGTATTAGTAATATTATGATATTTATTGTAAAAGAACGAACTAAAGAAATTGGCATTAGAAAAGCATTAGGAGCTTCTCCAAAATCTATAGTTTCAATAATTTTGGTAGAATCAATATTAATAACAGTAATTGCTGGGTTTATAGGTTTGTTTATTGGCACGGGGGTTCTAGAGTTAGTAGGGTCAAGTCTGGAAAAGTTTTTTATAAAAGACCCAGGAGTGAGTACTTCTTTGGTTATTGGGGCTGCAATAACACTTATTCTAGCGGGAACAATAGCAGGATATTTACCTGCAAAAAATGCATCACGAATTAAACCAATTGTAGCACTTAGAGATGACTAATATGTTTAAGTTTTTATTTGAAAGAGACACCTGGCAAGAAGTGTACGACAGTTTGAGTAAAAACAAACTACGTTCAGCATTAACTATGGTTGGTGTATGGTGGGGTATTTTATTACTTATAGGATTGCTAGGCTCTGCCAAAGGTTTAGAAAATTCATTTAATCGTTTATTTGGAAGTTTTGCGACAAACAGTGTATTTGTATGGGGACAGTCTACTAGTAAACCGTTTAAAGGATTTCAAGAAGGTAAGAGAGTACGCCTTTCTTTAAGCGATGCAAAAAAAGTAGAAGAAAATATAGAGGGCATTGAATTTGTGGTGCCTAGAAATCAAAATCAAGGATTGGTTGTTCGTAATTTTTTATCTGGAACATTTTCTGTAAATGGTGATTATCCGTTATTAGATAAGGTTCAAAAGAAGAAAATGATTCATGGTCGTTTTATTAATCAGAACGATATCGATTCAAAAAAGAAAGTTGCCGTTATTTCAGAAGAAATTTATAAACAACTCTTTGAAAAAGATGAAGAAATGATTGGCCAATACATTCAAATTAATAGCATTAATTTTAAAGTTATTGGCATGTTTGCTAATGGTAATGTTAATATGGGACCATCAAGTGATATTCATATGCCTTTTAGTACATTTCAACAAATATATAATCAAGGGCAAGAAATAGGATGGATGATGATTACAGGGAAACCTGAGGCCGATATTAAGCAAGTAGAATTAGATGCAAAATTGTTACTTAAAAACTTAAATAAAATTCATCCAGAAGATAAACGAGCATTTGGTAGTTTTAATTTAGGAAAAGAATTTGCGAAAATAACTGGGTTTTTAAAAGGGATGCAATTTTTAACATGGTTTGTTGGTATAGCAACACTAATTGCCGGAGTATTCGCTATTGGTAATATTCTTTTAATAACAGTTAAAGAGCGTACTAAAGAAATAGGAGTGCGGCGTGCTTTAGGTGCTACTCCTTTTGAAGTGAAGCGTCAAATTGTTTTGGAGGCTGTTTTTATAACTATTTTAGCAGGTTTATTTGGAATAATAAGCGGAGGTTGGATTTTAATATTATTAGATAAGGCTTTTGGGCAAGGAGCAGAAGCAGTAATTGTTAATGCATCTGTATCTATTTCTGTTGTATTTATAGCTTTAATTATACTTGTTATACTAGGAACCTTAATAGGGTTAATACCTGCATTTAAAGCAACAAGTATAAAGCCAATAGAAGCCTTGCGAGAAGAATAAAAAAAACCGATCAAAAATCAAAATATAATTTAATTATAACTAACAAATGAATCATTCGTCACTAAAACTTAATCATATAAAACAAATGATTGTATGAATGTTTCATGAGACAGATGAAAAACAATTAATAGAAACACATGAAAAAAGCAGTAAAAATTATTGTTGGACTTGGATTACTAATAGCGTTAGTATTTGTACTCAAGTATTTTAAAGATTCTAATTCTAAAGCTATTGAAGATTTTAAAGTTGAAGTGCCTTTTTATACTTCAATTAATACAAAAACTGTAGCAACAGGGAAGCTTAATCCAGAAGAAGAAATTGAATTAAAACCTCAAATTTCTGGTATTGTAGATAAAATCCTTGTAGAAGAAGGTGATATTGTTAAAAAAGGAGATTTAATAGCAAAAATTAGAGTAGTTCCTAATGAGCAAAGCATGGTAAGTGCACGTAGTAGAATAAAATCTGCTGAATTATCTTATAATAACTCTAAAACGTTGTATGACAGAAATAAAGCGTTATACGATAAAGGAGTAATTTCCAGGCAAGATTTTGAGAACAATGAATTGTCATTAAATCAAGCGAATGAAAATTTACTTCAAGCTAAGAACGATTATCAAATTATAAGAAGAGGCTCTTTATCAGGAGGCAGCTCAGCAAATACTAATATTACAGCTCAGATACCAGGAACTGTTCTCGAAATTCCAATTAGAGAAGGCGATCAGGTTATACAAAGTAATAATTTTAATGCAGGAACAACTATTGCTACAATTGCAGACATGAGTA
>JAHDGB010000222.1 GCA_020627885.1 Flavobacteriaceae bacterium | reverse complement strand
ATGGTAGGTTATGTTATTTCTAATGATGAAGGGGGGAATTTTTATAAAGAATTAATTATACAAGACAAACCAGAAAACCCTATGGCTGGAATAGTAATTCAGCTAGACATGACGCCGTTATTTACCAAATATGAGGTAGGTCGAAAGGTATATGTAAAGTTAGATGGTTTATCAGTTGGGCTATTAAATGGAGTTCTTCAATTGGGGCGTTTAGAAGGAAACACAATTGTTAGAATTCCTCCATCAGCTATTAATAATCATATTATAAAAAGTGCAGAGGTTGCTACTATAGTCCCTAAGCCAATGTCTATTTGCCATTTATCCAATAAATTAGAAAATTTGTTTATTCGTATTTCCGATGTTCAGTTTAATAAAAAAGAAGTTTTAGGGACTACTCCAAAAACTTTTGCTGCGGAAGATGACGATCAGTATGATGGAGAGCGTGTTATTGAAAGTTGCTCGCAAGATGGCCTAGGCGGAACAATTATTATGAGTACTAGTACTTTTTCAGATTTTAAAGCGGTAGAACTGCCTTTAAATAAAGGAACAATAGACGGTATTTTAACAAGAGACTTTTACGATGCATTTTATACAGTGGTAATTAACTCGCCCGAAGACATTAATTTCGCAGAGACTTCACGTTGCGACCCAGAAGAATTAAATTGTGGTATTACAGATACTCCAGGGAGTATTATTTTGTTTTCAGACAATTTTCAGTCGCAAACCAACAACCAATTAATAACAGGTAATGGGTGGACTAATTATATTCAAGCTGGAAGTAAAGGTTGGGAAGCCTATACTTCGGGAGGATCAAACCCTTCTCTAGGGCGCTCTGCAAGAATAAGATCGACCAATTCGGGAGATGATTGTTCGGTAGCATGGCTTATTACACCTTCAATAGATTTAACAAGTAATAACGACGTGTCTATTAGCTTTGAAACCTCTAATAGTTATGCCGATGGAAGCAATTTAGATGTTTTGTTTTCTACAAATTGGGATGGTACTGAAGCAAATATCACTTCAGCCAACTGGGGAATTATACCAGCAGCCTATATTGTACAAGATAACGATTTGTATAGTAGTTGGTTTTCGTCTGGAAATATAGATTTATCCTGCGTTACAGGAACAATACACATTGCTTTTAGGTATAGAGGCAGTGGGCAACCAGATTTGGATGGGACTTACGAGTTGGATAATATTTTAATAAACAGTATTCTGTAGTTCTGTATAAAAAATGGGTGTAATCAATTATTTGGTATACTAGTATGAATAAGAATTCTTCATTGTGCAGAGTAGAGGCTTATTTTTTTATATTTGTTGTATGACGGTATTTGACCAATTTTTCTTTTCTATTTTTAATCATTTTAAAACAAAGTATAAACAAAAGGCTAATGCCATTGCCGTTTATTATACGTCCATATTACAAATAGCTATCGTATTTGTTTTAGGCGCTTTTTTTACTGTTTTTTCTACACAAATGAATATGTCTACAATGTCTAAAGAAAAGGCATGGGTTCTATTTGTATTAATAGCTATTGGGATTCATTTTAAAAATTGGATAAAATATAGTGGAAAAACGAGAATGGTATTAAATGCAAAACTCAATAAAAAGAAATCGCCAAACCATAATGTCATGTTGCTATTTGCTTTGCCTTTAGCTTGTTTGGCATTGGGGTTAATTATTCTTCAGGCTTTATGAAATAGGATTGGAATGACAAGTTTAAAAGAGTTCAATAAATTAAATCCTGCACAGTAGGTTATTTATACATTCGTTTTATGTTTTTGCACATAATTTTTGATCGTTACTAGTTTTCTGATTATTTTCAGAACTCGAAAATGATAATTTTAAAAAAACATACCTCTCAAATATTAGTACACATCCTATTTTGGATGCTGTTTATCTTAATATCGCTTTTTGTTTTCTCAGAGTATTACTGGAAAGAAAATCCTTTTTTGCAGTATTTATCATTATTAGTTATTATTGTATATGTAAATAATTTTGTGCTTTTGCCTTTTTTTGTTCGCAAAAAATTATACCTCCCTTATTTATTCGTATTTGCTATTATTTCTTTTTTAGCAACCCAACTTTATTGTAAAGTTTTTACTGCTTGTGGCTGCACTATAATGAAATGTTTAAGTAATTACTTATGGCAAACACTAGTGCCACTTATCTTTTTTTCTTTTGTGTGGATGTTATACCGGTTTCTTCAAGAACAAGAAGAGGTCGAGGTTATAAAAAAAGAGCGAACAGAAATGGAATTAAAATTCTTGAAATCGCAAATAAATCCGCACGTGTTATTTAATAACCTTAATACCATTTATTCTTACGCTATAGAAAAACCAGATGAAGCACCAGATCTTATTTTAATGCTGTCTGAAAATTTAAAACATGTGTTATACAATAGTAATTCGGAAACAGTACTTTTAGAGAAGGAGTTACAGTTTTTAAATAATTATATAGAGTTTCAACGCATAAGAACGGAGGGTGTAAAGCGCATTAAATACACCACTAATATAGAATCTAAAACAGCAAAAGTAGCCCCTTTACTTCTTATTACAATTATTGAAAATGCTTTTAAGCATAGTACTCTTAATAGCGATATTGTAATTTCTGTAGCAGAGAAAAATGACGTTTTAAGCTGTGTGTGCTCAAATGACTATAAAAGCAATAATGTTATTGCAAAAACCGATTCTAAAATTGGACTAAAAAACTTAAAAAAACGATTACAATTACTTTATAAAGACAAGCACGAATTTACTATTAATAAATCGGAAAAATTCACGGTTACCCTAAAACTTAATCTATCATGACCTGTATAATTATAGAAGACGAAATACCCGCACAAAATGTAATTAAAAACTTTTTAAACAAACTCCCAAATATAGAGTTAAAAGGAACTTTTAATGCCGCTGTAGATGCTAATACTTTTTTAAACAGTAATACTGTTAATTTTGTTTTTTTAGACATTAATTTACCAGATATTTCTGGGATAGATTTTATAAAAACCATTAAAAATCCACCAGCAATAATAATGACTACTGCATATCCGGATTATGCGGTTTCTAGTTTTGAGTTAGACACAATTGTAGACTATTTAGTAAAACCCTTTTCTTTCGATCGTTTTTTAAAAGCCATTAATAAAGTTGAAGAAAGAATAAGTGTTTCAAAAAATAATGAAATACAGGAAGATAAAGCCTCTCTTTTTTTAAACGTCGATAAAACCCTTCATAAAATAGTTTTAAACGATATTTTATATTTAGAATCCGATAGAAATTATATCACTGTGGTAACATTAAATAAAAAACTATCGTACTTAGACTCACTAAAAAACTGGAAAGAAAAACTGCCAGAAAACCAGTTTGTACAGATTCATAAATCTTTTATTATAAATAGTAAACATGTCGATAAAATAGCTGGCAATGAAATATATGTAAAATCTAATAGATTGCCCATAGGCCGCTCCTATAAGCAAGAACTCTTAACCCAGTTAAAGATTAATTAAACTTTAATTTTTATGCTTATAAATAGAGTATAAAAATAAAACCATTCATACAGTCGGTGGTTTTAGCATATGGTCTAAAAATTAAAGCTGTTCGTCTAAAAACAAAAAATTAACACCATACTTACTAGTTTTAGTAACTACTTTTGCGGTGTAGTAAATGTA
Source organism: Flavobacteriaceae bacterium (assembly GCA_020627885.1). Lineage (GTDB taxonomy): Bacteria > Bacteroidota > Bacteroidia > Flavobacteriales > Flavobacteriaceae > JAHDGB01. The sequence goes on along the minus strand of JAHDGB010000222.1, from coordinate 350 downwards.
TATTACCTACTCTTCCCTAAGACGGTACAACACATAGAATTTCTAACGCTAAACACTTGTAAAATAAAGTGGTTTATTGGTTGTATTGTATTAATAGATTCCTAATTATTGTTTAATTATAAACATTTAAACAAAACTAGAAAACAAGAATGCAAAATTATTTAAAACCGCTACTACTATTAGTAATAGCAAGTATATTTTTATTTACCAATTGCGAAAACGAAAGTGTAGACCAAGAGATTACGTCGCATGCTCAAGAGGAACAAAAAGGGTATACCTCTAAAACAATTACATATAATGAGGTAAAAGAAAATACAGTAATTAAGAACTCTATTAATAAAATAGAAACG
>JAHDGB010000221.1 GCA_020627885.1 Flavobacteriaceae bacterium | reverse complement strand
AAAAAACAATGGAACACAACTCAACCTTTCCTATAAAGCAAAATGAATTAGACATGCTTCGAGACGAAGCTAGTGGTTATTTAAAAAGTATACAATGGGAACAAGGTCAGCGTGCTAAAAATAAAGACAAAGATGCAAAACAAGACTCTATTTTGCTGTACTTATCACGAGCAAATAATGGTAGCGGATCTGTAGAGGTTACTTCGGTTTCTAAAACTATTTTAGCATTAAAAAAACGGTTGTTGCCTGATTCAATAGCCATTCCTATTCAACTAAATCAAACATTATATGCAGTTCAGGAAGGGCTTGCGCTAGGAATATGGATTAAAGACAGTTATTATGATGCTTCTGGGCTATCGTCTTTAAATGAACGTAAATCTGCTTTAGACACCGATGGAAAGCGTGAGTATGAAAGTAAAATGCAAACAGCTACAGCTTTTATGTTATTTTCTATAGCGTACCATATTTTGCATAATTTAAAGCCACATGCTTCTGATGATTTAAGTGTTATGAAACAGAAATTTGCAGGCATTCCTGAATTATCTTTTATGTCACCTTTAAAAGGTATTGCATGTAGTTTATATTATTATGACAAATATTTAGGGCATCCAGATATCATAAAATCGGATAAGGATGTTGTTGATTTTACTGTGGTATATTTTGAAGCGTTAATTGACGAAATTCAGTTGCGTAAAAGTAGTTTAGAATATCTAGAAACGATAGAGGATAGAACCTATAAATTAGAGTCTAAAGGCAGCGGAACAGAATTTGCGATTTCTGGTTGGAATAATGTGTTTTCAGGTACAGCAAAGAGTATAGAGTTTAATAAAATCCAGTTCGAGCAAATTGTAGGAAATAAAGATGCTAAACATTTTGCTCGACGTTTAACTGAGCGCGTGTTAAGCTATGATTTTGAAGCAAAGAAAAATCCTTTTCAAGAGTTGGGAGGGTTTATGCCTGTATTTATGGGGTATGGTATACCAGGAACAGGAAAAAGTATGCTTATTGCAGCAATAGCAACGCGATTAAAGGAACATTGTGACAATTTGGATATTCCCTTTTTATTTCATCCTATGCCAGATACTTTAATTAGTACTTTTCAAGGTGGTTCTGCCGAGAAAATGGTAGAATGGATGAAGCCTATGCAAGATCCCTCAAGATTAATCTTTGCGCCTATAGATGATGCCGAAAATAATTTGCAAGAAAGAACAGCCCAAGGCGTTTCTGCTGGTGTTAAAGAAGTTATAGGTGTTTTTTTAAGATATACAGAAGGAGCTTATGCCGTAAATTATGGAAATAGCTCAATAGGTTTATTTACCAACTTACCAGAAATGTTAGATAAAGCTGTGATATCTCGTGTACAAGGTCGTTTTAAAATTGATGGAGCAAGAACTGAACACGACTTTTTAGATCAAGATCATTTATGGTGGCGTAAACTTCAAAATACCATGCCAGATTTTATAAATATGAAATCGCCATCAGATTATGTTTTTTTGAAAGACCAAGGATTAGCAAAAAATATGGGGGATATTTTAAACAGTATCGAAAAACCTAGTGAAGTAAGGGTTTTAGAAGCTTATGATAAAGCAGAAAAAAAACATAAAACGAATGAACACCAGTTTTTTTCGAGTTTATATTTAGAGATTCAGAAAATTTTTCCATTTTTCTCTTCTAGAGATGTAAGAAATATTCAGTCTGCTATATCATTGCGATTAACTGATTTCGATTTAGAGCAGGATTGGTTTAATAAACCCGAAGTATATTTTAAACAAAATTATGAAACCAAATTTAATATGCTTCAAGAGTTAATGAAAGCGAATATGAGAGGTTTAGATTTTTCAGAAATTAGGAGACAAGAGGTTGTGCGCTACCTAGATAATGTAGCAACAATAGCTGATACAGATTTTAAACGCAAAGTAGATGCACGTGTAAATCAATTAAATATTGATTTGAAAGCACGTGAAGTATTTGAGAAGTAAATATTGAAAGTTATGAATGAAAAAAAAGCTAATAAAGATATTGAAAATATTACCGTTCAGGATTATTTGTCTATTGGTTACGTTTTTCTTTTAATATTAGGTGTGTTTCATGAAACGATTTATTATAAATTTATAGGAGTAAACATACTGGAATATTCTTCAGTTTTAGATGTTTTAATTAGCCCTATATCAGTTATTATTGGAAACCTTTATTTGGGTTTAGCAGTTGTTGTATGCGTTGGTATTGGTATAGGTTATACTAAATTACTTCCTATTTATTACAAATGGTTAGGTAAGAAAAAGAAATATCAAGCAGGAAAAAATAAAGAGAAGTTAGAGCAAACATCTGCAAAAATTAAATCGAAAAATTTTGCTGTTGTAATGATTGTCTTGTATGTATTTTCAATGTTTATTGGGTTAGGAGTTGGACGAGGGTCAAAAACATTGAGTAGAATAGAAGAAGGAGATATAAAACCAACTCATGAATTAACTTTTGAAGATGGGGGGCAGCATAAAATTAAAATGTTAGGCAAGAATAGTTTAAATGTATTTTATATTATAATAGGGGAAACAGAAGTTTCAATTTCACCAATAGAAGGTAATATAAAAGTTATTAAGAAGTTAAAAAAAGAAGAAAAGGAATCTGTAAATTAATGAGATTACAGTTTTAGCGAAAACAAAATGCAAAAACTTAAACAAGCAAATTTATATAGAAGTGAACTTATTCCGATAAGTGGAAAATTAATAGAACGTTACAATAAGTGTTTAGTAAAATTAGGTTTTACAGAAACAAAATTGAAAACATTCTCTATAGATGGCATAGGATGGAGTCCAGAAGTGGCTGAAGAAAAAAAAGAGTTAAATTATCTTAATAATGGTGAGGCAAACCCTCATGGCATTATAATCTCTCCTTTGCAAAAAGGAAAACCAGTATATATTCCCTTTCATACGTTTGATAGAGAGATGATGAAGTTGGTTTTTAATACTTATGAAGATAAGATTAATGATATAACAAGGGATTCTGCCATTTGTTTAGATTTCGATCAGAATATAGATGCATTTTACGACCCTTTGGATGTTTTAAAATACGATAAAGTTATCATTCATTTTCATTTAATTGATAATTTAGGTACACAACAACAACAACAACTTCAGTTAATAGAACAATTCAAAGAAGGGAATAATTTTATAAATGAAGATTTACATAAAGAATTATTAGAATCAGCAAGAGCTTATGGCGATTTAAGAGGAAGAGACTTAAGTATACCTCCGTTAGAGTTTTTAACCGATTCTTTTTATACAAGAGCCTTTAATGGGGTATATATATTAAGAGACTTTATATCAACAATAATTATTTTTGAAGACGAAAAATGGCATAAGCAAGCTATAAAAGACACAACATACGATGTCTTAATTTATCATATTTCACAACCCCAGTTAATGGATAAATTAAGAGATCATATGATTATAGAATATGATTTAGAGAAAGTAGTAAAAACCAAACGTTATGAGCGTATTAAAAAATTTGAACTGGCACTAGCTTTAAATAATACAGCACATTCTGTGCAAACTATATTAAATGACACAGTGTTATTTAAAAGTTACTTAAATAAAATAGATATCGATTCGCGTAAACGAGTAATGAGTGTAGAGCGTTATTTAGAAAAATTAGAAGTAAGTAACCAATATAAAATTGCAGATATTGTCGATTCTAAACTATTTGATGCATTGCATGCACCACATTCTTCATTAGAGAGTAAACACCAGGATTTAATTTGGAAACTTTTAATTAATATATCTTCAAAAGATGTGTTATTTTTATATTGGTACGATAAGCAACAATTTTATAAATCGTATGAATTATGGAATGATTCATTAAAAGACTGGGTTATTCAAGAAATTAGTAACAATATATAAGATTTTTAGACAGATATAATAAGAGTATATATTTTTACTTTATAATAAAAAACAAAACACTATGACTTTCGAAATAATAATATTTATAGCTTCTACTCTTTTTGGAATTGTATTGTATTGGAGAGAGTCAAAAAATAATAAAGTATATCGTTTTTTTAATAAAATTTTTTATTCGAAAGCATTACAAATGAAATCGGATA
>JAHDGB010000021.1 GCA_020627885.1 Flavobacteriaceae bacterium | reverse complement strand
ATTTGAATTGCTTTTCGCATCACGGCAAATATAATACAAAAAAACGAATGATAATCTTCAATAAAATTTTAGAAATTACTTTATCAAAACTCTTCTTTCGTTTTTAAACATTTATAATAAACCCCGAAATTAATAGAGGCTTTATGTGCTTCTAAATGAGCAGAAAAAGCACCACCAAATGCAGCAGTAATCCCAAATTTTGGATTCAATTCTTCTATAATTTTAATACCAAACCCAACGTATTCACTATTATTTAAATATAAAAAAGTTTCTAGGTTTTTAATTGGAGCTATTATACTGCCATCTTCAAAAGAATCTACAATATCAACAAAACCGATAGCCCATAATTGATCAAAAAAGCGTTTCCCTCCTTCTAAATAAAGCTTAAAACCATTACTATAATTATTTGTTCTTAAAAATACCCCTGTATAGAATTGAAAAAACAAGTTCTCTTTACCTTTTCCAAATGCTATCGTTGGTATTATTGTATAGGCACCAATACCAGATCTTGTTCCTGTAAATTCCCTATAAACACTTGTTGGTAATTCGACTTGTAGTTGGGTAGAAATGGCATACTTTTTACTAGGCAATTTATAACGCATTGCAGCACTAATATTACCAAAAGCATAATGCGTTCCTTTATTTATAGTTATTAAGTATGTACTTTCTGGAACAAGTTTTCCTGTTTTAATTAACTTATAAGGGACAGATGTTAAAACTGTTATTTTATTAGTTAAGCCATATTCAGTATACCATTGTATTGTTCTATCTGTAATTGCTCTACTCGGGTAAAAGTCATTACCATTTTTATTAAAAACTCTTGTATAATTAGAGATATCATTAAATGACAATTGAGAATACAGTTCGCCTTTAGGCTTTACCCAGGCACTTTGTGAATATAAACTGTTCATTATTGCTAATAACAACACTACTATTAAGCTGTTTCTCATTACAAAATATAATTTTAAATTAATTAAGTCGTTGTTTTATTAATTTCATTTCTTTTTAAGAATAATAACAATTCTATATACTTATTTAATATACAATAATTTTGTTTTTTGTATTTCTTTAAAACAATACTATTAGTGATAATTTCATGAATAATTTGTAATTTAGTTTTCTAAATAATTTAACACTTAAGAATGTCGAAATCGATCACTCCTTTTTCTAAAGCTCAATTATTACCACAAGAAGAAACTTTAGAAATTCTTAAAAACAAAAGCGAATTATTTATTGGTATTCCTAAAGAGACATCTTTTCAAGAAAAACGTGTTTGTTTAACGCCAGACGCTGTGTCTGCACTTGTTAATAATGGCCATAGGGTATTAATTGAATCTGGTGCTGGACTTGGCGCAAAATATAGTGATCAGGATTTTAGTGAAGCTGGGGCAGAAATAACAAATGATGTCGCTAAAGTATACTCTTGTCCTATGATTTTAAAAGTAGAACCCCCTACTTTTGATGAGTTAAAATTAATTAACCCTCAAACTATATTAATATCAGCATTACAATTAAAAACACAAACCAAAAAATATTTTGAAAAATTAGCAAGAAAACGCATTACAGCCTTAGCTTTTGAATTTATCAGAGATGAAGATGGTACTTTTCCTGCAGTAAGAGCTTTAAGTGAATTAGCTGGCACTGCATCTGTTTTAATTGCTTCAGAATTATTAAGCAGTACTAGTGACGGAAATGGATTAATGTTTGGTAATATTAGTGGCGTACCTCCTGTTAAAGTCGTTGTTATTGGAGCTGGTACTGTAGGGGAGTTTGCTACCAGAAGTGCTTTAGGTCTTGGTGCTACTGTTCAGGTTTTTGATAATTCAATTACTAAATTAAGACGTTTACAATCTAATATAGGACGTACCTTTTACACCTCTACGATACAACCTAAGCATTTAAAAAAAGCTTTACAACGTTGCGATGTTGTTATTGGCGCTGTTCGGGGAAAAGATCGGTCGCCTGTACTGGTTAGTGAAGATATGGTAGAAAACATGAAAAATAATGCCGTAATTATTGATGTAAGTATAGATATGGGGGGCTGTTTTGAAACTAGTGAAGTAACAACTCATAAAAATCCTACATTTAAAAAACATGGAGTTATTCATTATTGTGTGCCAAATATTCCTGCACGTTATTCAAGAACATCATCTGCTTCAATAAGCAACATTTTTACTCCATATTTATTAAGAATTGCAGAAAATGGTGGTTTAGAAAATGCATTACGTTTTGATCGTGGTCTTAAAAACGGGTTATATTTTTATCATGGAATTCTTACCAATAGGTCGGTTGGCGAATGGTTTGATTTAAAACATAGTGATATTAATTTATTGATTTTTTAAGAAAAGTGACTACAACATACTCTATAAAAGATTTAGATACTGTTGCAAAACAGCTAATCAATCATTCAAAATCTAAAACATTAGTTTTTAATGCCGAAATGGGAGTTGGTAAAACAACACTAATCAAAGCACTTGTTAAAGCATTAGGAAGTAGTGACGAAGTTAGTAGCCCGACATTTTCTTTAGTAAATGAATACCGATCTGATACAGATATTATTTATCATTTTGATTTATATAGAGTTGAAGACGAAGAAGAGCTTTACAATTTTGGAATTGATGAGTACATATATTCAAACAATTGGGTTTTAGTAGAATGGCCTGACTTATTAAAACCAATGCTACAAGAAGACTATACAATAGTATCTATTGTGCGTTTAGAAAATGAAGAACGGCATTTAAGTATAGTTTCTGAATCTGTGAATTAGCGACTCTACCTTTATAGCTAGGTTTAAAAATTAATCCTAAGAATACGCTTATATCATTATAAAAATCTGTAATTTCGAGCATTCAAAATTAGTGGAATGGCAGATACGCTAAATGAAAGACACTTACAAACCGCTTTAAAGACTTACTTTGGTTATGATAATTTTCGTGGCCAGCAACAGCATATAATAGAAAACGTCTTAACAGGTAATGACACACTGGTAATAATGCCCACAGGAGGTGGTAAGTCTATTTGTTTTCAGCTTCCTGCTACCCTACTTAAGGGTGTAACATTAGTTATTTCTCCTTTAATCGCTTTAATGAAGGATCAGGTAGACGGTTTAAATGCTAATGGAATTAAAGCCGCTTTCTTTAATAGTAGCCAAGATGCTAGTGAGCAAAATGAGATTATTAATAGCATTATTACTGCTGAATTAAAATTAATATACGTTGCACCAGAAAGCCTGCAAGGATTAGAAAATATTTTAAAAGAAACTTATATTAGTTGCATCGCAATAGACGAAGCACATTGTATTTCATCCTGGGGTCATGATTTTAGACCTTCTTATCAACAACTTGGTTTTCTCAAAAAAACACTCCCCAATACCCCAATTATTGCACTTACTGCTACCGCAGATAAAGCAACGAGACAGGATATTATTGAACAATTAAGAATTCCTAATGCTCAACAATTTATATCTTCTTTCGATAGAAAAAATATAGAATTAGAAGTTCGCCCTGCCGATGGTAGAGCCAATCAAATTATACGTTTTATAAAACAACGCCCCAACGAATCTGGAATAGTATACTGTTTAAGCAGAAAAAATACAGAGACCATTGCTAAAAAACTGAACGAAAACGGTATTAATACAGACGCCTACCATGCGGGTTTAAGTTTTAATGATAGAACTCGCGTTCAAGAAGATTTTATTTTCGACAAAACACAAGTGGTATGTGCTACAGTTGCTTTTGGTATGGGTATTGACAAATCTAATGTGCGTTGGGTTATTCATCATAATATGCCAAAAAATATTGAAGGTTATTACCAGGAAATTGGTCGTTCAGGACGGGATGGTTTAAAAGCAAATGCCCTACTTTTTCATAGTTATGCCGATGTTATTCAGCTTCGAAAATTTGCAAGTGGTGCTTCAAATGAAGAGGTGCAAATAGCTAAATTAGAACGAATGAAGCAATTTTCAGAAGCAACAACCTGTAGAAGAAAAATCCTGTTAAGTTATTTCGGAGAATTATTAGAAGACAATTGCGGAAATTGCGATGTTTGTAAAAACCCGCCTCAATTTTTTGATGGTACTATTTTTGCTCAAAAAATACTATCAACAATAAAACGAGTTAAAGAGCAAGAAGCAACAGGAACAATAATAGATGTTCTTAGAGGAGCCAGAAATGCAACCATTTTAGAAAAAGCATTAGATAAAGTAAAAACCTTTGGTATTGGCAACGATGTATCATGGAAACACTGGCAACACTACACCATTCAACTTATAAATCAAGGGATGTGTGAAATAGCATTTCATAAAAACAATGCTTTACGACTTACCGAATTTTCTAATAAAATATTGTTTAATGGTCTCAAAGTATTTTTAACCCACCCTATAGAAATTAAAGAAAAACTAAAGACCACTAAAGAAGCTAAACGCACTCCTAGCAATAGTCTGTTTGAACGCTTGCGAAAATTACGATATAAAATTGCTTTAGAAGAGAATATTCCTGCTTATCTTATTTTTAATGATGCTACACTAAAAGAAATGGAACAATTACGACCAATGAGCGCTGACGAATTTTTAACTATTAGTGGAGTTGGCCAACGTAAATTAGAAGTATATGGCGACGAGTTTATTGCTGAAATCTTAGATTTCATGGGGTCAAAAATTAAAAAGCCTAAAAAAACAGAAACGCATTTATTAACTTATGAGTTATATAAATCAGGATTAAGTATTGAGGACATTTCTATTAAAAGGAAATTAAAAACACCAACTATATATTCTCACATTGCTAAACTTTATTTTGACGGAAAGGATGTAAATATCTACGATTTTATTTCAAAAAGCGATGTAGAAGCAGTACATCAAGCAAAAATAGAATTAAGTAATACCCAATCTTTAAAAGAGTATTTCGAATATTTTAATGAACAAATGGATTACTTTAAAATTCGTTTAGCCCTCAGTGTTATTGATAAAGAGGAAAGATAAGAGAATCGTTAAACACACTTTCAGTTAATAACTCTTAATAAGTCCTTTTTTGCACAATGATCAGATTTTATATTTTGCAATACTATTAAGATACACGTAAAATGAAAGTATGCATTGCAGAAAAACCAAGTGTTGCTAGAGAGATTGCTGCCGTTTTAGGAGCAAATACTAGGCACGATGGTTATTATGAAGGTAATGGTTATGCGGTAACTTATACATTTGGGCATTTGTGTACCTTAAAAGAACCCAACGACTATAAATCCTATTGGAAAAGTTGGGATTTAAACAACTTACCTATGCTTCCTGAGAAGTTTGAAACAAAGGTTTCTAAAGATTCTGGTATTAAAAAACAATTTAATATTGTAAAAAGCCTTTTTGATAAAGCTGAAGTTGTTATAAATTGTGGGGATGCAGGCCAAGAAGGAGAACTCATTCAGCGTTGGGTACTAAACCAAGCTAATTACAAAGGAGAAGTACAACGTTTATGGATTTCGTCATTAACTACAGAAGCGATAAAAGAAGGTTTTAAAAACTTAAAACCCTCTCAAGATTACGACAATTTATACTATGCAGGGTTCTCTAGAGCTATTGGCGATTGGTTATTAGGAATGAATGCCACCCGATTGTACACTGTGAAACATGGAGGCTATAAACAGGTACTCTCTGTTGGCCGTGTACAAACTCCAACATTAGCAATGCTAGTAAATCGATTTAATGAAATAGAAAACTTTAAACCCCAACCCTATTGGGAATTACAAACCTTATATAGAAATACTTTATTTAGTTATGAAGAAGGGCGCTTCCTTAAAATGGAAGACGGTGAAAAATTAGCCAATATTGTTAAAGCCCATGATTTTGAAATAGTTTCAATTACAAAGAAAAAAGGAAATGAATATGCTCCAAAACTTTTTGATTTAACAGGGCTACAAGTGTATTGTAATACTAAATTTGGCTTCTCGGCAGATGAAACATTAAAAATTGTTCAAAAATTGTACGAACAAAAAGTAGTTACTTACCCAAGAGTAGATACGACCTTTTTACCTAATGACATATACCCTAAAGTGCCAGATATCTTAAAAAAACTAACAAATTATAATACACTAACACAACCTTTATTAGGTAGTAAAATTAAAAAATCGTCTAGAGTTTTTAACGATAAAAAAGTTACCGATCATCATGCTATAATACCTACTGGTATTCAAATTAAATTGCAATATAACCAGCAGCAGGTTTTCGATATTATTACAAAACGTTTTATTGCTGTTTTTTATGATGACTGCAAAGTCTCTAATACTACTGTAATTGGTAAAGCAAAAACTGTAAATTTTAAAACGACAGGTAAGGAAATTTTAGAGAAAGGCTGGCGTGTTGTTTTTGAAACAAACCTTGCTCCTAATGCTGTAAAAAGTAAAACGAACAAAAAAGAGACTCCGATGCTTCCTACTTTTGAAAAAGGAGAAAAGGGGCCGCATGAACCTTCTTTTTTAGAAAAAGAAACCAAACCACCAAATCAATATACCGAAGCCTCCCTCCTACGTGCTATGGAAACTGCAGGAAAACAAGTAGACGATGATGAAATGCGAGAGCTAATGAAAGAAAATGGAATTGGAAGACCATCGACTCGAGCTAATATCATTGAAACGTTATTTAGGCGAAAATATATAAAACGTAATAAAAAACAAGTGTTACCTACTAGTACTGGAATTCAATTAATTGATACGATTCAAAACGAGTTATTAAAATCGGCAGAATTAACTGGGCAATGGGAAAAACAATTAAAAGAAATAGAAAAAGGCAATTACAATGCTGGTAGTTTTATTAAAAATATGAAACAAATGGTAGATCGTTTAGTATATGAGGTACGTAGCGAAACTAAAAAAGCTAATATTTCCCATACAACCGCGAAACCTGTAATTACCGAAAATAAAAAAAGAACAAAAAAAGCAGAGCATCTTTCTGGTTTTAAATGCCCAAAGTGTAAAAACGGAGAACTTATAAAAGGAAAATCGGCTTTTGGATGTAGCAGTTATAAATCGGGCTGCGATTTTATTCTTCCTTTTATTTTTATGAAGAAAAAAATTTCAGAAAAACAATACATTAGGTTACTTACAAAAGGATCGACAGTAAACTTAAAAGGCTTTAAAACAACTTCTAATAATCCGACTATCGAAGGGCTATTACGCTTAGATTCTGTATTTAAACTTAAGTTAGAGTTAAAAAAAGGAAACACTACAATTAAAAAATCGGCTACAACAGAAAAGAACAGCTGCCCTAAATGCAAGAATGGAGTTATTATTAAAGGAAAAACAGCCTATGGTTGTAGTGATTATGTTAACGGGTGCGATTTTAAATATGCTTATGATCTTCTTAGACAAAAAGCTAAAGGGAAAAAGCTTACCAAAGAGTTAGTGTTTAATATTATATATGGACACTAAATTACATCAGCATTTTAAACTTTTTAAGCCCTATGGAATGCTTAGTCAGTTTACAAGTAATTCTACACAGCAAAAAAAGAAGCGATTTTTAGGGGAATTAGGTGTTTTTCCAGAAGGTATTATGCCAATTGGTAGATTAGATGAAGCTAGTGAGGGCTTATTGTTATTAACTACAGATGGTAAAATGAGTGATTTTATTAATAGTAGTAAAATAGAAAAAGAATATTATGCCCAAATTGATGGTGTTATTACAGATGTAGCTCTAAAACAACTACAAAATGGTGTTGAAATTGGTTTAGAAGGCAAAAAGTATTTGACAAAAAAATGCCATGTTAAAAAAATAAATGAAACGCCTATTTTTCCCGTAAGAGCAAAAAAAATTAGAGATGATAGACATGGGCCAACATCGTGGGTAAGTATTACACTTACTGAAGGAAAATTTAGACAAGTACGAAAAATGACTTCGGCAGTTGGTTTTCCAACATTACGATTAGTTAGAGTTCGAATCGGAACAATTAAATTAGAGGCACTAAAAGTTGGAGAATTCACCCCTGTCTTATTAAATTTTAAGAGTAAAGAGCTATAAGTTAAAAGACTAAAAATACATCAATAAAGTAAAAGGTAGGAATTTTATAGATTTAATTGTTATATACATAGTAAAACTAAAACAAGATGAAAATTCTAAACTTTAAACTAATGAGGTCTGTAATATTAATTACACTATTTTCATTTCTAATATCATGTACTAATGATGATGATAATGATAATGATAATTTATCTATAAATATAACTGTTAATGATGGCTCTGAGGATGTTGATGGCGATTTTACAGGAAATGGAGGAAATGGAACAAGAACAATTAATTGGGTTAATAATTTATCAACTGCCGACTATAATGCTGATATTACTTCCACATCATCTGGGCTATTTCAAATGAAAGTAACAGACAATAATGGAACCATTGTACTAAATAGAAGTCTTAATGGAAATGTAGAGCCCGATAGTTTCTCGGGTGTCACTAATACAGGTGAGCCAGGTACATGGTCAGTCATTATTACGCTTACATCATTTAATGGAGATGGAAGTTACTCTTTAAGTTCAGGGAATTAAATCTATAAAAAACAAAATCTATTTTTTTTTAATACTATTGCCATAAGTTGATAAAGATTTAATACATCTAAGTCTCATTAAAATAATTGCTATATTTGTAGTTGTGTTTTTTGTAAAAAAAACAAAGTCCGTTAAAATTCTGCTTTAAGAGTTTGACAATATAATATGAATAAACGACTATTTATCGTGTTTTAGATGGGACTACGGAAAAGTAGATTGCTTGCCTACAAATATTCTTATTCCAAAAATCTTTAATTATATAGTAGATATTTCTTAAATTTTACTTTATGGAAAATATGTTCGTGTTTTATTTAACATATCTATTAAAGGCTTTAATACTTTAAAAACAATTAATTAATGAAAACTGTAATACTATTCATTATAATATTAGCCTTCTCAGATCAATTGAATGCTCAAAATTATGATTTGCCACCAAACCCTATAGAAGGTAAATGCTATGTTAAGAGTTTTAAATATGATAAAAAATTTAAATGGAAAATAATAGATTGCGAAAAAGCAAAAAGAGAAGCCGTAAAAGAAAAATCAACCAGAGAAAAACTGAAAGATTATAAAGAAAGAGTAAAACTTATTAAATATCAGGAAAAACTAGTAAAACTTGGGTATAATGTTCATATAAATGGAGTAGTTGATAACAAGACGATTAACGCACATCATAAATACCTAAAGAAAAAAAGAAAATAGAATTAAAACACTGACCACAAGTGATTTGTAACTAACATAAGTTTTTACTTAAAAATTATTTTTCTTTTGTAGGACCTTCTCCTTTTTCTGGTTTGGTTAAAATAATTGTAGCTTTAACACCTGTTGCTAAATTCCATTGGTTTCCCGCTACACTATTACCATTTTCATCAAGAATTTGGAATTCGGCTGTATTTGGACCTGAACTTCCTTGATTTAATGCTTGAAAATCTATTTTATTTATTCCGGGTTTTAAGTCGATATTAAAACCACTAAATCCAGAAGTTAATAATACTCTTGGCCTTACAATATCATCATTAACAAAAACTCGAATTAAGTCACCATCAGGATATTGGTGGTCTCTATAAATAACATTAACCCTAACTGCTGTCGTTCTAATTTCTCCAAGAAATTGATTTGTAGTGTTACCATTATTATTATTTTCCTTTTGTTTTCTTATTTTTAATTGCTTGCTAATCTGTCCTTCAAACAATTCTGCAGGGTTTTTAAAGTTGTGATCTTCAATCATTGAAAACTCCTTCTTAGGTAGTGTAGAAATATCTATTTCTTTTGGCGCAGTAATGTTATTATCATTGTCATTGGGTTTAACCTCACTTTTATTTTTTTTGGGAATAATATCAACAGCATTATCTGCATCAGGTTCATTAACTTCTTCGGCAGGAATAACTATAGATCTATTTTCTCTATCAATTTGAGCAACCAAATGCAGTGAGAAAAGTAAAAAAAATATAGTCGAAAATAATTTCATTATGTAATTTAATGTGTATCTATAAATATACTCCAAAAACCATACCTAATTCTTCATTATTCTAAAATTTATTGTAATGAGGTGTTTTTGTTAAATAATATATTCTAATTATCAATTACTATTAACTGATTGTAATGACTATCTCCAGTTTTTATTTTTATTATATACAAACCAGAATTTAAATTTGAAACGTCTAAACTAATTTCTTTTTCGCTAAAAACACTACTCTTTTTCTGCTTACCAAGTAAATCAAACACCTCTATACGACATGAATTCAAGTCATAATTATCTGGTATTAATACGTTTACATACCCGTTTTTAGAAGGGTTAGGGTAAATAGAAATTAAATTATTATATTTTTCTTTATTGTCAACATTTAAAGTATTACCAATAATACCATTAATTACCATAGAAAAATCTTGAGAACCATTAATTAAAGTTCCTTTATGAGTTACTGTAACTGTATAAATACCTGCTGGTAAACTGCTAACATCTATTCGTTCTACATTATCTCTAAAATTATCACCTTTAATAGCAGCATCTGTAAAGTTATTTGAGCTAGCATTAGGGGTCATTACCCATGGGGAATATGTTGTGGCGTCTTTGGTTATTCTAACATCTAAATCATTTACTAACATTGGTGTTTGGTTATCTATACCACTTGCTACTGGTGTACCTGCAGGATCTGTCCATACTATTGTTAATAGTAATGGAGAAGTACCATCTACTTCTATAGTTGTTGTATACGTACTCCCATTTGATATTGATAGCTCTGTAACTATCGAGCTTGTTCCATTATTTGTAATCACTTCTGCAGCACGTTCAGCATTTAAGAGCCCCCAACCACTTTGAAAATCTGGACCATCATTAGCTCCTGCCTCATCAGTAGTACCTAATAATAATGCTTTTACTGTAGCTGCTTTCATATACACGCTATTTTCATTATTGTAATGTTGTTGTAGTAATGCTATTGCCCCAGTTACTGAAGGTGTAGACATGGATGTTCCACTTTTTGTTGTGTAATCTGTATCATTATCGTGATCTGCAGAATAAACAGAAACTCCATTAGCAGTAATATCTGGTTTAATTCTCCAATCATCAGTAGGTCCCCAATTACTAAATGCTGATTGAGTAATTGATCCTGGTCCTGTATATACACTTACATCATCAACAGCACCAACAGTTATTAAATTTTTACAAGTTGCAACAGTATAAATAATATCATAACCATTATCTCCTGTATTAACCCCGTCATTTCTATTGTTTCCTGCCGACTTATTTAATGACAAATACGGAGCATTAAATAATATGTCATCCCATTCCTTGGCATTATTTGTATATACACCGTAAAGCTCTGTAGTTCCATTTGGATCCCCAGTACTGTATGAATGATTTGACAAAAGCCCACCTGCTGCTCCGAAATTTGCAATTTCAGTTTCATCATTATTACTTCTGCGCGAAACTATAGTTGTACTTGGCGCCATTCCTCGTGCATCTGCATCTATACCTGTTCCTAGCATAGTACATGCGGTATGGGTAGAATGGCTGCTTACTGCTTCGGCTTCTGCATGAGTAATTTTACCAGTAAGTTCTTGGTGAGTCGTTAATGCTAATCCTCCTGCTTCCCAATGCCCTATTTCTATACCAGCCCCGGTAAGATTAAGCCCACTAGAGCCTCCATTCCATATTTTATCTATACGCCCTGTAGTAGCAACATCGACATTGTCATCAAAATCATAAACAGGAACTCCCTTTAGATCAAATCCTGATAAATAGCCTTTTTCTTTTTTATTATTTACTATTTCTTTTTTAACCCCTTGCCTAAGCGCTTCATTTAAAGCTATTGTATAGTGTTGCTTTTTACTCTTTGCTATTTTTTTTAACGCTTCGGTATTCGTTTGCTTTATAATATAGGATCTATCATTATCATTTTGAGCAACACCTTCTAATTGAATGAATACTATTATCGCTAGAGCAATTATCTGATTTCTCATTATAATGTGGTTTACATTTTAAATATAGTCATAATATTTACTGTTTTAAAATAGGCTTACTGTAATTTCGCCTTTTGAGTTTGCATAACCTCTATACATTCCTTTTGTATTATACATCATGGTATAATTGCCATTTTTATCAATTGCGATAAAACCACCTTTGCCTCCAAGTTTTTCTAATTTCTCCATGCTTAACTTCCCTGCCTCATCTAATTTTTTTTTACCAAATTCCATTTGTGCAGAAATATCTCTAGCAACAGTTCCTCTTATAAAAAACTCGCCAACACCAGTACAGGACACAGCACAAGAAGCATTGTCTGCATAAGTTCCTGCTCCAATAACTGGGGAGTCTCCTATACGACCATGTTTTTTATTAGTTAGTCCACCAGTTGAAGTCCCGGCGGCAATATTACCTTGTTTATCTAAAACTACACAACCTACAGTTCCGTACTTTTTACTTTCATTGTATTCATTTATACTCCCTTGATCATGATCTAATAAAAGATTGTCCTTTTTTAAGGCTCTTTGATACTGTTTCCAACTTCTACTTGTTTTAAAATATGATGCATCTTCCAATTCTATTCCATATTTAACACAAAAATCTTGGCATTCTTCTCCATAAAGAAATACATGTGGCGTCTCATCTTTTACAACTCTAGCTGCAGAAATTGGATTTTTAATATTTGTAACTCCTGCTACTGAACCACAACTTAAATCTTTACCATCCATTATGGAAGCATCCATCATCTGTTTTCCATTATTACTATAAACTGATCCCTTACCTGCATTAAATAAAGGGGAGTTTTCTAATTGTTTTATTACCAATTCAACAACTTTTACTGCTGATTCTCCTTGTTTTAATTTTTCAATTCCTTTGCTTAAGGCTTCATTTAAGGTTGTTCTATATTCATTTTCTTTAGCTTGGGTAAAGTTTTTTTTAACAATATTTCCCGCCCCACCATGAATAACAAGGGCATAATTATTATTTAAACTTCCTTTGTCTTTCTTAACCGCACAAGAAATAGTTGCTATTACTATAAAGAGTATTGATATTTTAACTTTCAGCATTCTATATTTTAATTTTTAATTATTATTACCATCTTATTTGATAAGGATATCTTTCGTAAATGGCATTATCTTCATTAAACGAAAATCCTTGTTCTCCATTAACTTTTGCTATTTTTAACAATTCTTCAGCTTCAGCTTCTTTTCCTATTTTAAATAAACTTAGAGATTTATAATATTGTGCATCCGAAAATTGATTGTGTATACCAAGTGCTAAATCGAATAAATCTATAGCTTCTTCATATTTGCCCAACTCATATTTACTAATTCCGTAATAAAACAAATCTACTGGATGTAACCAGCTTTTTCCATGTTCAGAAAATTGCCTCTCATAATCTGTTTTAAAAATCTCCTCCGCTTTAGAGTATTCATTAAGTTGTAAATAGGAAACTGCAATGTAAAAATCGTAAGTATGATCCATTACATAACTATACCCATAATCTCTTTTATAGTCTTCGAAATCTTGTATGGCTTCTCTATAGGTTTTTGCAAAAATACATTTTAAAAACGCTCTATAATCTTGCCAACGTTGCCTGTCATACTTTACCGCTTTATCTATATACTCTTTCCCTATTTCATATTTCCCTTGTTTGTATAGTGGCATTGCTTTTTGTTGCCATAAATAAGCTATTGTAGAATCTTTTGCCAACCCTTTATCTATCTCTAACTGCCATTGGGAAGAATAAACAGCATGTTTCCATGCACCATTTTTTAAATGCTTATTTATTATAGAATCTTGCCTTTGTTTAATCACTTTTAACTCAGATTCTGTTTTAACTGTTTTAGTTTCTTTTTTACAATTAGTAAAAAAAGTAAATATTGAAAATATGATAAACAGTTTTTTAATCGTGTTCATTTTTTAGCATAACTATAAGATGCGCTAATTCAAATATATTTTTTTTGTTTTTATCTTTAAAAAATATCCGATTAACAGTCCGTTTTTCAAGTCTTAAATAATGTAGAATTCATTAGGCTTTTATAATTCCTTTTCTGTATAGATTTATGCCTTCCTCTAATAGGTTTTTTATTTTTTTTATTGGTAAATTTTTGTTTGGGTTTACTCTAAAAATTTTCATTCGAGAACGTTTTCCCTTTTCTAAATCTGGATGCTTCAAGTAACTCCCTTCAACCATAAGAATATAAGGTTCGTTTTCTTTTTTATCTATCCATAAATAGCAAAACATCTTTTTTTTATAACAAAAACAAGGCATTTCCCATTTTCTTGTTTCATTAATATTCTTGTTATGATTTAAAATAATGTCTCGCAAAGCTAGCAA
Source organism: Flavobacteriaceae bacterium (assembly GCA_020627885.1). Lineage (GTDB taxonomy): Bacteria > Bacteroidota > Bacteroidia > Flavobacteriales > Flavobacteriaceae > JAHDGB01. The sequence goes on along the minus strand of JAHDGB010000021.1, from coordinate 10,438 downwards.
ACAACTTTTATTTGGCTCTTCTTTACTCAAATAATAATTATCAAGTTCTTTAACCATAAACTTCTGTATTATTTATACCATTGATTTGTTACAGTAAGTTGCTTTTTCAAAATCCCGTACATTAATTGAAATAATGGGTATACTTGGTAGTTTTTCCTTTAATTTTGCAGTTATTTTTTCAGAAAGGTGCTTTTTCTGAGAAGTACTTCTCCCCTCCATAATATTCGCAAAAACATGGATAAAATCATCTTTGGTATTTCCATTATTATAATACTCATAAGTATTAATTCTTACCTTAATGTTTTTTTCTTTAAAAAGAGTTGTTGACTTTGCTGCATCAAAAACGTCCTGAATAATTTCATCTGGAGATGTCATTTCTATAACATTTTTTGAGCAATCAATTACAAAATGCGGCATGTATTATTTCTGTTTATATTAATGATTTTATCAAACTTTAATTTTATTAGTTAACTTCTGAAAGTATTGGTTGCAATTTTACATATAAATTATCTGGATACATTGTAAATTCAAATTGCTCTTTTACTTTTTCTGGAGAAACAGTCATGCTAATATCAAACTGTTTACACAATGCAGAGATTAAAACAAGCATCTCTGTCATTGCTAAGTTTTTTCCTGGGCAAAACCTAGAACCTCCGCCAAAAGCTTTTATTACTCTTGGTGAGTGATTTTTATGCATTGGGCAGGCAGATTTTAACCATCTTTCAGGTATAAATTTATCTGCGTTAGTAAAATATTTTTCTTGAGTTTGTGCTATTTTATTTTGAAGTATAATTTTAGTGTCTTTAGGAATTATTACATTTTCTATAATTACTTCTTCATTAGACTCAAAATACAATTGAGGAGTTGTTGGTTTTAATCTAATAACTTCCTGAATAACAGCATTTGTATATGTTAACTGAGATAATAATTGATTGTTTGTTAAAACATCATCCTCTTTATATACCACTATAGCCTCTTCTCTAATTTTTTTTACAATCTCTGGGTTTTGAGACAAATAATAGACAGCCCATGATATTGTATTTGATGTGGTATCTTCCCCAGCTAGCAACATTGTAAAAATATTACCATATATTTCATCATCACTAAATTGATACTCTTTATTTTCAACAAGTAATGCTTCTAAAAAATTTGAAGGGTTTTCTTTTAATGTAGGGTTTTGGTCTATTCGTTTCTTTGCATCACTAATAAACTCATGAATAATTTGTTTAATCGTTTTTAAAGAAGCCTCTAATTGTTTATCCTTTTTTTGCTTAATTAAGCGCCATAAAGGAATTGGTGCAGTAATTCGTTTATTTATCATAGGGAAAATAACTTCTAAATGTTCTTGAAAATTATTTTCTTTATTATTTATGGTATCTAAATTATATCCAAACGCAATAGCTGTTGTTACATCAATTGTAAATGCAATAAATTCTTTTCTAATTGCTATAGTAGTATTAATAGAGTTTTTAAACTTTTTTAGCAAAAGTTCTGTTTTATTTACAATTACAGGATGAAACCTCTTTATATTCTGAACATTTAAAGCTTCGGAAACAGGCTTTCTTTGGTTTTTCCACAAATCGCCTTCAGCATTAAAAACACCATTAACTCCCATCTCTAATAATATTTCATTCATCTTAGATAAACGCCTAAACTTTTCTGGCCTAAGTTTTAATATTTCATGATTTATTTTAGCATCTGCAGAAATTACAAACTCTTTTCCTGCAAAATTCACCTTAAATAATTCTCCAGATTCTTTAACCCATTGCTCTATTACTTGGTGTTTATTCGATGTTTGAAATTGAGGCAAATGTCCAAGAACAAAATGCCCTTTTGGCGACTCTAAATCTTTTATATTAACAAGCGTTTTAGTGTCATTCATAATTGTACAGTTTCTCTTTTTATAATTGGAAGTTTAATTAATTTCTATACACTTTATTCCTTTCTAAGAGTCCGGAAAAGGGACTACAGAAGTAAAATATGTAGTATATACTTTATTACTTTTCTATGCACTCCTCCTCCTTTTGCTACAACATACAAATAATCACGTCCTTGTTGATCTAAAATAATTCCTTGTGGCAAAAATGATGGTATAGAAGTTTTCCATAACAATTTAAACTGACCAACAGGTTCGGTCGTATTGCTATGATCAATTTTACAAGAATAAATACATAATGATAATATTAATATTATGTAGATATTATTACTCATTAAGCTCTATAATTTTTTTTCCTATTTCACTAATTTTCATAGTGCTAAGAGGTTCCCATCTATTAATTATATGATATTTTCTGTCTGTACAACTATTTCCTTTTGGATTAATTCCTTCTAAAATCCAATTTGTACCATCAAAACCTGTTCTTTTATGATTTACGGATAAGCTCCAAAAGCCCGTTTCAAATAATACGGTTTGAAACTCTATCCAATCTTTCTTTGATAATTTCTTTACTTTATTTTCTATTAATTTTGTAGCAATTCCTCCAGATCCTTCTCTTCCAAAATATTTATATATTAATTTATAAGAGCTCCCTTCTTTTAATATTCTATAGGTTTTAGAGGTTTCACCCATAGCTGTATACTTAATCAATCGATAACTCTCTACTTCTTCATTTTTTAATTTAGGTTCTTCTAATTTATTTAAATACTCCCCCCATCTTTTTTCTTTAGCAGCGTTAGATTCTTTCTCTAAAATTGCATTATCGTTAGATTTTACAACCGAAGTGTCCACATTGCAATTTGCATTTTTATCGCAGGTTTTAAGAGATATAAAAGCGAAAACTAAAATTATTAATTTATACATATTAATGAAAAGTATTTATTTTTTAAAGAATTTGCAAACACCATAATTTCTAATTTTAAAAACAGATTTTACACTATAAAGCACTGTTTAACAATACAATAAAAATAACATCATTTATTCTACATCTGTTTTTTATCGACAACAATACGGTCCTCACGATTTGCAAGCTCCCAAGCGGTATAAAACACTAAGCGTGTACGGTTTTCTAGCAAGTCGTACTGTATTTTATCTGGGGTATCACTTGGTTTATGGTAATCGTCATGTGTTCCGTTAAAATAAAAAATTACAGGAATATTATTTTTTGCGAAATTATAATGGTCTGATCGGTAATAGAAACGGTTAGGATCATTATCATCGTTAAAAGTATAATCCAACTCAATATTCATATACTTTTTGTTTACCGCTTCAGATACATTGTGTAATTCTGTACTTAATTTATCGCTCCCAATTAAATACACGTAGTTTCTGTTCGTTTTTTTACGTTTCGGATCTGTTCTCCCAATCATATCGATATTTAAATCGACCATAGTATTTGCTAATGGGAATATAGGGGCGTAATCGGTATAGTATTGAGAGCCTAAAAGCCCTTTTTCTTCTCCGGTAACATTTAGAAATAAAATAGAACGCCTAGGGCCATTACCATCCTTTTTGGCTTTAGCAAAGGCTTCGGCTATTTCTAAAACGGCAACAGTTCCTGAACCGTCATCATCAGCACCGTTATATATTTCACCATCTTTAACCCCTTCGTGATCTAAATGGGCAGAAATAACAATAATTTCGTTTGGTTTTTCTGACCCTTCAATGTATGCTGCCACATTTTCTGTAGCAATTTTTTTCGTATTCATTTTATAAATCATTGTCATATCAATTTTAACAGACATTGCTTTATCATTCTCATTAATATCGCTAACAATACTTTTAGCTAAACCATCATTAACCATAAAATAATACATTTCTTCTCCTTTACTAGCAATTTTCATGCGCCCAGAAGAACGACCATATCTACTTACTGCCATTTGGTATACTTCTGGATAATAAAAAAGTAATGCTTTGGCTCCTTTAGCTTTTGCTAAGTCTCTTTTATCTGAAAATTGTTGTCTAAAATTAGACCATTTTGAAATTTTTGAAGACCCAGAAATAACATAAGTCCCATCAGCATTTTTAGGCTCTCCTGCTTTTATAAGTACTACTTTATTTTTTACATCTATATTTAGATAATCTGAGTATTTATTATCGTCTATGCCATAGCCTGCATATACAATTTCATTAGCAGAAAACTTTTCATTACCTCCAGCGTTTAACGAAATCATATCGTCCATATACTTATAATCTTTGCCTGCTATAGTTAATTTAACTTCTGGAGTAGATAAAACTTCTAATGGTACATCTTGAAAATAATTACCACTTGGCATCGCTGCTGGCACGCCATATTTTATATAATGCTCTTTTAAAAAATTAACAGCCATTTTTTGTCCTTCAGCTCCAGTATTTCTACCCTGAAACTCATCTGATGCATATTCATACAATGCTGTTTTCAACTCTGAAGCTATTATTGTATTAGCATAAATACTAGGGTTTACAATCTTAGCTTTTTTTGTATAGCTAGATTTTGTTTTAGTTGCTCCACAGGAGACTAGCAGTAATGCAATTACAAAAAACGATGGTAAATTTTTCATGTATTAAGGAATAATATTTAGTGTTCGAAATAATAAAAATACGAGAAATATAGCACTGTTAAACCTATTTTTAAAGTTTTTTAACAATGAATACTAAAATACAAAACTAAAGGGGGTTATTCTTTTATTAATTTATGGTCTTGATTTGCTAAATACCATGCTGTTGAAAAAATAAGTCGCGTTCGTTTTTCTAAAAGTTCAAAATTTATTTTTTCTGGCGTATCTGTAGGCGCATGGTAATCATCATGTACCCCATTAAAATAAAAAATAACCGGAATATTTTTTTTAGCAAAATTATAATGATCTGACCTATAATAATACCTATTAGGATCGTCCTCCTCATTATATTTATAATCGAAGTTTAAGTTATAAAACTTTTTATTTACAGCCTCCGAAACATAATTTAACTCTTTACTAATTCTATCTGCCCCAATGATATAAATATAATTGGGATGGTCTTTATGGGCTTCATCGACACGACCAATCATATCTATATTTAAATTAGCAATGGTATTGTCTAATTTAAAAACAGGATTTTCGACATAATATTTAGAGCCTTGCAAACCAACTTCTTCTGCTGTAAAATGTAAAAAAACGATACTACGCTTTGGATGCTGTCCTTTTGCTTTTGCTGCTTTGAAAGCTTGAGCAATTTCCATAATTGCAACTGTTCCGGATGCATTATCATCTGCCCCGTAATATATCTCTTCTTTTTTTATACCTATATGGTCTAAATGAGCGGAAACTACAATTAATTCTTCTGGTTTTTCAGATCCTTCAATATAGGCTATAACATTTTCTGAAGCCTTAATCTCTTTTGGTAAATAGGTTTTTGGAATGTACTGAAAATAAGAAGTATCATTTACACCTGGTTTTATTTCTTGTTCTATATAATACTCTTTAAGAAAATTAACGGCTTTTTTTTGCCCGAGTTCCCCTACTTCTCTCCCTTCAAAATCTTTAGATGCAAACTGATATAAATGTGTTTTTAGTTCGTTAGCTGTTATTGTATTAGCATAAGATGTTACGATAGTACTATCATTAACCAAAATATCATTTTTTATGTTCTCTAATTTGGTAGTGTATTTAGTTGTAGAGCAAGCACCAACTAAAGAAAAAATGCTAATAATAAAATATAGTTTCATACAGCCTTTGGTTAGATATCGTAGAAAAAATTATTCTTCAATTTCAATGTCTTCAAGTTCTTCAATAGCTTTTTCTTCTGAAGCTTTTTCTAGTTTTTCTAACTGTTCCGTATTACCGACTTCCGTTTTGGCATAGATTGATTTATAAGTCGCGAATGATAATGCTATTATAACGAGTAAAAATGTAAGTTGAATAATATGTTTGCCTTTCTTTTCTTTATTTGTTCGTAAAAAAGCTAAAATACCAAATATAAAAGCAATAATTGCAGGAATAAATGCTAAGTTAGACAAAGGCAAAACCGCTAATAAAACAGCTATTACTGCAAATGACACCCCTAAAATGCTATATAACTTCCTCATACTGTTTTCCTTTTTTAATTTTTTACAGATTGTATTTTTAGCTCCCCACTTCCTATTGCTATTTTAAATTTGGCATAAACAGGGATTTTATTTTCGTCGGCCGTTAACCATATTAAATTAGAGTTTTTTCCTTTTAATACGTTAGAATTAGCCATGGTTATTGCTAGTTTGTAGCATTCTTTTTTTCCTATAGCTGTATTTATGGTCTCTTTCCCTAATAATTTAAAACTAATCTTAGTTTCTTTATTATCAAACAAAACCATAAAACTATCACTTGCTCCAATAGGTGCTTTATGAATATCTAAACTTCTTAGTTTGTATAAAGTGGCAACAATATCTCTAGTACCAGTATTAAAATTTATAGTTTTGTTTCGATCCCAAAAACCGCTTTCAAAATTCTTTGATTTTTTTCGTATAAGGCTTTTTACAGTTTTAGTTTTGTAATTGTAATTATACTTAACAAATTTATAATGCCCTCCTTCATTAATTTCTCTTTTATATAAATATGGAGTTAACGTAGTAGGGTTTACATAACTCTCGTACAAATCTCTAATTTTAAAATAATTATCCCATTTTGAAAATGTAGCAGCTGTACATTTTAACCTAAGCAGGGTCGATTTTTTGGTTTTAACCTCACTAGTTTCCATGGTAACACGAGCAATGTCATTCATTATTCCAGACATACGATATGACACATTGTAATTAAATACTTCGCCAGCTTTAACCGTTTTGTTTTGGGCATTTACTACAGCTGTAACGAGTAAAAAAAAGAAGCTAATTGATTTCATAAGCGATAAGATATTCAAATATACATTTTAACATATATTGTGCCAAAGCATTAAATATAAATAATAGTTTTTTTATTAATTTAAAGAAAGCAGTAACTTGCCCCAAATTATATTTTTTATCCAATTAACCAATTTAAAAGCTAACATGAGCGTCTTAGAAAAACTAAATCATTATAGAAAAAATATAATGCCTAAATTAACTAAAGATATTGGTAAAAATCATTTTGAAAAAAAAGTAAATTTATCTAAAAAAACAACTATAAAACGAATTTTAATTGCTAGACCTAATCAACGATTAGGAAATTTACTACTAACCACTCCTCTTTTACAAGAAGTGACCCTTACCTTTCCAGATGCTAAAATAGATATTATTGTTAAAGGCGATTATTTAGCTCCAATAGTATTTAAAAATTATGATAATATTGATAAAATTATTGCGCTTCCTAAAAAACCGTTTGATGCACTTTTAAAGTATGCTAGAGTATGGCTCTCTGTAAGAAATAAAAAATACGATTTAGCCATTAATGCTGTAAAAGGCTCTTCTTCTGGTAAATTACTTACTAAAATGGCCAGAGCAAATTATAAAATTTTTGGAGAGTTTGAAGAAGAAAAACAGTATAAACATAATGATAGAGACCATATTGCTAAAAACCCCATTTATAATTTAAGACATTACCTAAAAAGGATAAATACTCCTTTTAATAATAATGAATTGCCTTCTTTAAAATTAAAACTAGAACCGCAAGAAATAGCAGAAGGCAAAAGAGTCTTAAACAATATTACAAAAAACAACAAAGAGACTATTGCTATATTTACCTATGCAACTGGCGCAAAATGCTATAGTAAAGAATGGTGGTTGCCTTTTTACGAAAAGTTAAAAAGCACGTATCCCGATTTTAATATTATTGAAGTTTTACCTATAGAAAACTGTTCACAAATTAACTTTAAAGCACCTTCCTTTTACAGTAAAGATGTTAGGGAAATTGCTGCATTACTATCTAACACAGTATTATTTATTGGAGCCGATAGTGGTATAATGCATTTATCTAGTGCTGCACAAATACAAACAATAGGTTTGTTTTCATATACCGACCCGCTAAGCTATGGTCCTTATGGGAATAAAAGTATTTCAATTAAAACTAATGGCTTAAGTCCTAAGAAGATTATTGAAAAAATTTCAATTAGAAATACTGCAACAGTATAGTTAGGGGTATACTAATATGTGTTAGAAACTTAAATTGTTTTCTGAAAAAAATTACTTTTTTACAGCGACATCAGTGCCTTCAAATTTAACTCTCGAGTCGTTAACCCCCACCAATTCATTTAATTCATAAACATTTCTATAACCATAACCATATAAATTAATATACGTTGGGATATTTAAAGCTAACAGTATTGGTTTTCTGTTAGCTACTATTTGCGTTTCAATACTACTAATTTTATTAGAATGGCTCTTAATAGGCTTTGCTAGTTTTGAAGTAAAATCAATTTGATCTCCAATAAAATTATTATTACAATAAATTAATATTTTTGTGTTGGGATCAGGAATTAGCCTCCATAATTCCTCTTGCGTAAAGTCTGAAAAATCTAAATGAAGCGCGCCTTTTAAATGTTTTCTGTTATACCTATAAGCAGAGCGAGTATCTAAAATAACAACATTATTCTCTTTACTCATTTTTATAAAGGCATTAAAATTAATTAATCGCTGTTCTCTATAAGGTTCAACCTCTCTTACTAAGTCTTTAAAATCGTCGTAACTTGCTAACGACTTTGGGTAGTTGTAAATCTGTTTTTCTTGGCAAAAAGTTTGTCCCCAAGATATTATAAAAGCTATAATATAAATGTATTGACTCATAATTCTGTATATTTAAGGTTACTCAAAACTACAGTAGCTTCTTAACGTAAAATAACGAAAATGAGTAATCCCTATATTATAATGAGTGAATAGCCCTTTACAATGAGTAATCCTATTTAGTATTGTGAAATACAGAGTGTTAATCCCCTACACAGCCTGCCAAACATAAGAAATAAAGAGCGAATGGTGCTTTAGCAATTTCCTATGTGTGGCTTGATTTTTTTGTTTCGTTTTTTTATCTAAGAAAAAAATGAAAAGAAGATATAACAATACTTTAGTTTATTAACGCACCAGTATCGGAATCTCGTTACAAATACGAACTATATATAGTTCTATTATATACCCACAACTATAAGAGTAATCTAATTAGTATTACTACATTATAAATTAAAAAAAAGAAACAACCATTTTGTAACTTTGTAAAAAAAACTAATGCATAAGATACTACTTATACTACTACTACTACTACTACTACTACTAACCATAACCAGTTGTTACGATATAGAACGCAATTGTAACGATTATAAAACAGGTACTTTTGAGTTTGAGTATATAGAAAATGGTGAAACAAAAAAAGGATGGTTTGTCAGAACCGAAACATTAAATATAGATTACTATAATAACAAGGTAGATACTGCTTCTGTACGTTGGATTAATGATTGCGAATTTATTCAAAAAAAGCTCAACCCCAAAAACCGAAAAGAAGAAGTTGCTATACATATGAAAATACTAAACACTACAGAAAATTCCTACATGTTTGAGTATGCCGTAGCTGCCCCCGATGGTATAAAGAAAAAGCGAATAGAAAAAGGCATTGCCTATAAAACGACTAAAAAACCTGACTAATAGTAAAAAAATACGTTTATCTAAAAAAACCTTCTACTAGCGATTCTGCAACGTTTTTTTGATTAATTTATTGTGGAGTCATCGATTTTTTAACAGTTTTGCATATAAAAAAATTGGAATTTTAGTAATTTTTTTATTACATTAGGGTACTAAATTATTAATTAATCTATAATTCCCTTTATTATGAAAACTAAAAAGTACGTGATAGCGTTAGCTATCGTAGGAGGTATGTTATTTACAGCACAAGCAACTAACATTATTGACCTCAATGAACAATCTACAACAGAAATCGAAAAAAAGAAAAGAGGAATCCCCGACAACGGTTAAAGAAAACAAGAAAAGTTTTATAATAGGGAGCCTTATTGCTACTTTTGTAGCATTAACTCCCTATTATTTTTACATATATAAATACGTGCCAGAAGAACGATTATGGGTAACCTCTTGGTTTACATATGATAGTCATTCGTGGGAAGACGCAAATTATGTAATGTGGATTTTCACTGGTAAATTTGTTCCAATGTTACTAATTATTGTTTGGTTCCTAAGCTGTAGACATTGGTGGTATCATGTATTAATTGTTCCTATAGCAATGTATATTTATCAAATATTCGGTTTGTTTAATGAAAATATAGGATATATAGATGAATTTCAGTTAAAACATTTATTCCCTCTTATGGCTATTGTTATTCCTTTAATATACTTAATCAGAGCCCGTATTTTCAACAGAATAAACACTGTAGAGAAATCTGTGCAAGAACTGGAGGACGAATTAAAAATTAAACCTAAAAGTGTCTTTAACTTTGTAAAACAATATTTTTAAAATAGGGTTTAGCATAAGATTTTATCGCTTCTTATTGCTTTTACAAATAAAAAAAAACATAATACATTGATTTTAAACTATTAACACTGTCTCATTTTAACAAATAATTTAAATCGTTTAAAATCTCTATTTTAGCAATAGTTACAAA
>JAHDGB010000220.1 GCA_020627885.1 Flavobacteriaceae bacterium | reverse complement strand
TTTTTTAATTCCATTAGACGACTCACTTGTTTAATATTTCTACATAATGGTATCTCATGATAATTATAACAAATGGCATCCATACCTACACTTAATGCACCTAGTATGTCGGCTTCAAAACTATCTCCTATCATAAGGCTTTCTTTTGGAGTTGCTTTTGCCGTATTCAGCGCCATATAAAAAATCTTAGCGTTTGGCTTTTTTACTTCTGCCATATCTGAACTTGTAACGGTTTCAAAATAACTAATAATTTCAGATTTTATTAACTTCTTATCTTGAATTTTTTTCACTCCATTAGTAATAATATGCAACTTATATTTAGATTTTAAATAATCTAAAATATCGTATGTTCCTTCAAGCAAGTAATTAAAACGTGTTAAATAGATAATATAATCTTTAGATATTTGGTTAATCTGTTCATCAGAAATTTTATGAGATAATGCTTCAAAAGTTTCCTTCAGCCTATTATACCTTAAATCAGTTTGGCTTATTTTTTCTTCTCGTAAAAGTTTCCAATACTTTAAATTAATAGGAACATAATAACTTAGAAAGTGCTCTAAATTTACTTTAATTGTATTTTTATTCAAAATTTTTTCAAAAGCCAAACTAGAGTTTTTATCAAAATCCCAAAGTGTATGATCTAAATCAAAAAACACATGCTTAATATTACTCATCAATAGAATTTAAAATAATGTTAAACAATTCTTTATAGCCTTTCCATTTGGTATCATTACTGAATGTGTAATTATGAAAAACCGACACAAACTCTCCATTAACCATTTTTATGCGATCTATTACATTTTGTAATGCTTGCTTTTTATCTAACAATGATTGTTTTTTTAATAACGCAGTATCTAAAACATGATAAGTATGTACTTTTAAAGGTGTTTGTATTTCGTAATCTAAATCGTAAAAAAAGAATGGTGTACATGTTCCTGCTCTAAAACCTATATGATTGATATAACCCATGGTATAATCTTCAGAAATTTCTAAAGCTATTAAGTTTCGGTAGGACTCTGGTAAATTTAATTTAGAAAAAGACTGTCTTGAAGCTTGTAATTCTGTATTTATTATTGACTCCATTCGTAGCTTTTCTTTTTTTAAAATTTCAAAATTTCCTAGCGATAAATAACTTGTTTTCACCCCTATCTTACAATAGTCTCCAACTTGTTTAATTAAGCTGGTAAACTTTCTATTTTGAACATTTATATTTTTATCGTAAGTTGAATAATCTCCAATTAAAAAAAAGACAATAAATTTAAAACGGGACTGTTTTTGTTTATTTATAATGTATTTAAAAGTATCAAACGGATCTTTTTTAAACCTTAATAAAACAGTGTACCTATGGTATACAAGCTTTAATTTAAAACGTAACAAATCTTTTAAAGTACCACCAAACGTTCTCATTACCCCTTTCGATTTATATTGATAAGCACAAGGCACATCTATTATTGGTCGTATACTATAATTTCTACTTTTAAATTTAAACTCTGGGTAATGTTCTGTTAATAGGTCTTTAAACTTATAAGCCCATATATCTACAACTGGCTGATGCAAAAATCCATTTTTATAAGCTAAACTTTCCTCGGCAGTAAAACGTCCATATGCATCTTTTACATGTGGTAAATACTCTTCATATCGGCTTAACAAATAAAAAGAAGCCGCAAAAATATCAAATGGTAAGGCACTATTTTCCCCACAAGAAAAAAAACACTTTGTTTTGCCCCAGTCATTAACAATTAACTCTAAATCTGTAATTCCTTGCTCAAAAAGTAATTCATGCGATTGTATAAAAACTTCATGACTTAAAGGTTGTTTGGTGTATGATATTTTTAATGAATCGTGAGCAATAAACTCTTCTACTTTTGTTGTAAAAGATACAGGTAGACCTATTATCCTTAAACATATTTGCTTAAAAGCATACTTAACTCTTGGTGTAATTTTATGGGTGTATACTAATAGCATTAAATAATGTAACCGTTACTTTTCAAAAGTAAGAAATATAAGATTGAAAACAACATTGGTAAATAAATTGATTATTACTCTTTTTGCAGTAAATAAAAAACTTCATTCAATGTTAAATCTTTACCTAGTCTTATAGTATTATTATATTTTTTAGACAGGCTATAATAGTCTTGCTTATCTATTAACTTATAGGCATCCAGATTTTCGTAAAAATGATCTTCCAACGATAAACAATCTGAGGCTTTCATATTCCCTTCATTTCTATTAATAAAATTTAACAATCGTTTAAATGCAGTGGTTTCTTTTGTTTTATCTTTAAATGACACACTCCCTATAAAATCATTTGTATTTTGAATACTTCTAAAAAAGTTAAACAACTTGTTACACACTTCTCTTTTTAAAAAAAACAAAACGCCTTCAATTAAAATTAGAGAGGGTTTATTAGCTGAAATTGAAAGGATTTTTGAATACAATTCTTCTTCATAATCACTACTAAAATCAACACCTATAAAGTGTATTTCTTTTTCTGGAAGAATACTTTCTTCTTGCCATTGCAATACTTTAGATTTTTTCAAGTTTACCACATCTGGCTTATCAATTTCTATATGTATTATTGATTTATCAATAAGAAAAGGATACATACTAAAACCACTTCCAAAATTTATTAAAACCTCTATTTCACCTTTTATAATACGCTCTTTTATTGTCTCTAAAAAATATCTATTCCTTAAACAATGGGCATTAGCTTCTTCTGTAGATATTGCATTAAGGTAAGCCTTTGCAAAATTATCTCTATTTTCATTTTTCCATAGTTTAGCATAAATATCCTTACTTAAACCCTCATTATAAGAACGAAGCATACAAGTTGTAAATCCAGATTCTTCTATCTTCATATTGTTTTTTTTAATTACAATAAGATCTGAAACTGTAACCTTTTTTTAAAGTATTTCGTGATCTGCGAAACTAAAATAATTCTTTTCGGTGATAATTAAGTGATCTAATACTTTTATATCTAAACTCTCAGCAGCTTTTTTAAGTTTATGAGTAATCTCTTTATCTGCTTTACTTGGTTTTAATGATTGAGAAGGATGATTATGTGCCAAAACTAAACCTACAGCGTTCAACTCTAAAGCTATTTTTAAAACTAATCTTACATCGACTAATGTTCCTGTAATTCCGCCTTTACTAATTTGTTTTTTTTGAATCACTTTGTTTGAATTATTTAAATAAATAACCCAAAATTCTTCATGTGGTATTTCTCCAATAATAGGTAACATTAATTCAAAAACTGACTCACTCGATGTTATTTTTTCTCTTTGTAGAGCTTCTTCTCCTCTCCTTCTCCTTCCTAATTCTAAAGCTGCCACAATTGAAATGGCTTTTGCTTCTCCTATACCTTTAAAGGTCATTAACTGTTCTACAGATAGTTTCCCTAATAGCATTAAATTATTTTCTACAGAAGCTAATATTCTTTTGCATAAAGCAACTGCACTTTCATCTCTATTACCAGATCCAATTAAAATTGCTACCAACTCTGCATCGCTTAATGTTTGTTTTCCTTTATAAAGTAATTTTTCTCTAGGTTGATCGTCCTGAGACCAATTTTTTATTGTAAAATTTTCGGGTTTTAATTCCATAAAGTAAACGTACATTAATTTTCTGTCTAATTTATTTTTCCCTTGAAATTAATCTTTAAAATTTGTATTTTTCGTATCATACATTAAAATAGAAAAATGAAATCGATTTTTATTCCAGAAGTACATCAAGAAATCCTTAATCGTATTGAGAGCTTAAATGAAAACAGCCAACCCAATTGGGGGAAAATGACTGTAGGCCAAATGGCACATCATTGCCAATCGCCTTTAAATGTTATTCTTCAAAAAAAAGATTATGGTTTAAAACCAAACTGGTTAATTAAAACGTTCTTTAAAAAATCGATGTATAATGATAAACCTTGGCGAAAAAATATGCCCACTCCAAAACGTTTTCAAGTGGTAGATGAAAAGAGCTTTAACGTTGAAAAAAAAGAGCTTATTAATTTAATTAAAGAGCTAAATACTCATAAAGACAAAACGAATTGGCATGCTCACCCAGTATTTGGTAATTTAACAAAAGACCAATGGGGACAAATGCAATTTAAACACTTAGATCATCACTTAACTCAATTTGGGGT
>JAHDGB010000020.1 GCA_020627885.1 Flavobacteriaceae bacterium | reverse complement strand
AAAAACAATAAAAGTTTCCGTGGTTTAATAATTTTTTAACATAGAATTGTTTTCTGGTTTATTTAGTATTAAGTTATTTTTGCGGCATGTTAAGCACACAAGAATATCAAGAAGTTTTTACAGCGCATTTAAAAACATTTGCAATTTTAAAGGATCCTAAAAATTTATATAATCCAATTGATTACATTTTAGAATTAGGAGGTAAGCGATTGCGACCAGTTTTAACTTTACTTTCTGCCGAGGTTTTTGATGCAGATTGTAAAGAGGCGCTAAATGCAGCATTAAGTATAGAGGTTTTTCATAATTTTTCTTTGGTTCATGACGATATAATGGACGACGCGCCTTTGCGTCGTGGTAAACAAACTGTACATGAAAAATGGAATATAAATACGGGTATTTTATCTGGAGATGCCATGCTCATTATGGCCTACCAATTGTTTGAGAAATACAAGCCAAAAACTTTTCAATCTCTAGCTAAATTGTTTAGTAGAACGGCATTAAAGGTTTGTGAAGGGCAACAGTATGATATCGATTTTGAAACCCGAGATGATGTCACAATTCCTGAGTATATAAAGATGATAGAGTATAAAACGGCAGTTTTAGTTGGTGCTGCCATGAAAATGGGGGCGATAGTAGCTAATGCTTCTATAGAAGATCAAAATCGTATATACGATTTTGGTCGTTTACTAGGTGTTGCGTTTCAGTTACAGGACGATTATTTAGATGCTTTTGGAAACCCAGTAACATTTGGAAAACAAGTTGGTGGTGATATTATTGAAAATAAAAAAACATTTTTATACTTAAAAGCAATAGCCTTTTTAGATCCTGCGAAAAGGAAACAATTACAACAGTTGTTTACAGTTAATTTAAAAGAGAATACCGATAAAATAAACACTGCAAAAGCGTTTTTTATTGAGAGCGGGGCTGCAGATGCAACTAAAAAAGAAATTGAAAGCTATACAATTAAAGCATTTTCAGTATTAGATACCCTTAGTATTTCCGAGTATAAAAAAGAAATTTTAAGAGAATTTGGACAAGGGTTAATGACAAGAGTTGTATAGTTTTAATAAAAAAATAGACGTTAGAAATAATAATGATGTATTTATGGAGTCACCAACGACATTTGCAGGCTTAATTGAGCAAGCAAATGAATTGAACTTATATAAAAAAATGATAGCTCAACTTAATAAAGATTTTCTTTATGCTAATATCGATTTAGATTTAAATGAAGAAGTCTTGCCATTGAGCATGAAATTAATCCTTGATGAAACAGTTTTTAAGCTTATTCAAGAAAAATTCGCAGATTACTTAAACTTATTATACATTATAGATGTCCCAGAAGAAGTGGTTAAAAAGTTAAATGGTGATGATGTGTTGCAGTTGGCTAAACAAGTATCTTTTTTAATACTAAAACGGGAATGGCAAAAAGTTTGGTTTAAAAATAAATATTCTTAAAAATAAACTCTTACAAAAGGAGCCCAGGCATTTTGATAAATGCTTTTTTCATCATCATATAAAACATCATATCTTATGCCTATCGTAAAATTATTATTTCTATATCCTGCTCCAATAAAAAGAGCTGGGTACCAGTAATTATCGTCTTCTAAAGAAGAAAAAGCGCCTTTATATTTTCTGTTAACATGAAGTTCTTCAAATTCTGCTGAAAGTTGAATTTCTCTTATAGGACTAAATAAACTAATTATACTTCCTCCCAGAATAGTAGAACTAAACTGGTCTTTCCTGCTGCTGTATGTGCCATTTAATCCAAGTCCAAGGGCAATATTATTATTAAACTCATAAATTGCACTAGGAGCTAATGTTGCACTAAAAAAACCATTTCCTGTTCCTAAGCCTAGCCCGCCACCAAAACGGACTTTTTTCCAGAATTCAGATTTAATTTTAGGGGGCTCATCGTTATTCTCTTGAGCTTTTACTGCATGTGTAACTAATAATAGGGCTATATAAATGAGAGCTAACTTATGTAAGGAAAAAGAGCGAGTATTCATATTTTAAATTTATGGCGAATAATAAAATTAAAGTAGAAAAAATAGTTGATCTAAACTATTAATAGTCTCATAAATATAATAAAATAGTAACTATTTTTAGAGAAAGTTGTATTTTTGATGAAATTTTGTTGAAGCGCTAATAGCTTAAAAATTATAATGGATAGATATTCCTTTTTAAATGCAGCACATACAGTGTATTTTGCTGATTTATATGAACAATATTTAGAAAACCCAGATTCTGTAGAACCTAGTTGGAGAGCCTTTTTTCAAGGGTTTGATTTTGGAAATGCAAATTATGGATTAGATCAGGAAACAATTAGTGGAGTTTCTGGTCAAGTTCCTGAGCAAGTTCAAAAAGAATTTCAAGTAGTAAAACTAATTGATGGTTATAGAAATAGAGGTCATTTGTTTACAAAAACAAACCCAGTTAGAGAACGCCGAAAATACGAGCCAACTTTAAATATAGAAAACTTTGGATTATCATCTAAAGATTTAGATACTGTTTTTAATGCAGGTGAAATTTTAGGAATAGGTGTACAGCCCCTTAGAGAAATAATTAAGCATCTAGAAAGTATATATTGTCATTCTATAGGTATTGAATACATGTATATTCGAAAGCCAGAAGAGATACAATGGATACAGAACAAGCTTAATATAAACGATAACCAGCCGAACTTTACTCCAGAAAGAAAAAAACATATTCTTAAAAAGTTAAATGAAGCCGTTTCTTTTGAAAGCTTTTTGCATACAAAATATGTAGGGCAAAAGCGTTTTTCTTTAGAAGGAGGAGAAGCCTTAATTCCTGCATTAGATGCAGTAATTGAAAAAGCAGCCGACCTAGGAGTTAAAGAGTTTGTAATGGGTATGGCTCACCGAGGCCGTTTAAGTACATTGACTAATATTTTTGGGAAAAGTGCTAAAGATATTTTTAGTGAATTCGATGGGAAGGATTACGAACAAGAAATTTTTGACGGTGATGTAAAATACCATTTAGGATGGACTAGTGATCGCAAATCTGCTTCAGGAAAAAAAATAAATTTAAGTATAGCGCCTAACCCGTCTCATTTAGAAACTGTAGGGGCTGTTGTGGAAGGTATCGTAAGATCTAAACAAGATAAATATTATAAGGATAACTTTAGTCAAGTGCTTCCTATAGTGGTGCATGGTGATGCTGCAATTGCTGGACAAGGTTTAGTATATGAAGTGGTTCAAATGGCGCAGTTAGATGGTTATAAAACCAATGGGACAATACATATTGTTGTAAATAATCAAGTAGGATTTACAACAAATTATTTAGATGCTAGATCTAGTACGTATTGTACCGATATTGGGAAGGTAACATTGTCGCCAGTATTGCATGTTAATGCAGATGACGCTGAAGCTGTAGTACACGCAACATTATTTGCTTTAGATTTTAGAATGCAGTTTAAGCGCGATGTTTTTATAGACATGTTGGGCTATAGAAAATATGGACACAATGAAGGAGATGAACCGCGTTTTACACAACCAAAATTGTACAAAGCTATTTCAAAACATAATAACCCAAGAGATATCTATGCTGAAAGCTTAATTGAACAAAACATTATTGAAGAGGGGTATGTTAAACAATTAGAAAAAGAATATAAGTCGTTTCTCGAGGAGAAGTTAGAAGATTCAAGAAAAGAAGACAAAACGGTAATTACACCTTTTATGGAAGAAGAGTGGAAAAAATTCACTTACGCCAATGAGGTTGAAATGATGAAAACCGTAAATACTAAAACGACAAAAGAGAAACTAGCAGAAATTACTAAAGTCATTTCTAATTTACCGAAAGATAAAAAGTTTATTAGAAAAATTGAACGTTTGGTACAGTCTCGTCAGAAAATGTTCGATGAGGATAAGTTAGATTGGGCAATGGCCGAGCATTTAGCATATGGAACACTTTTAGATGAAGGGTTCGATGTAAGGATTTCTGGTCAAGATGTAGAGAGAGGAACCTTTTCTCATCGACATGCTATTGTAAAAGTAGAAGATAGCGAGGAAGAAATAGCATTACTTAATCAAATTAGCGAAAAACAAGGTCAATTCTATATCTATAATTCATTGTTATCAGAGTATGGAGTAGTAGGTTTCGATTACGGGTATGCTATGGCAAGCCCTAAAACATTAACTATTTGGGAGGCGCAATTTGGAGACTTTAGTAATGGTGCCCAAATTATGTTAGATCAATATATTTCTTCTGGGGAAGATAAGTGGAAAACCCAAAATGGGTTAGTTATGCTACTACCACATGGATATGAAGGGCAAGGAGCTGAGCACTCTTCGGCAAGAATGGAAAGGTATTTACAGCTTTGCGCTAAAGACAATATGTTTGTGGTAGATTGTTCAACTCCAGCAAATATGTTTCATTTGTTAAGACGACAAATGAAAGCAAAATATAGAAAACCATTAATTGTATTTACACCAAAAAGTTTATTACGCCATCCACAGTGTGTCTCTACAGTTAACGAATTTGCAAACGGAAGTTTTCAAACAGTGATAGATGACAGTTCAGTCTCTGCGTCGAAAACTGAAACACTAGTTTTTGTTACAGGGAAGTTTTATTACGATTTAACAGAAGAGCGAGAAAATTTAAAACGTAATGATGTTGCAATTGTTAGAATTGAACAATTATTTCCTTTACCAATTAAGGAAATAAAGGCTATTTTAAAGAAATATAAAACAGTTAAAGATATTGTTTGGGCGCAGGAAGAACCAAGAAATATGGGAGCTTACAGTCACATATTAATGCATTTTGAAGAATCAAGAGCGTATAGAGTTGCTTCTAGAAGATCTTACGGAGCACCAGCAGCAGGAAGTTCTGTACGATCTAAAAAACGTCATAAAGAAGTAATCGATTATGTGTTTGATAAAACAAAGAATAATCAAAATTAATTTCAAAAAAATGAAACGAATAATTGTAATAATAGCTTTTTTAACTCTAAATGTTACTTTTTCTCAGAAAGTCGAAAAAAAAGAAATAAATAAGAAAGTTCAGGATTTTAAAATAGCATACAATAATTCAGATTATGTGGCTATCTTTAATTTGTTTAATGACAAAATGAAAATAGAGTTTCCGTTAGAACGAGTAGAAAAATTCTACGGAAAAATAAAAAAAGGAAAAGGACTCATAAAGACATTGAGTTATGAAAGAATAGAAGGCGGAGTTTATATCTATACGGCTAAATTTAAAAGAGATGAATTGAATCTAGAAATAGGTATAGATGAGAGTTGCGATGTTAATAAGCTTTACATTAAACGCGAAAAGCGAGATTATAAAAGAAACTAAATGTCTCTATAAAATTAGAGGAAAGGCATTTAAAAGAAATAAAAAACATAAAATTATAGTAGGATGATTTTAGAAATGAAAGTACCATCACCAGGAGAATCTATTACAGAGGTGGAAATTGCAGAATGGTTAGTTGAAGATGGCGATTATGTTGAAAAAGACCAAACGATTGCTGAGGTAGATAGTGATAAAGCAACTTTAGAATTACCAGCAGAGGTAAGCGGAACTATTACGCTTAAAGCAGAAGAAGGTGATGCTGTAGCTGTTGGCGAAATAGTTTGCCTTATAGATACTAGTGCAGATAAACCCAAAGGAGGAGAAAAACCGGTTAAAGAAGAAAATAAAGCAGACAAACCTAAGGTAGAAACAGCTAAAGTAGCACCTGAAACGAGCACATATGCTACTGGCACAGCAAGTCCTGCTGCAAAGAAAATAATATCTGAAAAAGGATTAAATGCTTCACAAATATCTGGTACAGGTAAAGATGGGCGAATAACGAAGGAAGATGTGCTAAATGCTAAGCCTTCTATGGGAACTCCAACTGGGGGTAATAGAGGGTCTTCAAAAAGTAAAATGTCAATGTTACGCCGTAAAGTAGCAGAGCGTTTAGTCGAAGCTAAAAATACTACGGCTATGCTTACTACTTTTAATGAAGTAGATATGTCTCCAATATTTGAATTGAGAAAAGAATATAAAGAAACGTTTAAATCCAAGCATGGTGTAAGTTTAGGATTTATGTCTTTTTTTACATTAGCCGTCGTTAGAGCATTAAAACTTTATCCAGCCGTTAACTCAATGATAGACGGAAAAGAAATGTTAAGCTATGATTTTGTAGATGTTAGTATAGCGGTGTCTGGGCCTAAAGGATTAATGGTTCCAGTAATAAGAAATGCCGAAAATCTATCTTTTAGAGGTGTAGAATCTGAGGTGAAACGTTTGGCAATAAGAGCTAGAGATGGTAAAATCACTGTAGATGAAATGACTGGAGGAACATTTACAATTTCTAATGGAGGTGTATTTGGAAGTATGCTATCTACTCCAATAATTAATCCTCCACAAAGTGGAATTTTAGGAATGCATAATATTGTTGAACGCCCAGTAGTTGTAAATGGAGAAGTGGTTGTTAGGCCAATTATGTATGTTGCTTTATCCTACGATCATAGAATAATTGATGGAAAAGAAAGTGTTGGTTTCTTGGTGGCAGTAAAAGAAGCCTTAGAAAATCCAACAGAGTTATTAATGAATAACGATGTAAAAAGAGCTTTAGAGTTGTAATACAATATAATATTTATGTTAAGAAAGGTAAGCTTATTATAGGCTTGCCTTTTTTTGTATTTAATATAAAGTGTTGAATGTGAAATGTTATAAAAGAGAAAACCCTACATATTTATAGTATGCAGGGCTTTCATTCGTTCTCCCTAAGAACTTATTTAATAGCTATATAAAGGTAAAGGATATTTAGGTTTAAAAAAATACGTAGTAATACGTATTTTTTACTTTTTACTATTAAAAATGTTGTTGAGAGTATGCTTATAAGTTTTATAGAAGAGGAGATTTTAGAAAAGAGACAGTCATACTAAATGTACACAAAAAAAGCTCTAAAACTTATAAATGGTAAGTTTTAGAGCTAATAAAAGAGATAAAATTCAAATGTGTTTTATGTAAACTCAGAATTTTAAATATATCCTTCAATAAAAGAAGGTGATTAATAGCTTTACAAAGGTATAGAGGAATAACTTATTCTGAAATACGTATTACTACGTATTTTTAAAAATTCATTTTATTAACATTTGCCCAAATAGATAGTGCATTGGGTTTTCTGTCTAATTCAAGCTTAGTTACAATATTTTCCCTATGCTTATCAACTGTTCTTACAGAGATACTTAAAATATCAGCTATTTTTGAGCTGCTATTATTTTCCGAAATTAATTTTACTATACGTTGTTCAGATTTTGTTAGAGGTTCTAAAAGGTTTTCTTTTATTGAGGAGGAGGAATCTAGATATTGCGCTATTTCTCCACTAAAATAGGGTTTGTTTATTTTTACACTTTCAATACAAGCTTCAATTTCATCTACTGCAAACTCCTTTAGTATATAACCATAAATGTTTAGTTCTTGAGCTTTATCATAGAGGGCTTCTTCTTTATCAAAGGTGATAAGTATTATTTTTGTAGGGATATTATTTTTTTTACACTCACTAGCAATTTCAAGACCAGTTAAAAAAGGCATTCTTATATCTAAAATTGCTACTTCGGGTTTTAATTTAACAATTAAATTGTAAGCTTCTCTGCCGTTATTAGCACTGCCTACTACATTGTGTCCGTTCGATTTTAAAAAATCAGTTAATCCATGTAACATTAAAGGATGATCATCTGCTATGACAATTTTTGTATTCATTTTATTTGATAAGGAGATTTTAGTTGCTATTATAAAAAATAAAAATAGTAAAATATTTACTGAAGCCCTTTATTTTAGGTACAAATGTTTGGTTTCATAATCTATAATAGCCTTAGTCTTTTTTAAAACATCTGCTCCAATTATGCCATCTACAGGTTTTCCTCCATGATTTAACAATGCTGTATTTACATGTGTTAAATCAAAGAGGACTAAATTCATTTTATCAACCTTAAAGCGACCAATTTTTATAGTATTATTTTTTGAAATTTTAGTTAGCATATCTGTAGCTCCAGCCCCAGCAGCTTTAACATTAGAGTTTTTAACCTTTAAATTAAAAAAAGAGGCACTCTCAAAACCAATGCAAGAACTAGATGCACCAGTATCTAATATAAACAGCCCTTTAATTCCATTGATTGAAGCTTTTATTTCAAAGTGATTTGTTTTAGTAAGCTTAAGTTTTACCCGGGTATATTTTTTTGAATTTAAAAAAGATTTTAGCGTCGTTTCCATAAAAATATTTGGGCAAACATAATGAAACATTCACTATTAAAAGTTTAATTACTCAGTAAAGTATCCATTATAAATAATTCATCATAAAGAACAAATAGTATAGATGAGAATTTATTAAATAGTTAGGATGGTTAAATCATTTAACAAATAACTATTTTTGCATCATGATAATTACCGATACACATACACATTTATATAGTGAAGCTTTTGATGAAGATAGAGAAGCTATGATACAACGCGCTATAGAAAATAATGTTAAACGTTTATTTGTTCCTGCAATAGATTCGACCTATACAGAACGGATGTTAAGTATAGAGGCAAAATATCCTGAATATGTTTTTTTAATGATGGGATTACATCCTACACATGTAAAAGATAATTATAAAGAAGAATTATTACATGTTTCAGAAATGTTAAAAAAACACAAGTTTTATGCTGTGGGAGAAATTGGAATTGATTTGTACTGGGATAAAAGCACATTGTCTATTCAACAAGAAGCATTTAGAACTCAAATTAAACTAGCAAAACAATATAATTTACCAATAGTTATACATTGTAGAGAGGCCTTTGATGCCGTTTTTGAAGTTTTGGAAATTGAAAAATCTGACGATTTAAGAGGGGTTTTTCATTGTTTTGCTGGAACATTAGACCAAGCAAAAAAGGCAATTTCGTATAATATGAAGCTGGGTATAGGAGGAGTGGCAACATTTAAGAATGGGAAAATAGATCAATTCCTTAATAAAATAAGCTTAGAGCATATTGTTTTAGAAACAGATTCGCCTTATTTGGCCCCAAAGCCACATAGAGGTAAGAGAAATGAAAGTGTTTATATCTTAAAAGTGTTAGAAAAACTATCAGAAATTTATGCTGTTTCTGAAGAAGAAATTGCTAATATTACTACAGAAAATTCGAAAGTAGTTTTTGGGGTTTAATCAGCTTTAAGAAAAATAGCTATAAATTATGACTAAAAGTATTCCAAATATACTCCTTATTTATACAGGAGGAACCATAGGAATGATTAAAGATGTTGAAACAGGAGCATTAAGAGCTTTTGATTTTAATAATTTGCTGTTAAGAATTCCAGAATTAAAATTGTTAGACTGTAATATAAAAACCATATCGTTTGCAGAGCCAATAGATTCGAGTAATATGAAACCAAAGTATTGGGTAGACATCGCAGAAATTATAGAGTCTAATTATGATAATATTGATGGTTATGTTGTATTACATGGTAGTGATACAATGAGTTATTCTGCATCTGCATTAAGTTTTATGTTAGAAAATTTAAGTAAACCTGTTATTTTTACAGGATCTCAATTGCCTATAGGAGATTTGCGTACAGATGCAAAAGAAAATTTGATAACTTCAATTCAGATTGCAGCATTGCAACATTATAATAAACCAGTAATAAAAGAAGTTGGTTTGTATTTTGAATATAAACTGTATAGAGGAAACCGAACAACAAAAGTAAATGCAGAACATTTTGAAGCATTTTCAAGTCCTAATTACCCCGATTTAGTTGAGTCTGGAGTACATTTAAAAGTAAATTACGATAGTTTGTATAAACCCAATTTAAGACAGTCATTAATAGTTCATAAACATTTAGAAAAAGATATTGCAATCATAAAATTATTTCCAGGAATATTAAGTACTACAATACAAAGTATTTTAAATACAGAGAATCTTAAGGGAGTTATACTTGAAACATATGGTTCGGGTAATTGTACAACTGAGAATTGGTTTATAGAACTATTGAATGAGGCAATTAAAAAAGGGATATATGTGGTTAATGTCACACAATGTTTAGGAGGAAGTGTTTCAATGGGGCAGTATGAAACGAGTTCTAAACTTAAAAAAATAGGTGTTATTTCAGGAAAAAATAGTACAACAGAAGCAGCTTTGAGTAAATTAATGTATTTATTAGGACAAAATATTTCTGCTAAAGACTTCAAAACCAAATATGAAACCTCATTAAGAGGAGAAATCAATTAAAATTAACGCTTAAAATTTTAGCAATCCTCTTTTTTTTTGTTATTTGCCGCCTTGTAATTAAGCAATAATTTAGAGAGGTGGCCGAGTGGTCGAAGGCGCACGCCTGGAAAGTGTGTATACGTTTACGCGTATCGAGGGTTCGAATCCCTTCCTCTCTGCAGAAGACATTTTGGTTATAATAAAGTATAAATTTTAAAGGCTTTTAAAATATAACTAGGTGAGATTGTTTAAAGGGAGCTATCTAGTTTTAATGAAATAATTGTGATGAATATTACATTTGACGATTTAAAAGCCTGTTAAACAGATTTTAGGCAAGTGAATGTAGTTTGGAATGGTTTTTGAAATTTAAAATTAAGCCTTGAAACAATGCCATTTTGAATGATTCACTTCTTCTGTTAAAATAGTGAATATATAAAGGTTTGTATTAGAACATTCCTACTTATTCTAAAGGTTATTTTTATTTTTTAATTACAATTTTTATATCTTTAACGCTTTAACTAATAAAAATTAAGATCAACAAAATGAAAAGATTATTTTCTATCCTAGCCATAGCTTGCATTATGGTATTTGGAACAGCTAATGCAACTACAAATGCGACAACAATTGCAACTACTGTAGTAACAGCAACACAAGACGATACTTCAGCTGATGAGGCAGAAGAATCTCTTGGATTTCACCAAGAATTAAAAAAACGTTTCATTGAAGGTGGACCAGGATTTATGGGAATCGTATTATTATGTTTAATTCTAGGTTTAGCAATAGCTATAGAGAGAATTATCTTTTTAAACCTTTCTACAACCAATTCAAAAAAATTAACTCAAGAAGTCGAAGATGCACTACAATCTGGCGGAGTAGAGGCTGCTAAAGAAGTATGTCGTAATACTAAAGGGCCAGTAGCATCAATATTTTATCAAGGTTTAGACCGTGTAGATGAAGGCTTAGATTCGGCAGAGAAAGCTGTAGTAGCATACGGAGGTGTGCAAATGGGTCAATTAGAAAAGAATGTATCTTGGATTTCATTATTTATTGCCTTAGCGCCAATGCTTGGTTTCATGGGTACAGTAATAGGTATGATTCAAGCTTTTGATAAAATTGAAGCTGCAGGTGGTATGGATGCAACATTAGTTGCTGGAGGTATTAAAGTGGCACTTTTAACAACCGTATTTGGTCTTGTAGTGGCAATTATACTTCAGATATTTTACAACTACATTGTTGCTAAAATTGACAATATTGTTAATGATATGGAAGATGCTTCTATTTCTTTAATGGATTTGTTAGTAAGACACAAGAAGTAATAGTTACTAACCATTTAAAAAGAAAAGATTATGCATAAGATTTTTAAAATAATTGCATTAGTGCTTAGTCTTGCTGGTATTGTATCGTTAATACGAATTATATCTGCAGGAGACACAGCAATGAAAGATGCAGCAGCAACAGGCGATACTGCATTAGTAGAGCCAATGGCATGGATAGCATATCTCACTTTAGGCTTAGTATTAGCATTTGTAGTAGTTTTTATAGTTAAAAACATGGTTACGAATACTTCCGGCTTAAAAAGTACATTAATAGGGCTTGGAGGATTTCTTCTAGTTGCTATAATTAGTTATGTAATATCTAATGGTGTTGAAACACCTATGAGAGATGGAAAGATGTTATCTGCGTCTGGATCTAAATTGGTAAGTACAGGATTAAATATGTTTTACATATTAGCAATACTAGCTGTTATATCTATGGCCATTGGAGGAGTGAAAAAATTGATAAAATAATTAAATTATGGCTAAACGCGCAGCACCAGAAGTTAATGCAGGCTCTATGGCCGACATTGCCTTCTTATTATTAATATTTTTCTTAGTAACAACTGATATTGCAGTAGATTCTGGATTAAATAGAAAGTTGCCACCTAAACAAGAGGATATAGTAGATCCGCCTATCATTAAAGAACGTAACATTTTTCAATTAAGTGTTAATAAAAATAATGATCTATTCTTAAAAACAGGAGGAGAAGAAAAAACAATTAGGCTTACAAACCTCCGTAAAGAAGCCATTGCTTTTTTAGATAATGGTGGTGGTCTTGATAAAGATGCATGCAAAATATGTAGAGGAAATAAAAATCCAAAATCGTCTGATAATTTTCAGAAGGCTATTATTTCATTGCAAAATGATAGGCTAACTAAGTATGCAACTTATATTGCTGTACAAAATGAAATTATTGCAGCATATAATGAGTTAAGAAATAGGGAGTTTAAACGTATGTATCCTAATACAGGTATTAATTACGTGCAAGCTAATGCGGCGTATAAAGACCCGCAAACTTCTCCTGGAGATAAGGCAAAATTAAAAGAAAAATTAGAGGTTATTAAGCAATTAATTCCACAGAAATTTTCTGAAGCAGAGCCTAAGAAAAATTAATTAGATAATAAAATATATAATTATGTCTAAATTTAAAAAGAAAAAAGATGGAGGTTTGCCTCCAATTTCTACAGCATCTTTACCAGATATTGTTTTCATGCTATTATTCTTTTTTATGGTTGCTACCGTAATTAAAGAAGATAATTTAATGGTTGAAAATAAGCTTCCTTCTGCAGATCAAATAGAAAAATTGGATAAGAAAAACCCTATTAGTTACATCTATATAGGTAAACCTAGCAGAAATTATCAAGATACTTACGGTACAGCCGATAGAATACAACTTAATGATAAATATGCAACACCAGAGGCGGTTAAGCCATTTTTAGCTTCAGAAAGAGCGGCATTAAGAGAAGAGTTAATACCTAGGCTTACTATTGCTATGAAAGTAGATAGTGATGCTAAGATGGGGATTCTTTCAGATGTTAAACAAGTATTGCGTGATGAAAACGCTTTAAAAATAAATTATACTACTAGAAAAGGCGATGCGGTTTCAAAAAACTAAAGCCTGTGTTTGATATAAAAGGGGTGTTTTGTAATTGCAAAACACCCCTTTATTATATATATGAGAGCTAAGCTGTATTATGAGAGAGATATTAATTGCATATTGCTTTTTAATGACTAGTTTTTTTGCATTTTCTCAAGATAATGACCAAAAAGCAACAGATACGTTATATAAAGAAGATCAGTTTTATATAGGTGTTACCTATAACCTGTTAGGGAAAAAGCCACAAGGAGTATCTCAAAAAGGGTTTTCAACTGGAGTTCATTTAGGATTTATTAAAGACATCCCTTTAAATAAAAACAGAAATTTTGGTTTAGGGATAGGTTTAGGTGGATCTATAAATTCGTTTAATCAAAATTTGTTGATCGTTAAAAATGATGGCAACACATATAATTACAGTATTTTAGATAATAATTCTGTGTCTTATACTTCGAATAGATTTTATATGAATTTGCTAGAGATGCCTTTTGAGTTTCGATGGCGTACCTCTAATGCTACAGAGTATAAGTTTTGGAGAATATACTCAGGAGTTAAATTCGGGTATTTGTTGAGTAACGTTGCTTCATTTCAAGCGGAGTTCAATGATAATGATATTAGGATTACTCAAGTAAAAGACTTTAATAATTTTCAATATGGAATAAGCTTTAGTGCTGGATATAATACTTGGAATTTCTATTTCTATTACGGGCTAACTCCAATTTTTAAGAAACAAGCTAATATAGAGGGAGAAATAATAGAGGCAAATGCTATTAAAATTGGGCTACAGTTTTATATTTTATAACCAGTATCCTAACAAACTAAATTGAGGTGCAAACCCTATTAATGTCCCTATAACTAGTTCTTTAGTTGTATGAGCTTCTAATGCCAAACGAGACGTTCCAATTGCCCCCGTTATTATAGCAAATAAAGACAAACTCCCATTTAGGTTTATACTAAAATGCAATGCTAAAGCTATTGCAAAAGTAAATACCCCAGAAATGGCTATCATGTGTATGCTTACTTTGTAATCTAAATAGGCAAAAATTAAGCATGACATCGTAGAGATAAGTATACCCAGAAAAAAATAATAGAGCTCTATTATTAAAGAGCTAGGAAATACACGATTTATTATTAAAATTGTAATTATGGCGTTAATCAGTAAAGGTAAAATACGCTCTTGAGCCGTTTTTAAATAAATAGATTTTGCTTTTCCTAATGTTTTTAATAAGTGGTATATTAAAATAGGCAAAATAACAGTTAATATTAGTATTGATATTAACTTTGTTCTTATAAGTTCTTGAGGGAAAAATTTTGGCGACTTCCAAAAATAAAAGCACAGACCAATTAAGGGCATTAAAATGGGGTGAAAAATAAACGATATGCTTTTAATTATGCCATTCATTATATTTTTTTACGTAATCTAGCAACTGGTATATCTAACTGTTCTCTGTATTTTGCAACAGTTCTTCTTGCTATAGGGTACCCTTTTTCTTTTAAAATTTTGGCTAAAGCTTCATCAGTAAATGGTTTCTTTTTGTTTTCTTCTTCGACTACAGTTTCCAATATTTTTTTAATTTCTCGGGTAGAAACCTCTTCGCCTTGATCGTTAGTCATAGACTCACTAAAAAACTCTTTAATAAGTTTTGTACCATAAGGGGTGTCTACATATTTACTATTAGCAACACGCGAAACTGTAGAAACATCCATATCTATTTCGTCAGCAATATCTTTTAAGATCATTGGTTTTAACTTTCTTTCGTCTCCAGTTAAGAAATAGTCTTTTTGATAATGCATTATAGCACTCATCGTTACAAAAAGTGTTTGTTGTCTTTGTTTTATAGCTTCAATAAACCATTTAGCAGCATCTAATTTTTGTTTTATAAATAAAACGGCATCTTTTTGAGATTTTGATTTGTCTTTAGACTCTTTGTAACCTTTAAGCATATTATTATACTCCCTAGACACGTGGAGTTCAGGAGCATTTCTCCCATTTAAAGAGAGTTGCAATTTTCCTTCTACAATTTTTAAGGCAAAATCAGGAACAACATGCTCTACTATTCTATTGTTACCAGCATATGAACCGCCAGGCTTTGGGTTTAAACGCTCAATTTCATGTATAGCATCTTTTAATTGCTGCTCGGTGACATCAAACTTTTGCATTAATTTTTTATAATGCTTTTTGGTAAATTGATCAAAAGCTTTATTAATAATATTTGAAGCCAAGGCAATATTTGGGTGCTGCTCTTTTCGACTTAATTGTATGCTTAAGCATTCTTGTAAATTACGTGCACCAACCCCAGATGGGTCTAATTGATGCACCTTTTTTAAAACGGATTCAATTTTTTCTTCTGTAGTATAAACGTTTTGAGTAAATGCTAAATCATCCATAATATCACTTAATGCTCTGCGTATATACCCGCTTTCATCAACACTTCCTACTAAAAACTCAGCGATATCTCTTTCTTCGTCGTTTAAACGATAGGTGTTTAATTGGTTTTTTAAATGTTGAGTAAATGATGTTCCAGAGGCATAGGGAATGCTTTTTTCATCATCGTCTGCACTATAATTATTTGTACTAGTTCTATAATTAGGGATTTCATCATCACTTAAATAATCATCTATATTTATATCATCATTACTAGTGCTTTCATCATATTCCTCTTTAGAATTATCAAAGCTATCTTCTAAATCGGTCTTATCTTCTTTTCCGCTTTCTAATGCAGGGTTTTCTTCTAATTCTTGCTTTAAACGTTGCTCAAATGCCTGTGTAGGAAGCTGAATTAGCTTCATTAATTGAATTTGTTGTGGGGACAACTTTTGAGATAATTTGAACTGTAAGTATTGTTTTAGCATAGGTTATATCTAATTTCTTATTTATAAATGAAATAAGAAAGCTATTTAAAATCTTTTTGTTATTAAAATAAACAGGATAAATGCTGTTTTATTATAAAACTCATAAGCAAAATAAAGAAAACAATCTAGATTAAAGAGTACTAGATTGTTTTTATGTATAATAAATACGACTATTTAAGAAAAAAGCATTAAAACTCGGCGTTTTGTGGGGTTCTTGGGTAGGGGATAACATCCCTAATATTGCCCATTCCTGTTGCAAACATTACTAATCGTTCAAACCCAAGGCCAAATCCAGAATGTACTGCAGTTCCATACTTTCTTAAATCTAAATACCACCATAGCTCTTCCTCAGGAATATCTAAAACGGCCATTTTCTTTTTTAAAACGTCTAATCGTTCTTCTCTTTGCGAACCGCCAACAATTTCTCCAATACCAGGAAATAATATATCCATAGCGCGTACTGTTTTTTCATCTTCATTTAAACGCATATAAAATGCTTTTATATTTGCTGGATAATCAAATAAAATAACAGGGCATTTAAAGTGCTTTTCAACTAAAAAGCGTTCGTGTTCACTTTGTAAATCAGCACCCCATTCTTCAATAATATATTTAAATTTCTTCTTCTTATTGGGTTTACTTTGTCGCAAAATATCTATTGCTTCAGTATAACTTACTCTTTTAAAATTGTTTTCAGTAACAAATTTTAATTTTTCAATTAAGTTTAAGTCACTACGCTCTGCTTGCGGTTTTGTTTTTTCTTCATCTAATAAGCGCTTGTTTAAAAACTCAAGATCGTCGATGTTATTTTCTAAAATATACGAAATTACAGATTTCATAAAATTTTCAGCCAAATCCATATTACCTGCAAGATCCATAAATGCTACTTCAGGTTCTATCATCCAAAATTCGGAGAGATGCCTAGAGGTATTTGAGTTTTCTGCTCTAAAAGTTGGGCCAAAAGTATATACTTTTCCTAAAGACATGGCGTAAGTTTCGGCTTCTAATTGCCCAGATACTGTTAAATTTGTGTCTTTTCCAAAAAAGTTTTGAGAATGATCTACATCTCCATTTTCATTTAATGGCGGATTTTTTTGATCTAAAGTGCTTACGCGAAACATTTCTCCAGCACCTTCTGCATCACTACCTGTAATTATTGGCGTATGCATATAATAAAACCCATTTTCGTTAAAGTATTTATGAACAGCAAATGATAATGATGAACGTAAGCGCATTATTGCGCTAAACGTATTAGTTCGTGTACGTAAATGAGCATTTTCTCGTAAAAATTCGAAAGAATGCTTTTTAGGTTGTATAGGGTAAGTTTCGGGGTCACTATCTCCTAAAATGGTAATAGAATTAACAATAACTTCAACGTTTTGCCCTTTCCCTTGGCTTTCTACTAGTTCTCCTTTTATATGCACAGCAGCTCCCGTAGTAATTCGTTTTAAAATGGCTTCATTAGTATTTTCAAAATCTACCACACATTGGATATTATTTATTGTAGAACCATCGTTTAGTGCAATAAACCGATTAGCTCTAAATGTTCTTACCCAACCTTTTATATCTACCTTTTGTAGTTTGGTTTCTTTTAATAATTGTGAAACAGTATTTGATGTCATTTTAATTAAATTTAAAGCACAAATATAAATTTTGTACCCTTATTATTCTGTATAATTTTCTGTATTATTTTCTTCCGGAATAATATCGATAGTCGGTTTTTTTAATGTGGCTTTATTAGCAATGTTTCTTTCTAATGAAAGTAATAATGAAGGCAATAATAATAAATTTGAAAGCATTGCAAATAATAATGTTACAGATACTAATGCGCCAAGTGCTACAGTTCCTCCAAAATTAGAAATAATAAATACAGAAAAACCAAAAAATAAAACAATTGAGGTATAAAACATGCTTACGCCAGTTTCTTTTAGTGCTGCATAAACCGATTTTTTAATTCGCCATCTGTTGGCTTGTAATTCTTGTCTGTATTTTGCTAAAAAGTGAATGGTATCGTCTACAGATATTCCAAATGCTATGCTAAACACTAATATTGTAGAAGGTTTTATAGGGACCCCGATATATCCCATTAAACCTGCAGTAACAACCAAAGGGAGTAAATTAGGAATAAGAGAAACAATAATCATTTTAAATGATCTAAACATATAGGCCATAAATAATGATATAAGTACAATGGCAAGAGTCAACGAAATGGCTAAATTTTTTACGAGATAGGTTGTTCCTTTTTGAAATACTAATGCTTTACCAGTTAAGGTAACATTGTATTTTTCTTTTGGAAATAGATGGTCTATTTTAGTTTTTAAGTTTTCTTCAATACGTTCCATTTTGTCTGTTCCAATATCTTTCATAAACGTTGTAATTCTGGCATATTGGCCAGTACTGTCAACAAAATTTTTGAGCAGATCGGTGTTTCCGTCAGAGTTTTTTACATACGAAAGTATAAATGTTTTTTCTTGACTTGTAGGAATTTGATAATACTTAGGATTGCCATTGTAATAAGCTTGTTTAGCATATTTTACTAAGCTAACAATAGATATAGGCTTTGAGAGTTCTTTTGTTTGATCGATTAGGTTTTCGAGTTCATTCATTCTCTTAATATTAGAGAGTTTAAGAACGCCATTTTTACGTTTCGTATCAATCATTATTTCAAGCGGCATAATGCCGTTAAATTCTTTTTCAAAAAATTTAATATCACTATAAAACTCTTCGCCTTTAGGCATGTCTTCAATTAAACTTCCTGAAATTTTAATTTGATATATTCCAATAATACAAGCTACTAAAAGCACAAGAGAAGTAATGTATATCGTAATACGTTTTTCTCGAACCATGCTTTCCATCCAATTTACAAAACCACCAATCCAGCGCTTATTTAAATGTTCAAGGTGCCTGTCTTTAGGGTAAGGTAAAAAGCTATAAATTATTGGTATAATAAATAGGCATAAAATAAATATAGCAAGTATGCTTAATGAGGCAACTACCCCAAATTCTTTTAATAATTTGCTTTCGGTAATTATAAAAGTTGCAAACCCAGATGCGGTAGTAACGTTAGTCATTAACGTTGCATTACCAACTTTAGTAATTACACGT
Organism: Flavobacteriaceae bacterium; assembly: GCA_020627885.1. Taxonomy (GTDB): domain Bacteria; phylum Bacteroidota; class Bacteroidia; order Flavobacteriales; family Flavobacteriaceae; genus JAHDGB01. Next base: position 5,919 of record JAHDGB010000020.1, on the reverse strand, counting down.
TGTAGTGATAATACTTTATTACCATGCGATTTTACTTCGTGTTGATATTTGTTAATTAAGAAGATGCAGTTGGGGATTCCTATTACAATAATTAATGGAGGGATAAGAGCTGTTAAAACAGTTATTTCATATTTTAATAACCCTAGTATGCCAAGAGTCCACATTACACCAATGCTAACGACAACTAAAGAAATAAATGTGGCTCTAAATGATCTAAAAAAGAAAAAAAAGATAAGTGATGTTACCAATAATGCAGCACCTACAAACAAGCCAATTTCATCTACAATATTCTGAGCATTTAAAGTCCTTATATATGGCATTCCGGATATCCTTATATCTATATTATGCTCTTTTTCAAACGCTTTTATCTTCTTTATAAGCGATAGCATTACAAAATCTTTTCTAATAGGCGTATTTACAATATCTTTTTTTAAATAAATAGCTGTTCTAACAGTTTTAGTTTCTGTGTTATAAAGAAAATTTTCATAAAAAGGATAGTTGTGAAATAGCTCTTCCGTTAACGTTTTAATTTCTTTATTCGATTTGATCGAATCAGAAATAAACGGTTCTAAATTAAATTTTTGTTGTTTAGTATCCTTTTTTAGTTTTTGTAAATCTTTAATAGAAACGACTGTTTCAACTTCTTTTTCGGCTTTAAATGTATCGGATAAAGCATTCCATGCATTTAATTTTTCGACCGAAAATAATGTAGAATCTTTAACACCTAAAACAATTAGGTTGCCTTCTTCTCCAAAAATATCTAAAAACCGATTGTAGTCTTGGTTAATTTCATGGTTATCTGGCAATAAATTGGCTTCGGTATATGTAAAGCGCATATGCTTCCATTGTAAACTAAAGAAAAAAGTAATAAGAACAATAATAGAAAGTATTATTATTTTATTACGCAATATTAATCGCGCTATAATATCCCAAAAATCTTTAGTAAACAGTTTAATCATATCCTTTAAAAAAGAAATGCAAAGGTATATAAAAGCAATGTATTACAACGAGTTTGCGGGTTATAATGTCACATTAAAAGTGAATTTTAAGGCAATATTATCATCAAATCGGGGCAAATGATAGGCTCCATAGCGGTAAGAAAAACTCAAGCCAAAGCCAAAAAATAGTTTGTTAATTTCTATTCCAGATTCGGTATATCCTTTATTTAACTCAGAAAAACTAATGCCTTGATGTCTTGTAGCATTGTTTGTCTCTCCATAAGCATAGCGTGTAATTAGTACGAGTTGTGGTTTAAACTTTTTTGAAATTTTAAACGAAGAGAAGTAATGTTTAAATTGAAAGGTGATGAGTTTGTTAGAAAAAAACTCATTAAAAAACATGGTTTCAAAACTATTTATTCCAGCAACAGAAAACCTTTTTCCAATGGTTTGCTTATCGATATTATTTGGATAGGCATGATATAAATGTGTTAATGGGATATCTCCATTTGCAAGTCCGGCTGTTAATGTTAAAAAAGAAAAAGCCTTGTTTTTATAGTTTATTTTATGATTTGTTCTAAAATCTATTTTTGAAAAATTAAAACTCGATTTTAATAGGCCTTTTAAACTTTTTGAAAACTGAAAGGTAAATTTTGGGTAGCCGTCTTTAATCATATTTACTTTACCATCTTTCATTTCAAAATGACTAAAAGGATTCCATTGTACTGAGGTTTTTATCATCGTTACTTCAAATGCGTCATAAATTTTATCTTTTAAGTTAAAGGTATAATTATAAGTTGGCATGATATTACTTACTGAAAATTCGGTTTCAGATAATATGTGCGAAGATAAATTATGTGATAAAGAAATTTTGTTTGTTATGTGTTGATGAAACAAATTTATATTTAGTAATCGGGGTTCGAAAAACGAAAAAAAACGCTTATCGGTTAAAAAGGTTGAGCTTCCAGTTTCTTGTAAATCGTTTTTGTGAGAAAGGTTTATCCAAGTATTTGTTTTTTTTGCGACTCTAAAGCCTACGCCAATTCCATATTTTATTTGCTTATCTATAAAACCATATACCGAATAGGCATTTAATTTCATTTTTTCGGAAAACTGTTTGCTAGTTTCTCCTCCTAATCCTGTTCTGAAACCTTCATATTGATTATATTTAAGTAAGTATTTTAAATCAATATTTATATATTTTGTAGGGAAAAAACCATTGCCCAATTTGTTAAGAAAAGCAGTTTTTTTTGCCGTATCTTGCTTTGTATGATTACTTTCTTTTAGTGGCTTTTGGGCTTGCCCAGCTAGTATAAATGCAAAAAAGATAAAAACACACTGTTTGTACATTTATAATAATTATAAAATAGCATTAATAGAATTGGCAAGTACTTCTTTAATATTTGTTCTATAACCTAATTCTTTAAGAACAATTTTTCCTTCTTTATTTATAACAATACTGGTTGGGTAACTTTGTACGCCATACATGGTAATGACATCATTAGCATTTGGAGTTATAGTAAAATTAAATGTGTGGCTTTTTAAAAATTGCTGGATGATTTCTTTTTTATTAAACGTTATGGCCAAGAAAACAACATCCTTATCTTTAAACTCGTTTACTAAATTATTTAAATCGGGCATTTCTAATTTACAAGGGCCACATTTGGTAAACCAAAAATTTAAAACAACAACTTTGCCTCTTAGCTCCGATAATTTAATATGTTTTCCTTCAAGGCTAGTCGCTATAAAATCTAGAGCAGGTTCTCCTTTTGTAAATTCAGCCTCAGGGTTTTTTTCTATAAGAATAGGGTTGTTACTCTTTTTTAAAAATATTACAGATTTAAGTTTTTCATTTGCGTCTACATAAAATAAAGGCCTATAATCTGGATTGGTAAGAAGGTCTATTTGTGAGAAAGACAATACGTTACCATATTCGTCATAAAGTTTAATGTTGGGGGTAATCATTATCTCTGTGCTTTTTAATTGCTCTTCACTTAATAGCCTCTGATTAGAAGGAATGAATTGATAGTCTTGTGCTATAGTAGTTACACTAAATAATAGAAAAACTATAAAAAACGATTTAGAAATGTTCATTTGTTGTATAATATTGTTTTAAGACTTTTATAAAGTTAGTCTTTAATCTTTTAATTTTCTATAACTAAAACTTGTTTTTAAGGATTATTTTATTGCCTTTAAAATAAAAATACTAGGCTTTAAAAAAGAAAAAGCGACTTAAAAAGTCGCTTTTTCTTTTTTAAACCGTCATTATTTCGGTTTCTTTACTTGTAAAGATATCATCTATCTTTTTTACGTAAGTATCTGTTAGGTTTTGAATGTCTAACTCTGCATTTTTTTGTAAATCTTCTGAAGCATCTTCAGTTTTTTTAATGTCATTATTAGCCTCTTTTCTTGCATTTCTAATCCCAATTTTAGCATCTTCGGCCTCAGACTTTGCTTGTTTGGCTAATTCGCGTCTTCTTTCTTCAGTTAATGGTGGTACATTTATAATTAAAGTTTCACCATTGTTCATTGGGTTAAAGCCTATGTTAGCAATCTGTATTGCTCGCTCTATTTCTTGAAGCATATTTTTTTCCCAAGGTTGTACAGTTATGGTACGACCATCTGGAGTATTAACATTAGCAACTTGGCTTAATGGTGTTTGAGAACCGTAATAGTCTACCATAACACTACCTAACATTGCAGGGCTTGCTTTTCCTGCTCTAATGTTTACAAATTGCTTTTCAAGATGTGCAACTGCATTTTTCATTGCTTCTTTTGCTGTATCTATAATGAATGTAATATTCTCGTTCATTACTATATAATTTTAATTTGCTAATTAATATTCAAATATTAAGCCAAAGTTAATAGAATTGTTTTTTATACTAAAAAAGGAATAATAAAAATTATAAACTCACTTCTGTGCCTATATTTTCTCCTAAAACGACTTTCATTAAATTTCCACGAGTATTCATATCAAAAACGATAATGGGTAATTCATTTTCCTGACTTAATGTAAAAGCAGTGGTATCCATTACTTTTAGACCTTTTCGTAAAACATCATCAAAAGTAATATGATCAAACTTTATAGCTGTGTTATCTTTTTCTGGGTCGGCAGTATAAATGCCATCTACTCGAGTCCCTTTTAAAATAACATCTGCTTCAATTTCTATAGCCCGTAAGACTGCGGCAGAATCGGTTGTAAAATAAGGGTTTCCTGTGCCTCCTCCAAATATAACAACTCGTCCTTTGTTAAGGTGGCTCATTGCTTTTCGTCTTATAAATGGCTCGGCAACTTCATTAATTTTAATGGCAGTTTGCAAACGTGTTTTTACATTAGCGTCTTCAAGAGCATTTTGTAAAGCTAGCCCGTTAATTACTGTAGCGAGCATGCCCATATGGTCTCCTTGTACACGATCCATTCCATTCATTGCTCCTGCAACACCTCTAAAGATGTTGCCACCACCAATGACTATAGCGACTTCTACACCTTTATCTGTAATGGCTTTTATATCCTCAGCATATTCAGAAAGGCGCTCGGGATCTATACCATATTGTCGGTTTCCCATTAATGCCTCGCCAGATAATTTAAGGAGTATTCTTTTGTATTTCATGGTTTGTTTATGAAGATCTCTGCTATTTTAAGCAAAGACTAAGATTTTAACAAAACTAAGCGTTTTTGAGGATAAAAAAAACCACTAGCTCTAAAAATAGAGTAGTGGTTTCATATAATTTAATTAGTTTATGCCTTACAAGCTTATCTTTTTGGCTTTCTAATTACGATGTTAGTTATCCTAAAGACACTCTTTTAAAAGCACTTACAGAAACATTTTTTGAAGCTACATAATTAGCAACAGTTTGTTTTTCGTCTTTTATAAACTTTTGGTCTAGCAAACATTGTTCTTGGTCTAAAGTGGTGTTGTCTGAAATAAAACGCTCCATTTTTCCTGGTAAAATTTTATCCCAAATTTGTTCTGGTTTCCCTTCAGCTGCGAGTTGTTTTTTAGCATCTTCTTCAGCCTTAGCAATAACTTCAGGAGTTAATTGTGCCATAGAAATGTACTGAGGTACATTTTTAAGTGTTTTTCCTAAACGACCTAACTCTATATTATCTTTTTCAATTACAGCAATTCTAGCTTCAGTTTCTGATGCTACGTAAGCAGGATCAAAATCCTTGTATGATAATGTTGTTGCCCCCATAGAAGCAACTTGCATAGCGACATCTTTTGCTACAGTTTCTTCTTTTTCAGATAAGCCAACAAGCGCACCTATTTTATTTATGTGTACATATGTCCCTACATATGGTGCTTCTAGTTTTTCAAAAGATTTTATTTCTAATTTTTCACCAATAACACCAGTTTGTTCAACTAGTTTTTCAGTAACACTCATACCTCCAAAGTCTGAAGCTAAAAAGGCTTCTTTATTATTAAAGTTAATGGCTTTGTTTGCTAGTTCTTTAGCTAATGCTAAAAAGTTTTCATTTTTACCTACGAAATCTGTTTCACATCCTAATACTAAAGCAACACCAACAGTGTTATCTGCATTAATTTTAGTAACTGCAGCACCTTCGCTAGAATCGCGATCTGCTCTTTTTTCAGCTACTTTTTGTCCTTTTTTACGTAAAACATTAATAGCTTCATCAAAATCTCCTCCTGCTTCAACTAATGCTTTTTTGCAGTCCATCATACCTGCACCGGTAGCTTTTCTTAATTTATTAACCTCTGCGGCTGTAATTTTTACTGTAGTACTCATAATTTTAATAAGTATTTAAAAAGTCGTTTAACACCTTTCAATAAAGAAAAACATTAAACGACTTATTACTGTTGGATAATTGTTAATTATTCTTCTTCTTTTACTGCTGCTGCTACTTCTTTAGCGGCTTCTGCTTTTACAGGCGCTGCTTTAGCCTCAGCTTTTGCAGCATCTTTAGCTGCTTTGTCTGCTTTACGCTCGTTTAATCCAGTAGTCACTGCATTTGTAACAT
>JAHDGB010000219.1 GCA_020627885.1 Flavobacteriaceae bacterium | reverse complement strand
TATTTAACAATAAGCCTTTTAGCATTACCTTTAGTAATAGTAACCTCATTAAAGGCTTTCCCTTTCTTCAATAACGTTTGATTACCCTCTACACTTATTATATATATATTCTCAGCTTTGGAGTGTTTATCTTTTACAACACCTAAGTACACAATTTGTGGCCATACAAAATCTGACTTAGCAGTTGCAGCAACAGTATTTTTTCTCTTTTTAAGCTTTCCTTTATTAGTAGCTAATGTTCCTAAAAAGGGATCTCTTTTTACTGGTTGTATAGAAAATGAATCTGTTGTTGTATTTATTTTTGGATTAAAGTTTGCACTAAACGCTTTAGCTTTAATTTGGGGTTCATCTGGGTTTACTGCAGAAATAATTCTATAACCAATAATTCCCCAAACAAGGAGCACCATTCCAATTAGCAGATATGTTTTTGTTTTATTCTTCAACGGTAAAGTTTGAGACAGTATATGCGGTTTCGAATTCAGTGTTTATGCCTTTAATACGCCATTGGTAAACGCCATTTACTAAGGTAGAGCTATGATTATTTGTAGTCACTAATGAGTCTAACATAATTTGCTGTGCCATTTCAAAATTAGGCGATGCAACTTGAATTCTATATTCGACTACTTCATCGAGGTTTTCCCAAGAAAAATTCACCTTTGTACTATCTATCGTTACCTCATTAGCAGGAGCAAGTATTGTCACTACCTCTCCAGAGATGTCCTTAACTTCAACAATATCATCGCATGCAAAAAAACAGCATACTAAAAATAAAATAATGGAATACTTTGTCATTTTAGCTATAGTTTAAAATAATTAATTTTTTTCTTAGCTCTCTTTGCTGAAGCGTGGGTTTTATATGGGCATTCGATATTATCGACTAAATCGACAATAGCAACTTGGCGGGTACTATTTTCTTGCCAGCAACAGCTTGAAACATCATAAGCAAAAACAACCCCATCGGTAAAAGGTATTGTCGTTATTAAATCTCCTTTTTTATACACAGTAATTGCGTACGACTTTTTACCATATTCTGATAAAAAATATTCATCGCCTCCATTTACACTATCCATTAAATTTGAAGGCAAAGCCATTGCTATACCAGTAACTACTTTCGCCTCTCTTTGAGTACTTAAATAGTTTCTGATTGAACGGTTTGAGCTGTCATTCAAACTTTCCACCAACAGCACATTATCTGCAATAGAAATATCTAAATATTTAGGCTTCGTTTTTACAGAATCTATAGCCTTTATTTTAAAATTTGCTTCCTGTAATAAGGAGGCTTTGGCATAAGCTTTATATGTTGTTTTGGTATATGGCAACGATGCTACTGTTACTCTAATTTCTTTTTTATAATTTGGCAACCCTGTATTATCATAATTTTGCGATAATATGTAATTACTATTTAATCCTACACTACCTAAAACCACTTTTTGCTTAGTCGTTTGCTGGTAACTATTATCAACAACAACAGATTTACACGAAACTATAATAAAAGCTAATACTAAAAAGGTGATGTTCTTAAACATGGTTATTTTTTTGCAAAGGTAAGTATTTGTCTTAACCATAACTTATTTCATCTTCCCTTTTAGCTGAAATGAAATAATTTACGATAAATGTAGTTATGTAACGTAGGCAAACCTCTTTTATTCTTTAACAATTCAATTAATTTTACCGATAAGCTATCTTTTATTGAATTGACCGAGAATCACTTAAAATAAACGATAATAGCAAAATATCTTTTTATCTTTGCCCGCTTAAGTATAATGTATGACATGAAATTTAATAAAAAACTACAAGCCTATAACCTTCAAGAAATACTAATTGTATTAGTAATTATTGGCATACTACTTTTACTGGCTTTACCTAACTTAATGCCTTTAATTGGTAAAACAAGAAGCATCGAAGCTCAAACTCAGTTAACACATATTCACAACTCACAAACGACATATCGCTATATGTATTCTAAATATTCGATCGATTTTAACGATATTGATTTTGAAGCCCCGAAAACAGTAAAAGAAGATGGAAAAGCCAATTATATTTATGAAATATTAGAAGCAACAAATAATAGTTTTAAAGCAAAGGCAACTGCTATTACCGATTTTGATGGCGATGGGGTTTTTAATGTATGGGAGATTGATGAAAATGGAACGCCAAAACAAATTACTAAAGATTAATTCCTGTGTTTATTGTAAAACTAGCCCTAATGATTGTATTTTCCGCCATTTTTTATCAAGATATAAAAGAACGTAAAATATACTGGTTTCTTTGCCCAATAGTAGCACTACTATCTGGAGTATTGCATTACAACAATGTATTGCCAGAATTATTTTATGTCTCTACAATAATTAATATTGCATTTGTTTCTATTTTATTACTAATGCTATTTTTATATTCAAAATATAAATTAAAACAGAAATTAGGTGCCGTATTTGGTTTAGGAGATGCCTTATTATTTGTAGCTCTATCTTTTGCTTTTTCTTCAGTCTCTTTTTTAATACTATTTGTAAGCTCCCTTATATTTTCGCTAATGTTACATTTGGTTATAAAACAAAAATCCAAAATAAAAACAGTACCCTTGGCTGGCTATATAAGTTTATTTTTTGGAATAGCATATATAGGCTATTGGTTTGGCATTATTAACTCAGTATATACCGTTTAAAACATTTTGAAAGAACAATTCGACATATCGACAGAGTTAATGCAGCTTATAAGTAGCGATCAAGCCTTTCACTATAGAGTAATTCCTATAAAAAAAGAAAAGGATACGATTACTTTTAAAGCAGAAAGTGTTTCGGACGATTTGAAACAAGAATTAGAAATTGTTTTGGGTAAAACCGTGCATTTGGTTGAAGGTACTAAAGAAACGATCTCTAAATATTTAACAACAAATTTCAGAAAACGAGCAAATTCTGTAGTTGAAGATTTACATTTTAGCACCGATTTTCTTGAAAAAATATTATTATCGGCCAAAGATATAGGCAGTAGTGACATACACTTTGAACCCTACGAAGAGCGGTGTAGAGTCCGTTTTCGTATAGACGGAAAACTTAAAGAACAATATATTATTTCTCTACAGGAATACCCCGTAATTGTAAACAAATTAAAAATAAAAGCCGGATTAGACATCTCTGAAAAGCGGCTCCCTCAAGACGGGAGAATTACTGTAAAAACGCCTACAGATGAGTTCGATATTCGTGTATCATCCTTACCGGCTTTACATGGTGAAAAACTAGTATTGCGTATTTTAAGTAAAGATGCAAACCATATTGTACTTGATGATTTAGGTTTTACCGACCAGGAACTGAAAATTTATAAAGAAACCATTAAACATCCTAATGGCATTGTATTAATCTCTGGCCCTACTGGATCCGGAAAAACAACAACATTATACGCTACTCTAAAATTATTAAATAACGAAGAAACAAATGTACTTACTATAGAGGACCCTATTGAGTATACTTTAGAAGGGATTAACCAAGTGCAGTTAAAAGAGAATATAGGCTTAGATTTTGCAAGCACATTACGGACCTTTTTACGTCAAGATCCAGATGTTATTATGGTTGGCGAAATACGAGACGCCAAAACAGCAAATATGGCCATAAGAGCTGCATTAACGGGGCATTTAGTCTTATCGACAATACATACCAACTCTGCCTGGGCTACAATTTCGCGTTTAATAGATATGGATATTCCTCCTTTTTTAATTGCCAGCACATTAAATGTAAGTGTCGCGCAGCGGTTAGTAAGAAAACTATGTACATCTTGTAAAAAAGAAGAATCAATTTCTTCAAATATTTTTCCTGAACAGTTTGATATCCCTAAAGACCTGCAAAAACATTTTGTTGCTGTTGGCTGCAGCCATTGTTACCATACAGGATACAAAGACAGAAAAGCCATTTATGAAATTATACCAATAACTAAAACATTGGTTAAGCATATAAAAAATAATGAATTAGAAATAGATCACTATATTAAAACAAATAATATAAAGACACTAAAAGACAATGCTATAAACCTGGTAAAAAGGGGAATAACATCTGTTGATGAAATTTATGCCTTTTTAGCAGTTTAAGAACTACGTTATATTTATGAAAAAAATACTCATCATATTAATTTGCACTGTTTCAATTCTTGGT
>JAHDGB010000019.1 GCA_020627885.1 Flavobacteriaceae bacterium | reverse complement strand
GTTCTAAATCTGTTCTAGTTATTTTTCCTTTAATATGTTTTTCAATCATTAAACTGCCTATCTTAGCAGCAAATCGAGAACCAAAGTAACCGTTTTCAACAAACACAGCTAAAGCAATTTTTGGGTTGTTTTTTGGTGCAAATGCAACAAATATTGAATGATCTGTTAATTGTGTTCTAATACTATCTATTTTTACAAAATTCTCAACAGTCCCTGTTTTTCCACATATTTCAATGTCTTTAACTTGCACTCTTTTTGCGGTTCCATTTTGATATACTCTTAGCATCCCTTCAATTACTGTATCAAAATGTTGCTTGTCAATTGTTGTATATTTAGGGGTTGTGAATTTTCTTGGTAATTTCTCACCTTCAATAGATTTGATAATATGTGGTGTAAAATAATAGCCTCTATTCGCAATTGCCGCAGTCATATTTGCTAATTGTATTGGGGTTGTAGCTACTTCTCCTTGCCCAATGGCATTAGATATAGTATAAGTAGATTTAAAGCTTTTAGGATATATGTGTTTGTAATAGGCTCTGTTCGGAATTCTTCCTTTTTGACCTACTGCTAAATCATTATTTAAAAAGTTACCTAGCCCAAAACTTTCGGCGTGGGCACTCCATTTATTGATTCCTATAGAAGCATTTTCGTATTTATCTAATATTTTTCTATATGTTGTTCCAAAGTATGCATTACAAGATTCTTGAATACCCCTTATCAGGTTGTTTCTTACACCGTAATTACAATGGCATTTCATAAATCGATTACCATACTTAAAGCCTTTGTAACATGTTATTTTTTCTTCAGGTGTTATAACACCTTCTTGTAGAGCTATTAAAGCATTCACTAGTTTAAACGGAGACCCAGGCTCATAAACACCTTGTAAGCTTCTGTTAAATAAAGGTTTGGCAATACTATCATTATAGAGTTTTGTGAAATTTTCAGATCGTTTTCTGCCTACCAAATCGTTAGGGTTATAGGTGGGAGCAGAGACCATTGCTAATATTTCTCCAGAGCTAGGTTCAATAGCAATAATGCCTCCTCTTTTATTGGTCATGAGTAATTCGCCATAGGCCTGTAATTCTGCATCAATTGTAATGGTAATGTCTTTTCCCTGTTTTGGTATAGTATCAAATATACCTTCTTTATATGCTCCTAAGTTTCTGTTAAATCTATCTTTTTGTATAAACTTAATTCCTTTTCGGCCACGAAGTGTTTTTTCGTAAGAATACTCAACGCCTTGTTTGCCAATTAAGTCACCCATTTTGTAATAAGGATCTTTTCTAATATTATTATTATTTACTTCTCCAATATCTCCTAAAACATTTGCTCCAATAGTTGTTTCATACTGCCTTAATGAACGTTTTTGAATATAAAAACCATCATATTTTCTCATTTTTTCTTGCAAAACAGCGTAGTCTTCTTTGGATAAATGAGATACAAATACTGAAGGTAACCGTGGAGAATAATGTTTCGTTTTATTGTATTTATTTATAAATTCCTCTTTGCTTATTTTTAAGAGGCTACAAAACTCTAGAGTGTCTAAGGGTTTTACTTCTCTTGGAATAACCATAACATCGTATGATGGCTGGTTCGATACTAAAAGCTTCCCTTTTCTATCATATACAAATCCTCTTTTTGGGTAATCGTATACTTTACGAATGGCATTGTCTTCATATAAATTATTGGATTGGATACTATACAATTGCAAATACGATAGGCGCATTGTAAATACAATACCTACTAGAATTATACAAAAGAAAAGTAAAAATTGTCTCATTTAGATGTTTTGCTAAAAAGAATAGTAGCTAATACACATAAAAATAAAGTAAAAATACAAGAGAACACGGTATTTTTTAAAATTAATATTATTTTAGATAGGTTAAAAATTTCGAGTAAAAATAAAATAAGATGATGTATAACAATAAGTATAGCCATATAGGTTAATCTTTGGCCAGTATCTATCGCATTAAACTTAACCGATTGATGATCATATATAGTCCCAAAACTAAACTTTAAAGCTGCTGGTCTAATAAAAGCAACTGTTACACAGGCAGTAGCATGAATTCCTCCTGTATCTGAAAATACATCTACTAATAAGCCAATTATAAAACTTAAGAAAACAAAAAGCATTCTGTTGTTTTTTATAGGGTATAGTATGATAAATAATATGTATAAGTAGGGGTTTATATAGCCCAAAAAGTTAATATGATTAAGTACTAGTACCTGAATGAAGAGCAGTAGTATAAAGCGAATTATATTTGTTGCTATAATACTATTCATTTATTTATCTGGATTTAGTATGTCGTTTATAGCTTTTTTGTCTTGATTTTCTATAATGTATACATGCTCAATACTTGTCATATCATTAAACAGTTTAATATTAATTTCATAATAATTTTCTGCATTATCAAGATTAAAACTTTCTACGAAGCCTATTGGTACACCTTTTGGGAAAATTGAAGATCGACCAGAGGTAATTATAGTATCTCCTATAACAACAGGTGCAATCTTAGGAATGTCTGTTAGCTGTATATATTCAGGAGAAATTGCATTCCAGTTCAGGGATCCGAAATGATTTGTTTTTTTTAATTGTGCACTAATGCTGGCCGTATTATTTAGAATAGAAATAACCGTAGCGTATTTTTTAGATGTGTTGTCAATGATTCCTAAAATACCTCTGGAGGTGATAACCCCCATATCCTGTTTTATACTATCTCTAGTTCCTTTGTTTACAGTAAGAATATTGTTTGTTAGTGCGTAACTGTTCTTTAAAACCTTAGCTGCTGTTATTTTGTATTTTATACCGTAAGTAGTACTATCTACATAAGATTGGTTTATAATATTGTCATTGCCATATAGTAAATAGCGCAATTGCTTGTTTTCTTCTTGAAGGATACTATTTTGCTGTTTTAAATTGAAATAATCGCTTACAGCATTAGAGGCTTGATACAGTCCACCGCTTAAGAAGTTAGCAGAATTAATAAACTTGCTTTTGTGATAAGAATGGGATTGAATAGTGAGTAATAATGCTACAGAAAATAGTAATAAAAACAACAAAAATGTTTTATTGCGTAATAAAAAATTTACAATTTGCTGCATATTATATTAAGTCCTATTTAATCAATACACTTTTGTATTTTGGTAAATTTTTAAGAGTAATACCTGTACCACGAACTACAGCTCGTAAAGGGTCTTCAGCAATATATACAGGAAGGTCAGTTTTTTGAGATAAACGTTTGTCTAGTCCGCGAAGCATAGATCCTCCACCGGCAAGGTAAATACCTGTATTGTATATGTCTGCCGCTAATTCTGGTGGCGTTTGAGATAAGGTTTCCATTACTGCATCTTCTATACGTAATATCGATTTATCTAAAGCTTTTGCAATTTCTCTAAAAGAAATTTGAACTTGTTTAGGTTTTCCTGTTAATAAATCACGCCCTTGAACACTCATATCTTCTGGAGGTAAATCTAAATCTTCGGTTGCAGCACCTATTTGAATTTTTATTTTTTCTGCAGTACGTTCTCCAACATATAAATTATGTTGTGTTCTCATATAATAAATAATATCGTTGGTAAATACATCTCCTGCAATTTTAACCGATTTATCACAGACAATACCTCCTAAGGCAATAACGGCAATCTCAGTTGTTCCTCCTCCAATATCAACAATCATATTTCCTTTAGGCTGCATAATATCTACGCCAATACCAATGGCAGCAGCCATAGGTTCATGTATAAGATATACTTCCTTCCCATTAACGCGCTCTGCACTTTCTTTTACAGCTCGCATCTCCACTTCCGTAATTCCTGAAGGGATACAAATTACCATTCTTAGGGCAGGAGTAAATAGTTTCTTTTTTAATGCAGGGATGTTTTTAATAAACATACTAATCATTTGCTCGGATGCATCAAAATCAGCAATTACACCATCTTTAAGAGGTCTTATCGTTTTTATGTTTTCATGCGTTTTTCCTTGCATCATATTAGCTTCCTGGCCAACAGCAATTATTTTTCCAGAAACACGATCTCGAGCTACAATAGATGGTGCATCTACAACAACTTTATCATTGTGGATAATTAATGTATTCGCTGTTCCTAAATCTATTGCGATTTCTTCAGTTAGGAAATCAAAAAACCCCATATATTATTGCTATTATCTTATTTGTAGTACAGTGATTTTATAAAATTGAGCATTAATATAAATTAATACTTAAATCCTATAAGTTGTAAATGTAAGAAAAGTTGCGAAAAAAAAATAGTTTTATAAAGTTTGTTATTTGTAATAATTTTTTTAGTAAAAAGATATTTGCAATTGTTGTTAATTAATTCGTTGGTATTAAAAGAAAAAGCTCCAATATTAATATTGAAGCTTTTTCTTTTAAAGTTCTTTTTTTAATGTTTAAAATGGCGAGTGCCAGTAAATACCATTGAAATATTATTGTCATTACAATAATCAATACTTAATTGATCTTTAATTGATCCTCCAGGCTGGATTACAGCAGTTATACCTGCTTGATCTGCAATTTCTACACAGTCAGGAAAAGGAAAAAAGGCATCGCTAGCCATAACAGCTCCTTTTAAATCAAAGTTAAACGATCTTGCTTTATGTATTGCTTGGTTTAAAGCATCAACTCTACTGGTTTGGCCTGTGCCACTAGCAGATAATTGCTTGTTTTTTACTAAAACGATAGTATTAGATTTTGTATGTTTACAGATTTTAGAGGCAAAAATGAGATCTTCTAATTCTTCATTTGTTGGGCTTTTTGTGGTTGCATTTTTAACACCTTCAATAGTATCTGAAACAGTGTTTCTGTCTTGTACTAAGACACCGTTTAAACATGTTCTAACGTTAGTTTGTGGCAATTCAATATCTTTTAAAACTAAAAGGATTCGATTTTTTTTACCTTTAAGAATTTCAATAGCATCATTTGAAAAAGAAGGTGCTATTACTACTTCGCAGAAAAGTTTGTGTATTTCTTCAGCTGTTGTTTTATCTATTTCAGAATTACTAATTAAAACACCTCCGAATGCAGATACAGGATCTCCAGAAAGGGCATCGATGTATGCTTTATATAGTGTTTCGCGTTGAGCAAACCCACAAGCATTATTGTGTTTTAAAATGGCAAATGTTGGGGCTTCTCCTTTAAATTCATGCATTAAATTAACAGCAGCATCAACATCTAATAGATTATTGTAGCTTAATTCTTTACCATGAATTTTTGTAAATAATTCGTCAAAATTTCCAAAGAAAAAACCTTTTTGGTGAGGGTTTTCTCCATAACGAAGCACTTTACCATTAGTTTCAGATATTTTTAATGCAGAAATGTCCTGATCTTTATTAAAATAATTAAAAATTGAGGTGTCATAATGAGAAGAAGTGTTAAACGCTTTTGCAGCAAATCGTTGTCTGTCATCATCGTTTAATTCTCCTTTTTTTAAAGTAATAAGTTCTAAAAACTCGTTATAGTCATTAACAGAAGAGACACATATTACATCTGCATAATTTTTTGCAGCTGCTCTAATTAATGAAATACCTCCAATATCAATTTTTTCAATAATATCTTGGTTACTAGCTCCAGAAGCTACTGTTTTTTCAAAGGGGTATAAATCAACAATAACAACATCTATTTGCGGAATGTTATACTCTTCTAATTCGGCAACATCACCATCATGATTTTGTCTGTTGAGAATACCTCCAAATACTTTTGGGTGTAATGTTTTTACTCGGCCTCCTAAAATAGAAGGGTAAGATGTTATGTCCTCTACAGGAACAACATTTATACCTAACTCGTTTATGAACTTTTCTGTGCCACCTGTTGAATATATTGTGACACCTTGGGCATTTAGTTCTCGAACGATGGGTTCTAAACCTTCTTTACTAAAAACCGAAATTAACGCAGATTTAATTGTTTTATTATTACTCATTACTGTTGTGTTATTAAGCTCGCAAATTTAGTGAATTCATAAGCTTGGAAAATAATAAAATACTAGTTTTTTTAACGAAATAGATGAGTGGTCATTAAACTAAGTCGAAATCATTTTTGTAGTATTTTAATATTTATTCTAGTTGTTTTGCGACTTCAGCACAAACATATTCTAAGAAATGTTCGTCTTCTTCAGTAAATGGGTCAGAGGTATTTGAGTCTATATCTATTTGCCCAATATTTTGATTGTTTACAAAAATCGGAACAACTATTTCAGCTTTTACACTTATGCTGCATGAAATATAATTGTCTTGACTAGCTACATCCGGAACGACCATGTTTTCATTACTTACTGCTACCTGCCCACAAATGCCTTTTCCAAAAGGGATAATGGTATGATCTGTAGGTTCACCAGCATAAGGACCAAGTTTTAATTCTTTTTTTTCTCCATTTTTAAAATAAAATCCTACCCAATTATAATAATCGATATTTTGCTTTAGTAATTTACAAACACTAAGTAAGCGCTCGTCTAAAGTTTTTTCGGTATCTATTAGCAGGCTTTTTACCTGAGGTTTTAATGTGTTTATATGCATGATATAAAAATTTTTGGTAAAAGTATTTAAAAAGGTGTAATTTCATCCATTTAAAACCCATAAAACTTAATAAAAACTATAAGTTGTTATATTGAAAGATTTAATCTTAAAATATAAATTAGTAATAAAGTTTATCCTTACATTTTTGGTAGTGTATATGGTGCTTACAATAATTTATAAACTTTATTTGGATTATTCAGATGGAACAAAATATTATCCTGACTATATCACACATGTAGTAGCTCTTCAAGCTGAAAAAGCATTAAATATTGTCGGATATGAATCTAAAATACTACCACATCTGGAAGAACCTTCAATGAAATTAATAGTAAGAGGAAAGTATATAGCTCGGGTTATTGAAGGCTGCAACTCTATTAGTGTTGTTATTTTGTTTATTTCGTTTATAATATCGTTTTCAGGTAAATTAAAAACGACTTTGTATTTTTTGTTAGCAGGTAGTATAATTATATATTTATTTAACTTATTTAGGATAGTGATTCTTTCTATAGGACTATTTCATTACCCTTGGAGAAGTGAAATATTGCATACCGTTATTTTCCCCGCAATTATTTATGGTATAGTTTTTTTATTATGGATGTTGTGGGTTAATCGTTTTTCAAATATTGGAAGGAAGAATGAAAGTAGATCGTAAGTATTTTATATTATTTTTGTTATTCGTATTATTGGCTTTAATTCGTTTTTTTGAAAATGAATTATTTTACGACCCTTATTTATCTTTTTTTGAAAATGACTATTTATATATAGATTCGCCTAGACGAGAAGTTTTTAAGTTAAGTGTTTTTACTAGTCTTAGGTATTTTTTAAACAGTACTATATCAGTAGTTATTCTATATGTTTTTTATAAAGACATCAGTATTTTGAAATTTTCTATATTGGTTTTTGGGTTTAGTTATATTGTCTTATTAGCATTATTTTTATTTTTTGTTTTAGATCCTAAACAAGAAAATTATTACATCTTTTTTAATATAAGGCGATTTTTAATTCAACCACTAATATTATTACTTTTACTTCCTGCTTTTTACTATCATAGAAAAATGTAGCAAGCGTTAATCATATCTTAATGAGAATCATTATCTAAAGGGTTTTATGTGAATTTGTAGTGTGAAACATAAAATGTTATATAAAGTGGTGTTGTCTTTGAATGGTAGGAATAGTGTTGTTTTCAACACTATCTTTTTCTGTTGAAAAGCATTTTGTGGTAGCTATTTAATTGATGCAGCTATTTTTGTTAAAGCTAAAAATGTAGTATGAAGATGGGAGCTGAGCCATTAAAAAGAAAGTGTTGTAAAAATGAAGTCGAAATTGTTAAGGGTCAAGACCAGCTTAAAAAAAAACAGAACGAAGCTTGTTTTTACCAAAAGTAAAATCAGAATTTGAACAGTTAAAACCATTGTTTTTAATATTTGGTTATATATCTGTGTCTTTAATTTTATTGCGCTATAAAACATGAGTTTTGTGTGATTTTGTGCTAGGTTTTATATTGTTTTTAGCTTTTTAAATTGCTAGATTTTAAAAGGATTCTCTAAGACATTTTCTATAAGTATGATCCTTTGGCTAAAAAAGTCTAAATTATGGTCTTATTTATCCTTTTATTCAGCTTATATTAGGACTGTTTTTTAATGAGACATAGGTTTTTTTCGCTTTATTAATTACAATAATAGTTTTAGAGATTACTACCATTGGGGTAGTTAAATCACTATTAAATAAAAAGATATAGAGTGTGCTTGTCTAGGTTTTGTTTTGTAATTACCAATGACAAAAGCAACTTTTATTGAAAATGCAATTATGATAATTATGGCGATAATAATGATTTTTAATACTTATAACTAAATGAAAAGATTATTATTTGTAACCTTATTTATTCCAGCTTTCATGTTTTCTCAAGAGAAAATTAATGGAGTAATAATGGAAGCAAATGAGGAAAAAGAACAGATCGTTTTACCTGGAGCAAATGTATATTGGTTAAATACAACAGTAGGAACAACTACTGATAATGATGGAAAGTTCACTCTCCCTTATAAAAAAGAAAATACTAAGCTAATCATTAGTTATGTGGGTTTTAAATCTGATACGTTAATTGTAAAAGAGATTAAAGAGATAAGGCATTGGTTAGCGCCTATAAGTGCTTTAAATGAGGTGACAGTTACATCAAGGACGCAAACCATAGCCAAATCGTATTTAAAAGCTCAAAACACTTATACAATTAGTAGCGATGAGTTGTTGAAAGCCGCTTGTTGTAATTTGTCTGAAAGTTTTGAAACGAACCCCTCTATAGATGTTAATTTTGCAGATGCAGTTACTGGTACTAGGCAAATTAGAATGTTAGGGTTAACAAGCCCTTATATTTTGATAGCAACAGAAAATATCCCGTCTATTAGAGGAGCGTCTCAAGCTTTTGGATTAAGTTTTATTCCAGGAACATGGGTAGAGAGTATTCAAATTACTAAAGGTGCAGGTAGTGTGGTTAATGGGTATGAGAGTATTGCTGGGCAAATCAATGCAGAATTGGTTAAGCCAGCAACAGATAAATCTTTTTTTCTAAATATGTATTTATCTGCTAATGGTAGAGCAGAGCTTAATACACATATTAATCATAAAATTAATGATAAATGGAGCACAGGTGTATATATACATGGGAATCAAAGAACAGAAAAATTTGATAAAAATGAAGATTCTTTTTTAGATGTTCCTTTAGCAAATCAGATTAATGTTTTAAATAGATGGCAATATGCTAATACAGAAAAAGGATTGGTAAGTTTTATTAATTTAAAATATTTGAGCGATCATAAATTAACAGGTCAAGTGCAGTTTAATCCAGAAACTGATAAAAATACTTTTGATGCTTGGGGAAGTGAAGTCGATACTAAGCGTTATGAATTAGCTACTAAATTTGGTTATGTAAACCCAGAAATAACATATAAGAGTGTAGGAGTGCAAGCGGCTTTTATTGGCCATAAGCAGGACTCTTACTTTGGTTTAAATAATTATAATATACAGCATAATAGTTTTTATATTAACGCTGTTTACAATTCAATAATAAGTGATTCAAGACATAAAATAAAAACGGGCTTAAATTATACTTACGATTTTTACGATGAAGCCGTTAAGGTGCTAAATTTTGCGCGTAATGAAAATTCAACAGGAGCTTTTTTTGAGTATAACTACGATAATTTAGACAAGTTAAATTTAATAGCCGGAGTTCGTGTAGATCATCATAATTTATTAAATATATTTATTACTCCACGTTTGCATGTAAAATATTCTTTATGGGAGAAATCTGCATTGAGAGGATCGTTTGGTAGAGGAAAACGTAGTGCTAATATTTTTGCTGAAAATCAAAAACTATTTTCTACTTCCAGAAATATTAATATTTTAGATACAAATGGAGCAATTTATGGATTGGATCCAGAGATAGCATGGAATTATGGTTTGTCATTTTTACAAGGATTTAATCTTTTTGGAAGAAAAGGTGATATTGCTTTAGATTATTATAGGACAGATTTTGTAAATCAGGTTGTGGTAGATTATGAAAACCCTAGGCGGGTGAGTTTTTATAATCTTAGAGGGAAAAGTGTAGCCAGTAGTTCTCAATTAGAACTAAATTATAATGCGCAAAAATATTTAGATTTCAGATTTGCGTATAAATTTTATGAAGTAGAGACGGAGTATGAGTCTGGGCTGCTTCAAAAGCCATTAGTGCCAAAACATCGCGTCTTTTTTAATGTGTCTTATGAGGTCAATTCAAAAATTAAAGCAGATTCTAAATGGAAATTTGATACTACATTTAATTGGTTAAGTGAACAACGTTTCTCTTCTACACAGGATAACCCTATTCAATTTCAATTAAATGAGTTTTCTCCAACGGTAGGTACTTTAAATGCTCAGATAACAAAAGTGTTCTCATCTAAATTTGAAATTTATTTTGGAGGAGAAAATATTACAAATGTAAGACAAGAAAAACCAATTTTATCGACCAGCGATGCTTTTGGTTCGAATTTTGATGCTACATTTGTATATGGACCAGTATTTGGTAGTAGTTATTATGCTGGATTACGATATAAAATAGATTAGCTTTCATTTTAAGATGAGAGTTTTATAAAAACAAATAAATAGCATTATGAAAAATATAATAATAGTACTTATTTTTTTAATAGGAACAACAGTATTTTCACAAAACAAAAATGAAAAAGCCTCAATAGAAGTTGATGGCGTTTGTATGATGTGTAAAAGTAGGATAGAAAAAGCGTGCTTAAAAACTAAAGGGGTAAAAAGTGCGGTATGGAGTGTTAAAACTCATGAGCTTAAATTAATTTATGATGCACGAAAAACAAATTTAGACTCTATTCAGAATAATATTGTAGCAGTAGGTCATGATACAAAAAAACTAAAAGCAACAGACGAGGCATATAATACAGTTCATCCATGTTGTAAATACAGAGATAATGAGGTTGTTGACGATCATCATAAAGAGGATTAGTGATGACTTAAATAAACCTTCCTTAAATTTTATTGTGAATTTTTGTAATTGGATACATTTCTAACGATAGATATAGATAAGGGAGGTCATAATAATAAAAGGGGGCAGAAATGCCCCCTAAAGTTTATATGTTACTGCGCTCCTATGGCACAGGATAGTTCATTTAAAAGTAATTTTACTTATAAGTTATAGATTAAGGTTATATTTTAAAAGTAATTACAGGTTTTTGTGCATGATTAACAATGTCTTCACTAAGACTTCCGTTAAAGAAATGAGAAAGACCTTGTCTACCGTGTGTGCTAATGCCTATAATGTCAGCGCCCATAATTTTAGAGAAATTAAGAATTCCTTTTTCAGGGGTTTCGTCATTATAAATATTTATAGTGTAATTATTAAAATCAACATCTTTTACAAAATCTAATATTCGCGCTTTGGCAGATGCCGTGTTTGAGAAATTATCAATAGTATTCACTGTTAATAAATGAATTTTTGCACCAAAGGTCTTGGCTAGTTTTGTAGCTTGTTTGTATGCTTCTTTATTATCTTCGTTAAAATCTGAGGCAAAAACAAAATCATCTATATGAAAATTTGGCTGATCATTTTTAATAACTAAAACTGGGACATCCGAATGGCGAACTACTTTTTCAGCTGTAGAACCAATAAACAGTTCTTTAAAGCCTGTGGCACCATGAGAGCCCATAACAACTAAGTCGATATTTTGTTTTTTACTAATTTCCATAACACCAATTTCAACGTCCTTAAAGTCGATCATTTCATGTATAGTAATGCCTTTTAAGTAGTCTTTGTCAATTGTGTTTTCAAATCTTTTATGAGCAAGATGCATATAGAACATCGCTTCTGGTGGCTCATGTGTTGAAGAAGAATCACTATACGAGTAAAGTTGCTCATCAAGTAAATGAAGAAGTATTAATTCGCAATTATGTTCTTTAGCTAGTTTTGCTGCAACTTTTATTGCATTTTCGGCTTCTTTTGAGAAATCTGTAGGTACAAGAATTTTTTTCATGATAATAAAGTTAAATTTGGTGATATTATAAATATACGCATAAAAAATGATTTTTAAAATATGTAAAAGTTAATAAAAAATCGTATATTTGCACGGCTGAGAAGAAAAAGACAATTGAGGGGACGGAAAGTCCCCTCTTTTTATACTTAAAAATGTTTGAAAACACAGTAAGAGAGTTGTTAAATAAAGGGTTGGCTGATAGAGAAGATCTGTTTTTGATAGATTTTTCTATAACGGGTGATAATGCTATTAAAGTCATAATAGATGGAGATCTCGGTGTTAAAGTAGAAGACTGTATGCACATTAGCAGGGCGATAGAGCATAATTTAGATAGAGAGTTAGTCGATTTTTCTTTGGAGGTGGCGTCAGCTGGAGCTGCAGCTCCTTTAAAACTACCTAGGCAGTATAAAAAAAATATAGGTAGAAAATTAGAAATAAAAACGGGCAACAATAGTATAGAAGGTAATTTGGTAAAAGTAAATGAAGAATCAATAGACGTGGAGTGGAAAACTAGAGAACCAAAACCAATAGGAAAAGGAAAAGTTACTGTTCAGAAAACAGCAAGTATAGCATATAAAGATATTGTAGAAGCAAAAGTGATGATAAAATTTTAATTCAATAGAGTTATGGAAAATTTAGCCTTAATTGATTCTTTTTCAGAATTCAAAGACGATAAACTAATTGATCGTGTAACTTTAATGTCGATATTAGAAGACGTTTTTAGAAACGCATTAAAAAAGAAGTTTGGAGACGATGATAATTTCGATATCATTATAAACCCAGATAAAGGAGATTTAGAAATTTGGCGAAACAGAATAGTTGTTGCAGATGGTGATGTAGAAGAGCCTAACCAAGAAATATCTTTAACAGAGGCTAGAAAAATTGAGCCAGATTTTGAGGTTGGAGAAGATGTTTCTGAGGAAGTTAAATTAATAGATCTTGGTCGTCGTGCAATTTTAGCACTGCGTCAAAACTTAATTTCTAAAATACACGAACATGATAATACAAATATCTATAAACAGTTTAAAGACTTAGAAGGCGATTTGTATACTGCAGAAGTGCATCATATTCGCCATAGAGCAGTTATTCTTTTGGATGATGAAGGAAATGAAATTATCTTGCCAAAAGATAAACAAATACCTTCAGATTTTTTCAGGAAAGGTGATAACGTTAGAGGTATTATTGATAGTGTAGAGCTTAAAGGAAGTAAGCCTGCAATTATAATGTCTAGAACTTCGCCTAAATTTCTTGAAAAATTATTTGAATCTGAAATACCAGAAGTCTTTGATGGTTTAATTACAATAAAAAATGTAGTGCGTATACCAGGAGAAAAAGCTAAGGTAGCAGTAGATTCTTATGATGATAGAATAGATCCAGTAGGTGCTTGTGTAGGGATGAAAGGATCTCGAATTCATGGTATTGTTAGGGAGTTAGGAAATGAAAACATAGATGTTATTAATTATACTAATAACCTTCAGTTATACATTACTAGAGCCTTAAGTCCTGCAAGAGTAACTTCAATTAAAATTGATGAAGAAGGAAAACGAGCAGAGGCAATCCTTAAACCAGAAGAAGTAAGTAAAGCTATAGGTAGAGGAGGGCACAATATTCGTCTTGCAGGTCAGTTAACTGGCTACGAGATAGATGTGTTTAGGGAAGGTGCAGAAGAGGATGTGGAATTAACAGAGTTTTCTGACGAAATTGAAGCATGGATTATTTCAGAATTCTCTAAAGCTGGTTTAGATACAGCAAAGAGTATCTTAGAACAAGATGTAGTAGATCTTGTAAAAAGAACAGATTTAGAAGAAGAAACAATTAACGATGTTATTAGAATTCTTAAGGAAGAATTCGAAGATTAACTATATATTTGGGAATTACATTAAAGGTTAGAGCAATTTATGGCTGGGACAATTAGATTAAATAAAGTACTACGTGAGCTTAATATCTCTCTAGATCGTGCTGTAGAATTTTTAGATTCTAAAGGTATCGAAATAGAAAAGCGACCGACTACAAAAATTTCAGAAGAAGTTTACACTGTTCTTTCCGATGAATTTCAAACGGACGCAAATAAAAAAGTAGCCTCTCAAGAAGTAAGTGAAGCGAAGCTTAAAGAAAAAGAAGGACTTCGGGTACAGAGGGAGAAAGAATTAGAAGAAAAACAAAAGAAAGAAGAGATTAGAGAAGAAGCGCTGCTTAAAACTAAAGAGGCAAAAGTTATGAAAGCGTCTAAAGTACTTGCAGGTCCTAAAACTGTAGGTAAAATAGATCTAAGCCCAAAGAAAAAGAAAGAAGAGATAAAGAAAGTTGTAAAAGAAGCAGCAGCAAAGAAAGAAGTAAAAATAAAAATTAATAAGGAAGCGGTTGTCGAAGAGGTTGTTATTCAGAAAAAAGAAACAGTTAGTAATAAAACTGATATAAAAGAAAAAGTTGAGGCAATTAAAGAAGTTGTAGTTGAAAATAAAAAGGCTGAAAAACAACCCGTTAAAGAAATTGAAGAAACAGAAGTTTCTAATGAGCCAGTAGAAGAAACACTAACAACAAAATATCAAAAGTTAAGCGGTCCTAAAATTGCAGGAGATAAAATAGACCTTTCTCAATTTAATAAACCTAAGAAAAAGAAAGAAGACCCCAAAAAGGCTGGAGACAGCGCTAATAAGAAAAAACGTCGTCGTATTTCTAAACCAGGAGACAATAAGCCTAAGCCTGGAAATAATAATAATAGAAATAATGACCGTTTTAAAGGTAAAAAACAAGGACAAGGAAGACGTAACATTGTTAAAGAAGAACCTAGTGAGGAAGATGTTAAAAAACAAGTACGTGAGACTTTAGAAAAACTACAAGGTAAATCAAGTAAAGGGAAGGGAGCTAAATATCGTAGAGAAAAAAGAGATCAACATAGAGAACAAACAGAAATAGATCTTGAATTAGAAGCGGCAGAAAGCAAGATTCTTAAAGTTACAGAGTTTGTTACATCAAGTGAAGTCGCTACGATGATGGATGTTCCTGTTACTAAAATTATTTCTGCATGTATGTCATTAGGGATGATGGTAACAATGAACCAGCGTTTAGATGCAGAGACATTAACCATTGTTGCCGAAGAATTTGGTTATAAAGTAGAATTTATAACAGCCGATATTGAAGAGGCTATTGAAGAAATAGAAGATAGGCCAGAAGATTTAGTATTGCGTGCACCTATCATTACTGTTATGGGGCACGTAGATCATGGTAAAACCTCACTTTTGGATTACATTCGTAAAGAAAATGTAATAGCAGGAGAGTCTGGAGGCATTACCCAACATATTGGAGCATATGGAGTAGAGTTAGACGGAGGGCAAAAAATAGCATTTTTAGATACACCTGGACACGAAGCCTTTACTGCAATGCGTGCACGTGGAGCTCAAGTTACAGATTTAGCAATTATTGTTATAGCTGCCGATGATGATATTATGCCGCAAACCAAAGAAGCAATTTCTCATGCGCAAGCAGCTGGAGTTCCTATTGTTTTTGCGATAAATAAAATAGATAGACCAGAGGCTAATCCTGAAAAAATTAAAGAAGGTTTAGCACAAATGAATTTATTAGTTGAAGATTGGGGTGGTAAAATCCAGTCTCATGATATTTCTGCAAAAACAGGAAAAGGAGTTAATGAGTTACTAGAAAAAGTACTTCTTGAAGCCGAAATATTAGAATTAAAAGCCAATCCAAATAAGCCAGCTGTAGGTACAGTAGTAGAAGCCTTTTTAGATAAAGGTAGGGGTTATGTTTCAACAATATTAGTTCAAGCCGGAACACTAAAAATAGGTGATTATGTCTTAGCTGGGAAAAACAGCGGGAAGATAAAAGCAATGCATGATGAAAGAGGAAATGATGTTGTAGCTGCAGGGCCATCTACTCCGGTTTCTATTTTAGGATTAGATGGTGCGCCACAAGCTGGAGATAAATTTAATGTCTTTGCCGATGAACGTGAAGCAAAACAAATAGCAACAAAACGTACGCAATTACAAAGGGAGCAAGATGTTCGTACTACAAAAACATTAACGCTAGCTGAAATAGGACGTCGTATTGCACTAGGAACATTTAAAGAATTAAATATTATCCTTAAAGGAGATGTAGATGGCTCAGTTGAAGCTTTAACTGATTCATTCCAAAAATTATCAACTGAAGAAATTCAAGTTAATATATTACATAAAGGCGTTGGAGCAATTACTGAAAGCGATGTACTACTTGCTACCGCTTCAGATGCTATAATTATAGGCTTTAATGTTAGGCCAGTTGGAAATGCAAGAGTTATTGCAGATAAAGAAGAGGTAGATATACGAAGTTATTCAATTATCTATGACGCAATTAATGACCTTAAAGATGCTATGGAAGGTATGTTGTCTCCAGAGGTTAAAGAAGAGGTTACTGGTACTGCTGAAATTAGAGAAATATTTAAAGTATCTAAAGTTGGAACAATTGCTGGTTGTATGGTTATGAATGGTAAAATATTTAGAAACTCTAAGATCCGTTTAATTAGAGAAGGGGTTGTTGTATATACAGGAGAGTTGGCTTCCTTAAAACGATTTAAGGATGATGCTAAAGAAGTTGGAAAAGGATACGATTGTGGTATGCAAATTAAAAACTATAACGATATTAAACAAGGCGATAACCTAGAAGCATTCCATGAAGTTGAGGTTAAAAAGAAATTGAAATAATTTTTAGTAATCAATTGTTATAGTAGTTCGTTCTTTATGCATTCGATATTCTCTTAGTTTCGAATTGTGTTTAATACTTACTATGTTTGAATGATCTTTTATAGAAAGTAAACATGTGTTTTTTATTGAAATATTATTATTAATACTATGCGTGCCTTTAAACGAACACAAAAGAGTTGTATGGCTTTGATTAAGACTGATATTTTTCACTATGACTTTAGTTATACATGAATCAAATTCAAAATTAGTATGATTATTAATGTAATCTTGAATTAAATTTAAAGTAACTTCTGATGAGGAAGTTATTTTAAGAGCCTTATTTAAATCTTCAGTATCAAAATTTATTTCTAAAAGCACATTTTCTTTAGATTCCTGAATTTTAAAATATGCTACAGGTACATCATGAATAATTGGCAAACAAAAAACACTAAGTATTAAAAATATACTTTTCATTTACTTAACGATTATCTTTTTAATAATTTCCTTTTTGCGATTTGCTATTTTAACCTTTACGAAATAGAACCCAGTACTTAAACGACCTATAGATAGCGTTCTAGTCCCTTTTTTCTTTTGTATTAATTGCGATTTAATGTTATATACATTAACAGTCATAGCAGCTTCATTATCGTAAGTTATATATAAATTTCCATTAGATGGGTTAGGGCCTATTTTAATTGCTTCAGCACCAGAAATAAATGTAGGAGTAGATAAAGGGCTACAATTGCCAATATAAGGGCTTTCTCCATTAACATTTGGATTTATATTAGAATCATTATCATTACAATCAAATTGTTCTATGTAGCCATCATTGTCATTGTCAGATCCAGTTGGTTGTGTGCTGCCATTATCAAAATCAGAGCTTACATTACCAACAAGACACCTGGATATTTGTGGAAAACTAGAGGTAACTACATAAAAATATTCAAAAATTTCTGTGCCGTTAGCTGTAGTTAATGTTATGTTTGATGCTATTCCATTACATTCATCCAAATCTCCTTTTCCGCAGATATATTCATAATCATTAGTGTATTTTCCATTATATACGCCACAAGGCTCTACTGTTCCATCTCCTGGACGCTCCCCTTGTTTAAGTTGATAGCTGGGTAATAGTTCTTTAATGTTCCCATCGGCATCTGGACCAAATCTGTATAAAACTGGGAACCCGTCTGCAGCCCATCCAATATGAAGTGGAGTGGTAGGAGGTGTGCTTGTTGTGGTAATTCCTGTATTAATATGTTCCATGTATTCAAACATGTTTCCATGATAGTGATAACCTTGGCCTCCTGTATGTGCAGAAGCACAGTCTAGCCCCACTAAATCGGTTCCGTTTCCTTGATTATTTGTAGGTTCAAACACCCAATCCCAGTTAAACTCACCAGTATTAGGGTTTTCAAAAATAAAAGGTTGTGCAGGAGCAGGAGCCATAATTACTCCATTTTTTGCGACGCCAAAAAATCTAGCAGGTCTGCCGTTATCTCTAACTACTTTCGTTATTGTTCCCGTAATCTCTGGGTCTAGGTCTACTTTAAAATGATGGTATTTTTGTTCTGGCATTTGGCTAGCGCTATTGTAGCAATAGTCATGATCTGGAAAATTATTAGAATATACATTTCTTTCACCATTATATATAAACTCATAAAAGGCATTGGGTTCAGTTGGAGAATCACAACAGCCAATATTCTGTGTACTTGTATCATTGTTGCCTGAACAATTAATATTACAGTCATCTATTTCTGTTTCATTACCATTGCTAATACCATCAGCGCAAGACCAATTTGTTCTTATTGTATTGGCTTCGTTAGACAGTTCGGTTAGTATGTTTTGTTGAGCAGTAGTAAGAGAGCCGATTAAATTATTTTGTTCAGGCAAATCGGCTACAATATCATAAAATTCCTGATTTCCATTTTCATCTTCTATAAGTTTGTATTGATTATTTCTTATAGCCCAGCTTAGTATTCCAGAATCTTCAAAATCTGAATAAAGGTAATTTCTTTTAATTTGGTTTGCGCAACTTAAACTTGGTTTTAGACTTAAACTGTTATGTATTCCTCCTTTAAGTTGATGACCTGTTAGTTCAACAATGGTTGCATGAATATCTGCTACATGAGTTAACCCATTTTCTTCTTCATTAATTCTTGAAACTCCTTTTCCAGATATAATCATAGGAACTCTTATGCCGCCTTCATATAGAGAACCTTTGGTATGGTTGCTATCAAAATATTGTACTACATTTGGAGGCGTACCATTGTCTCCAATAAATATTATAATTGTATTTTTTTTAGTGTCCTCATCAAAACTATTTAATAGTTTTCCAATTTGATAGTCCATGGCTTCAATTGCAGCTATATATTTATTAAGTTGACCAACAGTACTGTTTATAGAATACATTTCACTAGGCGGAACGTGATAAGGGCCATGAGGAGCAACATGTGCTAGCCATAGAAACCAAGGTTGATTTTGGCTATTAACCCAGTTTTTAGCAGCATTTGTTAAATTTGAAGTTACATATTCACTTTCTCTAATAATGCTACCGCTTGTCGTTACTTTTTCCCAATCGTAATAATCATCTGCCATGGCAGTGAATAGTCCTTCGTAATGGTTAATTCCATGTTGTTGCGGGTGGTTGTAATCAACAGGATTTGAGATGTGCCATTTTCCAATAACCGCTTTAGCATATAAATCGTTCGGAAAGGATGATAAAGTATTAAATAATGAAGTGTGAGAAAGATCTAAGTTTCCAGGAGCTCTCATAACTCCAGTTTTTATACCATATTTTCCACTCATTATGGCAGCTCGTGTTGGTGTGCAGGAAGGTGCAGACCATGTATTTTTATAGGTAATTCCATTAGCTCTTAGTGAATCTAAAGTTGGTGTTGTTGGCATGGATGTGTTTTGTTGATAGCCATTGGTAATGTCTATCCCCATATCGTCTGCAATAATTAGTAATACATTTGGTGTGTTATTTTGAGAATAGGTAAGATTGGTAATTATTAAAAAAAAACAATATAGAAAACAATTAACGTTCTTCATAAATAATCTTTTGGGAAAGCAGCTTATTAATACAAAGTTAATATGTCGTTGTATTAATTGTTAATACTTAATAATTAGGGTATTAAGATACGTTTATTTGTTTTTTTACGCAAAATATTTTGGTTAATAATTCATAACAATACTAAAGTGCCTGAAGTTATTAATGCCTTTTTTTAATTTAAATGAATTGTAGTTTTAGTGAATAATGTTACTTATTTAGGTAAGAAAACGCATGCGAAGATTTTATCTTTAAAGAGCTTAAAGCGGCTTAAAGATAAAAGCATTTGTGAATTTTCGTTTCACTTTAATTAATGCTCTATCAGCTTCTAAGCGAGTTCTAAAGTTGCCTATCCAGATTTTGTAATTGGGGGTTTCGTAGACCAATTCGGTTCTGTATTCAGAGAAGTGCTTTCTAAAGTTTAATCGTTTGTCTTCAGCTCTTGTTCTATCGCCAGAAAATATTTGAATGCGATAGCGATCACTTTTTGTTTCTAATTTGTTTCTAATTTTTATTAGTTCATCTATCCTTGGATCCTGATTTATGCTAATATTACCTTGTTGAGCATAATTAATCGTGTTAAAAGCCACTGTAAATAGAATAACAAAAAATAAATTTCTTTTAGATAATAATTTCATAACATATGATTAATCACTACAAATGTAAGTTTATAAACTAAAAATCACGTTAATTTATTATTTAGAATTTCTCTAAATTAGCAATTAACACTTCGCTAACATTTTTCAAATCGACTTTAAGTGTTATTTTTGCCTGAGATTTTATTTGCAGTATTACTGTATACAGAATGAAAAAATCATACCAAAGTTTAGAAGTTAATTTGACCAACAATATGAAACAGGTGATTCACCGTAAGTTAAGCAATGATATTCTTCGTATAGGCTTAATTTTTTTACTAGCGTTTTCTACTTCAATATCTGCTCAAGATGGCGATACTGCCAAGGGTAAATCTTTATTTAATGCAAATTGTGCGTCTTGTCATAAATTAGACAAGAAAATGACTGGACCAGCTTTACGTAATGTAGAAGCGCGTTTAGCAGATGAGCAAGGCTTAGATAGAGAATGGCTTTATAAGTGGATAAAGAATAGTGCAGGAATGATTAAATCTGGTGATGCTTATGCAAACAAGATTTATAAGGAGTACAACGGAACAGCAATGACTGCTTTTCCTCAATTGTCTAATACGGATATCGATAACATTTTAGCGTATACAGCTGAAGTGAAAAAAGAATCTCCAAATACACCTGCTGTTTCTAAAGGAGGGGTTGGTTCGGGTGATGATAATGGTAATGGATTGTCAAACAAATTAATATTAGGAGCTTTGGCATTGTTGTTTGCGTTATTAGCAGGAGCTTTAGTTTTAGTAAATAAAACATTACGTCGTTTTGCTGAAGAAAAAGGGTTAGATGTTGCTAAAGAGGTGGGGAGGAAGTCATTATGGCAAGCTTTTGTAAAGAATCAATTTTTAGTATTAGTTACAGCAATATTCATGTTGTTGGCTAGTGGTTACTTTGCTTATGGGTACTTTATGCAGATAGGTGTTAATCAGGGTTACGAACCGGTTCAGCCAATTCATTTCTCGCATAAGATACATGCAGGAGATAATGGTGTAGATTGTAAGTATTGTCACTCTTCAGCTAGAGTAAGTAAAACATCAGGAATTCCTTCTCTTAATGTGTGTATGAATTGTCATAAATCAATTTATGAAGTGGCAGAATCTACAGGAAATGCCGATTATAGTAAAGCATTTTATGATGGTGAGATTAAAAAATTGTATGACGCAGTAGGATGGGATGATGCAAATCAGAAATATACAGGAGAAACAAAGCCAGTAAAATGGGTGAGAATACATAATTTACCTGATTTTGCTTATTTCAACCACTCTCAGCATGTTTCGGTTGCAGGAATAGAGTGTCAGACTTGTCATGGTCCTGTAGAAGAAATGGAGGTTGTATACCAGCATGCGCCATTAACAATGGGTTGGTGTATAAATTGTCATAGAGAAACAAATGTTAAGGTTAAGGATAATGCGTATTACGAAAAAATACACGAGCAATTATCTAAAAAGTATGGCGTAGAAAAACTAACTGCTGCACAGATGGGTGGGTTAGAATGTGGTAAGTGTCATTACTAAATTAAAGTTAAAAATTTAAAAGATTAAATGGTTTTAATCATTCAAATCTTTCAATCATTAAATTGTAAATAAATGTCATCAAACAAGAAATACTGGAAAAGTGTTGAAGAGCTAAAAGAAGATAGCTCTATTGTTGAGACGCTAAAACAAAACGAATTTGTTAACGAAATTCCTACAGATGAATTTTTGGGTAACAAAGAGACGTTAGAAGGATCGTCTACAACACGACGAGATTTCTTAAAGTATGTTGGTTTTAGTACAGCAGCCGCATCATTAGCGGCTTGTGAAGGGCCAGTCGTTAAATCAATTCCATATGTAGTGCAACCAGATAGTATTGTGCCTGGAGTTGCAAATTATTATGCAACTACAATTGCTAATGGTTTTGATTTTGCAAATGTTTTAGTAAAAACTCGAGAAGGTCGTCCAATTAAAATAGAGAATAACAAATTAGCTAAATCTTTAGGGAATGCTAATGCTAGAGTTAATGCTGCTGTTTTAGGATTGTATGATAGTAAGAGGGTTAAAGGACCTAAAAAAGAAGGCGCGCCTATTTCTTGGAGTCAGTTTGATGCTGAAGTGAGTAAAAAGCTTGCCGGTATTGCAAGCACTGGTAAAGAAATTGTGTTATTAACACAGACTTATGCTAGTCCTTCTACTACAAAATTGATCAAAGAATTTAAAGAGAAGTATGGAAATGTACGCCATGTACAATACGATGCTGTTTCTCAATCTGCAGCGTTAGATGCCTATCAGGCAATGTACGGAAAACGCGGAATGGCCAATTATGATTTGTCAAAAGCATCTACAATAGTGTCTATAGGAGCCGATTTTTTAGGCGATTGGCAAGGAGGAGGTTTTGATTCAGGATATGCTAAAGGGCGTGTGCCGCATCATGGTAAGATGTCTCGCCATATACAGTTTGAGTCAAACATGTCTTTGGCAGGAGCAAATGCAGATAAGCGTGTGCCACTAACCCCTAGCCAACAAAAAATAGCCTTAGCAAAATTATACAGTTATGTTGTTGGAGGCTCGGTATCGGGAAGCTTGCCTAAACATATAGAAGAAGCTGTTAGAAATACAGCTTCAGAATTGAAAAGAGCAGGGAGTAAAGGGGTTGTGCTTACTGGAATTCAAGATGTAAATGCACAGACTGTTGCTTTAAAAATAAATGAAACATTATCAAGCAAAGCGTTTGATAAAGCGTCTCCAATATTAACAAGACAGGGTAATGATAAGGTTGTTTCTAGATTAGTATCTGAAATGAAATCTGGTAAAATAGGAGGTGTTATTATAAGTGGTGTAAACCCTGCATACACATTGCCCAATGCATCAGAATTTACTGCAGCTTTAAGGAAGGTAGATTTATCAGTTACTTTTTCAATGAAAGAAGATGAGACTGCTTTGGCTTCTAAATATTTAGCTGCTGCGCCTCATGGTTTAGAGTCTTGGGGAGATGTTGAGTTAACAAAAGGACATTTTGGGTTAATCCAACCAACAATTCGTCCATTATTTGATACAAGACAATTTCAAGAAGCATTATTAAAATGGAATGGTAATACGATTTCAATTAATGATTATATAAAATCAGTATGGAATGAAAGTATATTAAAAGGGGGGTCATTTAACAAAGCGCTACACGATGGTGTTTTTGTTAATAATGTAACTTCCGAAGTTGAAACTGTTACTGATGAAACAGAAGAAGAAGATATTCAAGGAACAACTGCTTTAGGGAATGAAGCGAGAGCGTTGGCAGCTTCGGCAACTAACACTAAAGGTATGGAGTTAACGCTTTATACAAAAGTAGGGATGGGAGATGGACAGCAAGCTAATAACCCTTGGTTGCAAGAGTTTCCAGACCCAATTACTAGAACATCTTGGGATAACTACTTGTTAGTTTCTAAAGCTGATGCTAAGCGTTTAAAATTAGTAAATGAAAATGAAGCTACAGGAGCGCTTAACGGAAGCTATGCTAAAGTAACTGCTAATGGAAAAACGATAAAAGTACCAATAATTATTCAGCCAGGACAGGCTATCGGTTCTGTAGCATTAGCATTAGGCTATGGTAGAAAATCTGGAGTAAAAGAAGAAATGAAGACAGGAGTTAATGCTTATGTCTTATATAATAATTTTAAAGACGTTCAATCTGTTAGTATAACTAAAGCTACAGGAATGCATGAGTTTGCTTGTATTCAGCTTCAGAATACATTAATGGGTAGAGGAGATATTGTGCGAGAAACGACTCTAGAGGTTTTTAATACTAAAAATAAAGAGTACTGGAATCCAATTCCAGTAGTTTCTTTAAATCATGAAGAAACACCAGTAACCTCTCCAGAGGTTGATCTTTGGGATGAGTTTGATCGTTCAATAGGGCATCATTTTAATTTATCTATCGATTTGAATTCTTGTACAGGATGCGGAGCTTGTGTAATAGCTTGTCATGCTGAGAATAATGTTCCTGTAGTCGGAAAAGAGGAAATTCGTCGTAGTCGCGATATGCATTGGTTACGAATAGATAGATATTATTCCTCTGAAGATACATTTGCTGAAGACGATGCTAAAAAGAAAGGATTTACTGGCTTATCTGGAGAGAATGGCTCTCTTGGTGGTTTTGGAGAATTAGAAGACCCTGCAAATAACCCTCAGGTAGTCTTTCAGCCAGTAATGTGCCAGCATTGTAATCATGCTCCTTGTGAAACAGTTTGTCCTGTTGCAGCAACAAGCCACGGACGACAAGGGCAAAACCATATGGCTTACAACCGTTGTGTTGGTACACGTTATTGTGCAAATAACTGCCCATATAAAGTACGTCGTTTCAATTGGTTCTTGTATACCGAAAATGATGAGTTCGATTACTATATGAATGACGATTTAGGACGTATGGTAATTAACCCAGATGTAACAGTTCGTTCTCGAGGTGTTATGGAGAAATGTTCTATGTGTGTTCAAATGACACAAAAAACCATTTTGGATGCTAAACGAGAAGGACGTGTAATAAAGGAAGGCGAGTTCCAAACCGCTTGTTCTTCAGCATGTAGTAGTGGAGCAATGGTATTTGGAGACATTAACGATAAAGAAAGTAAAGTTGCAAAACTTTTAAAAGACGATCGTATGTATCACTTATTAGAAAGTG
>JAHDGB010000218.1 GCA_020627885.1 Flavobacteriaceae bacterium | reverse complement strand
TTTTCAATTCGCTATAAAAATGTCCTTTTTCACTCAATTTTCGTCTTTTTCTTACCTCGTAGCGCTGCTATGAAGTGCAAAAAACACTTCAATTGATCAAAAAATTACTATTTTTCGCTAGAATCAAAAAAGTTTAAACCACTTCCTTTTCTAAAAAACAAAGAAACAAAAACCATTGCCTATTTCTCTTTAATCTGAAGCCATAAATAAAATGAAATTCGTTTATGAGTTAATCCTTGCAAGAAATAAAAAGTGAACTATTATTTAAACCAACTCGAATATTCAATATAATTATTCGCTATACGATTTATCTCTCCATTAATAAGCTCCTTACTAATATCTTTAACTTTTTTGGCTGGTACGCCAGCATAAATAGATCCTGATTTTACAATTGTATTTTTTGTAACAACAGCACCAGCTGCAATAATACTATTACTTTCAACAATACAATCGTCCATTACTATACTGCCCATTCCTATTAAAACATTATCATGAATAGTGCAACCATGCACAATAGCATTATGCCCAATAGATACATTATTTCCAATTGTAGTTGGCGATTTTTTGTATGTTGCATGTATCACTGCTCCATCTTGAATATTTACTTTATCCCCTAGTTTTATAAAGTGAACGTCTCCTCTTATAACAGCATTAAACCAAATACTACATTGTTCTCCAATGGTAACATCGCCAACAATTGTTGCGTTTTCTGCAACATAACAGTCTTCCGGAATTTTAGGCGTTTTATTTCTTATCGTTTTTATTATAGGCATAGTATATTTTATTTAAAATAGGACAGCAATTCTGCTTTCTTAGATGCAGATACCATAACTTCTTTTTTATTACTTAATACAACACTTCCTCCTTTTCCTTTTTTGTATTTAATGACTTCATTTACATTTACTAAATACGATTTATGTACTCTTGCAAAACATGAACTCGTTAAAATTTCTTCAAAATACTTTAGGGTTTTACTTACTGTTTTCTTTTTCCCGTTAGCAAGAAAAATTTGTGTGTAATTATCGTCTGCTTGGCAATATATGATGTCTTTAATTTCAAAGATTTCAAATCCATCATGTTGAGGAATTGTTATTTTCCCTTCTATATTATTCGTTTTAGGAATTAAAACATCATCTTGTAAAGCATCTTCTTTCGTTTTTATTTCTACGACATAATCTACCGCTTTAATTAATTCGTCTATAGAAATGGGTTTCATCAAATAATAAGAAGCATGTGCATTTAAGGCATCTATAGCATAATGATTATAAGCTGTTACAAAAACGGTTTCGAAATTTCGTTCTTCAACTTTATCAAGCAAATCAAATGCATTACCATAAGGCATTTCTACATCTAAAAAGACTAAATCTAATGTATGGTTTTGTATCAGTTCTAAACCTTCATTTATATTAGCCCCCTCTCCTAAAACAGCAACATTAGGGCAATATTTTTTAAGGTACCTTTTTAAAATTTCTCTACTTGTTTCTTCGTCTTCTACTATTATTGCATTTAACTTCATGTATTCAATTTTCAAAGTTAGTAATCAAAAAAACTGCTTTTATTTTTATTATCTTTTACGCTTAGCCCCATTATTAGACAAATGCTTTATAAAGTCATTTTTTGCTTTAAAAACTATAAATTTACGATCGTTAATCTTAAATTATTAGTCTTTTCTTATTGTCACAACAACTTTAGTGCCTATATCTTCTTCAGCTTTATAATCATCTATAAACACATCGACTTTATCTTTATACATTTCGTTTAAAATGGCTACCCGCTTCTTTATATTCCCCATTCCTTTAGAGTTATGCTTTTTCTGATTGTCGGTTTTCATGGCTTTCGATTTTTCACGACCAATACCATTATCGGCTATCGTAATTGTAATTTCCGAATGGTTTTTCTTATTTATTGAGATATTCAGAATGCCTTTCTCTTTTTTATAACGCAAGCCATGCCATACTGCATTTTCTATATATGGTTGAAGTAACATTGGTGGTATTTGATAGTCGTTAATTGCGATAGCCTTATCGACCTTTATTGTATAATCAAATTTATCTTGGAATCTAAAATGTTCTAATTTGGTATAAAGTTCTAAAAGTTCAACCTCTTTATTTAGCGGAATAAAATCCTCTTCACTATTCTCTAAAACGGCTCGCATTAATTGAGAAAAATCTGACAAGTACTTATTTGCTGTTCGCTCATCATTTGTTGCTATAAAACCATTTACAGAATTTAACGCATTAAAAATAAAATGAGGATTCATTTGACTTCTTAATGATTTTAAAGCTAATAAATTATTAGACAGCTTTTGTTGCTTCATTGATTTGTACATTAAATAAGCTACAAATAGCAGTAATAATATTCCTCCTAAAAGAGAATAAATAATTACCGTTTTACTTTTATTTTGTGCTTTAGATAGCTCGAACTGGCTTATTGTTAATTGTCTATCTTTTTCTAAAGAAGTAATCCGGTTTTGATTTTCTACAATACTCCTATTATTTCGCATTGCTCGAGAAATCTCTTGTTCTTTTTTAACATTTAACTTCTCTACTAAGCTGGTATATTTTTGATAAGCAGATAATGCTTTTTCGTAATTTCCTACATTTACATATACTTCAGAAAGCTTTCTAGTTGCATCTTTTCTTACGACCAAATCTTCCTTCTTTTCAGCTTCTTTAATACTCTCTTCAAAATAAGGGATAGCCTCATCTATATTGTTATTTAAATAATAGGCATTTCCAATTTTATAATTTTGTTTCTGAACTGTTAAAGGGCTTTCATTATGTATTGTATCACTTTTTATTTCTTTTAAGTCTTTTACAATCTCTTTTCTAAGAGCTATTTCATTGTCATAATCCTTTGTTTTATTATTATAATCGGCAACTTTTATTTTTTCTTTAACCGCTGTACTTTTATTTTCTTCTACTGCTAAGTTTAATGAATTGGTATAATACGTTTTTGCATTAGAAACTTCACCTAAATCGCCATAGGTTTCAGCTATTTTAGACGTTAACACCACTTCTTTAATAGAAATCTTATGCTTATGGGCTAATTCTAGTCCTTTTTGGTAAGCCGTTAAGGACTCCTTTTTTTTATTTACTTTATTATAAACATCTCCTAAACCTTCGTAACACTCAATAGCCTGGTAATTTGATAGCGGCTCATTTTTTAAGTCCTCATAAATTGAAAGACTTTCTTGGTAATTACCATTTTTAGAAAAAGCATTAGCCAGCTTTAAATTAACCTCGTTAGTTGTTTCATTGTTTAAGCTTATTCTATAATTACTTACCGCTAGGTCATATTGTTTCCAATACATATAAACATCTCCCAATACCATAAAAGCTTCTGCGTTTTGTTTTGTTGAAGTGCTAACGGCTATACTTTCTGCTATGAATTGAATGCTTTTTTCAGCTGAAACTTTTTTATTAGCTATGGCAGAATCTAAAAGTGTTTTAAACGATTTATATTTCGCTTTTTTACTACTCCTTTTAGAGTTATATAAAGATGTTTCTGCTGGCTCTACATTAATTGTTATTCGTTCATTATTTTTAATGGTATAATAAACCGTTTCAAAATCTTTATGGCTAATAATTAATTCATCTCCTTTATTTACTATTATTTTAAAATCACCCGAAATACTCGAAGAGGTATATGCTCCACCATTAACCTGAATATTAACCTCTTTTATTGGCCTATCTGTATCACTTTCTTTTACCACTCCCCTAACAGTAAAGGCCTTTTTTTTCTCTTTCTCTAACTCATACTCTTGTGCAATCGCTGAAGGAGCAATAAAAAATAAAAATAATACTATTATATATAAACTGTGTTTATGCATTAACGGACAATATAAAAGATAAACATACACACTTTACTTGGTATAATAAAATCGTGTTTTTTAAAAAAGAATGGTTTTAAGCTAAAAAAAGTATTACACACTCATTTTAAAGAAGTGTTCACTCATTTAAAGAGTAAGCACACTAAATTCTTGTTTTTTTAAAGTTTATTCAGTTTAGGTTTACTTAAAAATAAATGCTGCATCATGAGCCTATTATTAAAAACTACTTTACTTTTTTTATGTGCTTCTATTTCTTTACAAGTCCAAAATTGAACTCGAGTTAATAATAACACCAAAAGAAGAAAGCCTCTGAATTTTATTAAAATTCAGAGGCTCTATATGTGTGTAA
>JAHDGB010000217.1 GCA_020627885.1 Flavobacteriaceae bacterium | reverse complement strand
TTCTTGCCTTGCATACTTAAAGATAATACAATAAGTAAAAATTAATAGCTTCCGTTTCTTGTCTTTTTGCTAACTTGTGCAACAGGCACAATGTATAAGAAAACATAGGGCTTTTGGGCTAAACTCCTTTTTCCATCTATTTACTGAGGCTAAACTAACACCGTATTCTTGTGTTAATTCAGTAGGTGTTTTTCCTGATTCTTGTAACTCTACAATTGTACTTTTAAATTCACTGGTGTAACTTTTTTTGCTCATAATACAAATCTAATTTAATCACATAAATTCGTACCAATAAAACTAGATATTCCACATTAATTACCCAAAGTTAAGTGATTCTTCAATTGATTTTTTTAAAATTTGTTTTAGTAAAAAAGTGAATGAATAAAAACACATTACTCAACATAATAACCTTAATATCTATCACTTAAAAATACATTTTTAAATATGACAATTGATATAATAGGAGCAGGAATTGGCGGACTAACAACAGCTATTGCATTAGAACGAAAAGGATTCAACGTAAGAGTATTTGAACAAACCGAAAAAATAAAACCAATTGGAGCTGGTATTATTTTGGCAAATAACGCCATACAAGTGTATGAAAAATTAGGGCTGAAAGAAACTATTGAAAAAAATGGAAACCCAATATCTTCATTAAACATTACCAAAGCAAATCTAAAACCTCTTTCTAAAGTTGATTTATCTTCTTTTGAGAAGAAATTTAAGGCAAAAAATATTGCAATACATAGAGGTATATTGCAACAAATTTTAATTAATAAATTAAATTCTTCTTCTTTAAAATTAAATCACAAACTAAAAAAAATATCCAAAAATAAAAATGGGTATTCTTTAGAATTTCATAATGGAGAAAAAATTCAATCTTCTACTCTTTTAGGAGCAGATGGTATAAATTCAATTGTTAGACAGCATTTATTTCTTAACAACACAATAAGAAATGCTAATCAAATTTGTTGGAGAGGAGTTACAGAATACAATTTACCTCAAAAATATCAAAATGAATTAAACGAAGCTTGGGGAAAAACAGAAAGGTTTGGCTTTGTTCAAATTGCAAAAAATAAAGTCTATTGGTATGCATTAAAATCATTCAAAAAAAATAAAGAAGAGTTTTTTAATGTAAATAATATTATTAACTATTTTAATGAGTATAACCCTATTATTAAAAATATTATTTCTTCAACAAAAAAGGAACAAATTCATGCTACAGAAATATCCGATTTAAAACCAATAAATAAATGGTATGACGAAAATGTTTGCCTTATTGGAGATTCAGCACATGCAACAACTCCTAATATGGGACAAGGTGCTTGCCAAGCAATTGAAGATGCTTACATTCTTTCTGAGTGCTTAAGAAAGTATGATACAAATAGAGCTTTTAAAGCGTTTCAAAAATTACGATTACCCAAAGCTCACCAAGTAACAAAATCTAGCTGGATGATTGGGAAAATAGCTCATTGGTCTAACCCCATTTTAATTGGTATTCGAAATAAAGTTATACAGTTAACCCCTTCCTCAATAAACAAAAAACAATTTGAACAAATTTTTAAAATTCCTAACCTATGATTCTTACAATTTTATCTATAAGCCTATTTTTAATCTTTACTATACTTGGTAGTTTCCATTTTTATTGGCTTTTTGGAGGTCTTTGGGGGCTAAAAAAAGTAATTCCAACAAAAAATAATGAAACGAACAACATGTCAATTCCTAAATTTGCAACCTTAATAGTAGGAATTATGTTGGCTTTATTTGGTCTGCTTTATCTTACTAAATCTGAACTTACAGCTTTTGAAATTCCAAATTGGATTACAAATTATGCCTTTTGGTTTATTCCTTTAATTTTTATTGTACGTGCCATAGGAGAATTTAAATATGTTGGTTTTTTTAAAAAAATAAAAAATACTGAATTCGCTAAAGCAGATTCTAAAATATTTTCCCCATTATGCATAAGCATTGGTATAATTGGAATATTAATACAGCTATTACAATAAACCTTATATATAAAATTATAATTTACTCAGATATATATAACAATATATTTAAAACAATTAATTCCCTTTTTACCACACTATTACAATTTATTTTTGTAACTTTAAAAGAGGCTCTTATCCTAATAATTTACTCTGCAAGAGAAAATAGAACTGTGCATAAAATGGAAAAAAGGACTACTATTTTTAATTTGTTAAATGTTTTTTCAAACATTCAAAAAAATGTTTCTTGGAAAATTAAATGCATTTATTGTAATGGTACTGGGGTAACTATTAATCAAATAAATATCGTTACATTACCTGAAAACAGTAATGTTGGAATGTTTATTTATCAGGTAGAAACAGGCAGGGTTTCTTTTTTTAAATATAAATCATTAAAAAAAAGCAATTCAGAAGATATTGTAGATATGCTTCTTGATATGATAAATTATTCAAAAAAGGAAGTGATAACTTCTTAAAGCTATCACTATCTTTATGTTCATATTATTTAGTTAAATCAAAACGATCTAAATTCATTACTTTTGTCCAAGCCGAAACGAAATCTTTCACAAATTTATCTTCTCCATTATCTGAACCATAAACTTCGCAAACTGCTCTTAACTCTGTATTAGAGCCAAAAATTAAGTCTGCTCGAGTTCCTAAAAATTTCATTGCTCCAGTTTTACGGTCTCGACCAACAAACTCTTTTTCATCAGAATTAGCTGATTTCCAGGTTATTGAAAAATCAAGAATGTTAGTAAAAAAATCATTTGTTAAGCTTCCTATTCTATCTGTAAAAACACCATGTTTAGAACCGTCGTAATTAGCACCTAAAACTCTTAATCCCCCAACAAGAACTGTCATTTCGGGGATAGACAATGTTAATAAAT
Organism: Flavobacteriaceae bacterium; assembly: GCA_020627885.1. Classification (GTDB taxonomy): domain Bacteria; phylum Bacteroidota; class Bacteroidia; order Flavobacteriales; family Flavobacteriaceae; genus JAHDGB01. The sequence goes on along the minus strand of JAHDGB010000217.1, from coordinate 1,314 downwards.
TGGCTTTGTCTACCAGTAAGTCTTCAGCTGCAATATTTAAATCTGATTTTATATAATTTCTAAAACCATCCGCAATTGGCTCTAAATGGCTAAAAGATTCTATGTCTGTTTGTTCTTGTGAAGCATCTCCTCTACCTCCAGTAAAAGCAACAGTAATATCATGCCCTGCATTTTTTGCTGCCATTTCTACCCCTGTCGATCCTGCTAATACAATTAAATCTGCAATTGAAATTGGTTCTTTATATTCTTTTTGAATGCCTTCTAACACTCCTAAGACCTTAGAAAGTTCTTTGGGGTTATTTATCTCCCAATTCCTTTGTGGTTCTAAACGAATGCGCCCTCCATTGGCTCCTCCTCTTTTATCCGATTCTCTATATGTAGATGCCGAGGCCCAAGCTGTCCTAACTAGTTCAGATACCGATAATCCTGAAGCTTGAATCATACGTTTTAATAGTGTGATATCGGTAGGGTTTAATTTATAATTAACTTTTGGTATCGGGTCTTGCCACAACAATTCTTCTTTTGGAACTTCTGGGCCTAAATAACGATTAATTGGTCCCATATCGCGATGCGTTAGTTTATACCAAGCTCTAGCAAAAGCTTCCTCAAAAGCACTATGATCTTTATGAAAACGCTTAGATATTTTTAAATAATTAGGATCCATTTTTAATGCCATGTCTGCAGTAGACATCATTAAGACTTGCTTTCCTTTAGCATCTCCCGCTTTGGGCGCCATTTTAGCATTAGAAGCTTTTGTAGGTGTCCATTGATGTGCTCCTGCTGGACTTTTTGTTAACTCCCAGTCATAATTTAATAGCACCTCAAAATAATCATGATCCCATTGAATTGGGTTGGGGGTCCATGCGCCTTCAAGCCCACTTGTTATAGTATCATCTAACACCCCAGATTGAAAAGTATTTTTCCACCCTGTACTCATCTGTTCAATAGATGCGCCATGAGGTTCTACTTCAACATATTTATCCGGATCCGCAGCGCCATGAGCCTTGCCAAAAGTATGACCTCCAGCAACTAAAGCGACAGTTTCTTCATCGTTCATAGCCATTCTCGCAAAAGTTATTCTTATATCATGAGCCGATTTTACAGGATCTGGATTCCCATTGGGTCCTTCTGGATTAACATATATTAAGCCCATATGAACCGCCCCTAGGTGTCCTTCTAATTCTCCACTACTTGTATCATAACGTTCATCATTTCCTAACCATTCGTTTTCTGTTCCCCAATAAATATCTTGTTCTGGTTCCCATACATCCTCTCTACCTCCAGCAAAACCAAAAGTCTTGAAACCCATAGACT
>JAHDGB010000216.1 GCA_020627885.1 Flavobacteriaceae bacterium | reverse complement strand
TGCTTCCCCGTAATGGCCGTAATACCATCAAGAACTTTAAGTGAGGAATTAGAAAGATCGTCAATAATAACAACTTCGTATCCTTTATTTTGTAATTCGACAACGGTGTGCGAGCCAATAAAACCCAAACCACCTGTTACTAGTATTTTACTCATTTATAAACTCTAAAACTTTATTGGTTATAAAGGCTATTTGCTCATCATCCAATTCGGTATGCATAGGCAAAGAAATCACCTCTTTAATTAATTGATTGGTCACTTTAAAATCGGCTTCTTGGTAACTTGAATTAGTATAGGCCTTTTGTTTGTGTAAAGGTATAGGGTAATATACCCCACAAGGAATAGCATTATCGTTTAAATGCTTTACCAGAGCATCCCTGTCTACACCTTTAACTTTTAAAGTATATTGATGAAACACGTGGCAATTGCAACTGTCGCTATAATCCTCGCAGCATGTTCCTGTTTTTGGGGTTTCTATTTTAGGATGATTTGCAAAAGCTTTATTGTATTTTCTGGCCGCACTGCGTCTTGCTTTATTATAAGCATCTAAATGCGGTAATTTAGCATCTAAAACTGCTGCTTGGATAGAGTCTAATCTAGAATTTACCCCTACAACATCATGATGATAACGTTTATACATGCCATGATTTACAATGCCTCTAAGGGTGTGTGCTAAATCATCATCATTTGTAAAAATAGCACCACCATCGCCATAACATCCTAAATTTTTTGATGGAAAAAAAGAAGTTGAAGCCACATGGCCTATCGTTCCGGATTTTTGTTTTTTTCCATTACTATATATATAATCTGCACCAATACCTTGGGCATTGTCTTCAATAACATATAAATTATGAGCTTCAGCAATTTTCATAAGTGCCTCCATATTGGCACACTGCCCAAATAAATGCACAGGAATAATTGCTTTTGTTTTTGGGGTTATTGCTTTCTTAACGGCCTCGATATCGATATTAAAATCATTAGGGTCGACATCGACCAAAACTGGAGTTAAATTTAAAAGCGCAATAACCTCAACCGTTGCTGCAAATGTAAAATCTGAAGTAATCACCTCATCACCAGGATTTAACCCCAGCCCCATCATTGCTATTTGAAGCGCATCGGTACCATTAGCACAAGGAATAACATGTTTTACACCTAAATAATTTTCTAAGTTTTTTTGAAATTGGTGTACTTTTGGTCCATTAATATAAGCCGAAGTATTTAAAACCTCCTGAATAGAATGATCAACCGTGTTTTTTATACTCTTGTACTGACCTTTAAGGTCTACCATTTGAATTTTATTCACACATTTAGATTTTATAATGTATTGGCAACGAAATTACAAAATTAGGAAATGGTAAGCAATGAATTGTTTATTTTTGCATAAAGCCGTTTTTATTGAATTTACTATATCATTTTACTCTTATTATTACTCGTATATTATTAAAAGGCCTTTCGCTTTTTAATAATAAAGTGCGCTTAGGAGTAAAAGGACGTTCAGAGACCTTTTTCATATTAGAAACAGCTATTAGCCCTAAAGACAAAACATTATGGTTTCATTGTGCGTCGTTAGGAGAATATGAACAGGGTTTGCCTGTTTTTAAAGAACTAAGAAAGGATTACCCTAATCATAAAATTGTTTTGTCTTTTTTTTCGCCTTCTGGTTATGAAATAAAAAAAAATAATTCTCTTGCCGATGTTGTAGTATATCTACCATTAGATACCACAAAGAATGCGAAACAGTTTATAAGCCTTACCCATCCTGAATTAACTGTATTTGTAAAATACGACATCTGGCCAAATTTTTTAAAGGAATTGAAACGACATAACCATAAAGCAGTACTCATCTCTGCTTTATTTAGGAGTTCTCAATCTTTTTTTAAGCCTTATGGTAAAATAATGCGAGAAGCACTCTTTGCTTTTAATCATATTTTTACTCAAAACGAGGCTTCTAAAACCTTACTTAAAAATATAAATTACCACTCGGTTTCGGTTTCTGGAGATACTCGTTTTGATCGTGTCCTACAACAATTAGAATACGACAATACTTTAGCCTATATTAAGCAATTTAAAGACGATACATGCTGTATAGTATGCGGAAGTACTTGGCCAGAAGACGAACTGCTTCTTGTAAATTATATAAATGAGACACCCTTAGAAACTAAATTTATAATTGCGCCGCATAACATTAAACCAAATCAGATTAACCAATTAAAAAATAGACTTACTAAAAAAACGGTTTTGTTTTCTGAAAAAGGAAATAAGCGCCTTTCTGATTACCAGGTATTTATAATTGATACTATTGGAATACTTTCTAAAATATATAATTATGCCGATATTTCTTATATTGGAGGGGCTATGGGCAAAACTGGGCTACATAATACTTTAGAAGCAGCGGTATTTGGTACACCAATAATTATTGGTAAGACGTATTCTAAATTCCCTGAGGCTGCAGATATGATTAAAAACGAAGGCCTCTTTTCTATTTCTAATCAAAAAGAACTTAACAATAAATTAAATTTGCTGATAAAAGATTCTGAAAAACGAAATTACACTGGGCAACAAAACCTTAATTATATTAAACAACAACAAGGAGCTGTTATAAAAATAATGAAGCGACTTCGGCGCACTTAATTATTTAGCCCTTTGGGTTCTATAACCAAAAACAACACCATACTTCTATTATTTTTAAGCCCATCGTTCTTTTTTAACAGAAGTCATAAAAGCAAACTAAAAACAGCTTATTCCTCATTCGATTACTAGTATCTTCTCCTAACGAGCTGACGCAACATTTATTCAAAACTGTTAAAATTGTTAAAAAAATATGATATATTGCAATAAATGCAAACATAATGTTTGTGTAATAAACAAAATTAAACAAAATGAAAAAATTATTTTTAAATCTAGGTTTACTACTTGCTATAGGTGCTTCTATTACATCATGTAGAGAAGTTAAAGAAAATGTTGATACTGCAGGAGACGCTATTGAAAGCGCCGCTGATGCTACAAAAGACGCTGCAAAAAACGCAGCAGATAAGGCTGTTGATGCCGCTGGTAACGCTGTTGACGCTGCTGGTAATGCTATTGAAGATGCTGCCGGAAATGCTGTTGATGCCGCTGGTAATGTTATTGAAGACGCTAAAGACGCTGCTGGTAACGCTGTAGATGCCGCTGGTAATGTTATTGAAGACGCTAAAGACGCTGCTGGAAATGCTGTTGATGCTACAAAAGATGCAGCAGGTAATGTTGTAGATGGTGCTAAAAAAATAGCTAATGATGCGGCAGATGCAACAAAAGATGCCGCTAATAAAGCTGCCGACAAAGTAAATTTAAAGAAAAACTAAACTTTAATTTTAACTTATAAAAAAAGCCAGAACAAATGTTCTGGCTTTTTTATTTTATAACTTTATGCACTGCAGTAAATTACTTTACTGCTTTTTTATTATTGACTTCATTAATATATTTTTTCAATGCCATTGTCATAGATGGTGTTTCTGGAGTTGGTGCAGAAATATCGACCCTTAACCCTTTAGCCTCTACAGCTTTTGACGTCGTGTTACCAAAAACTGCTATACGGGTATTATTCTGTTTAAAATCTGGGAAATTGTGAAATAACGACTCAATTCCAGAAGGGCTAAAAAATACTAGGACATCATAATACACATCGGCCAAATCTGATAAATCACTAATAACTGTTCTATAAAACACTGCTTCCCTCCAGTTTACCTCTAATTCATTTAAAATTTTTGGTACTTCTGGTTTTAATTTATCGGTAGTTGGTAATAAGAACTTTTCCTCTTTATATTTTTTAATTAACGGAGACAGCTCTGCAAATGTTCTTTTACCAACATAAATTTTACGTTTTCTATAAACAACATATTTTTGAAGGTAATAAGCAACTGCTTCAGATTGACAAAAATACTTCATTGAATCTGGCACTTTAAAACGCATTTCCTCAGCTACTCTAAAAAAATGATCTACAGCATTTCTACTTGTTAAAATTATTGCTGTAAATGTCGTTAAATCTACTTTCTGTTGTCTAATTTCTTTTGAAGAAACCCCTTCTACATGTATGAACGGACGGAAATCTATTTTTACTTTTTGCTTTTCTTCAAGATCAAAGTAAGGCGAGTTTTCAATTTTAGGTTCTGGTTGGGATACTAAAATGGTTTTCACTTTCATATGTTGCTAGGTTT
>JAHDGB010000018.1 GCA_020627885.1 Flavobacteriaceae bacterium | reverse complement strand
CCCAAGAAAGTACCAGATATTCAACTTCTTCCCACTCTGCCATAGTTCTAATTGGAGTAGAAGGAGGAGGGGTTATTTGTGAACTTTTAAACTTAAAACTAGTTATAATTTCTTTTTCCGCAACGGTTAAAGATTTTGGTAATGAATTCTGTTGTTGCGAAAATGAAGGGGTAAAAGTTATAAAAAAGAGGAGCAATAATAAATAAAAACGTTTCATGAGGGAATGATTAAAATGATTATATTAGAAATAGTTGTTCTTTTGTCGTGTACGAAAATAGGTATAAAAAATTAATTTTCAATTTGTTATGAAAATTTTATTGTTTTAAACCCCTTGTTGAGATTGATATTCTTCCATCATTTGTCTTGATTGTTCCATCATTTCATCCCAACCTATAGTACTAATTTGATATATAGAATAAATTAAATAAAGCACATTAATTATTAGTACTACTAATGCTATTATTTTAGCAGTTTCTATTTGTTTAATATCACCTTCATATTCTTCAGGATTTAGCTGTGCGTCTTTAATTTTATTATTGGCTATAAAATATGCGGGTCCTGCTAGAAAAATACCGAAACCAGCAACACAGCAGCACAGTAAACCTATTATGGACAATACATATATCAGGGTAGGATTGAGTTGTTTTTTCATGATTTAAATTTAATTAGTAAATGAGCTTTGCGATAAAACTAATGATAATTATTAAAATAGAAGCTATTGCTAAATAATTAATTATTTTGTGTAATAATTTAAATTTATAAAAAAGATTAACACTTATAAAGAAGAGCAAAGGTATTAATGTATAAATAGCTGGGTACATTTTAAAAGCAGCTATAAAATCGCCATGAATTAAAAGAACCATAGCTCGTTGTATACCGCACCCCATACATTCAAACCCAAATAATTTCTTATTTAAACATGGCAACATGTATGATTCGGTTAATTGCATAATTGGTTTAGTTTATTACAAATGTAAATAAATAGACCATAAAAAAAGCCAATGCTGTGCATCGGCTTTTTGTTTTTGTAATTAATGTTTTTATTATTTTTTATTATTTATTATTATTTTTTTGTTGATTGCTTTATTGTTTTTATCAAGGTTGATTTTTGCTATATAGGTTCCATCACTTAAGTTTCTAGTTGAGAACTCATAACGAGATTTGTTACTTAAGTTAACCTCGCGCAAAACCCTTTTACCCGAAATATCATAGATTGATAGTTCTTTGATTTCTAAACTACTAGGATTTAGTACGGTAAGGTTAGCTGTATTGTTATTTTGTAATATTGAAAAATCACTACTATCAAATTCTGTAACATCAAGGATATTAAAGTTTTTAAATGTAAGTTCATATCTTGAGTTGCTAGAGCCAGATTCCATAGTTGTTTCAAAATTTAGATCTATTAAATTATAGTATACATCATCTTCTATATCATGCAAAAATATGTCTTGACCATCATCAAAATTTTGTACGTCATGAATTCTTACTCTAACAGTTTTTTGAGTAGGTAAATCGAAATATAAAGGGATACGTATATCAGAATCAAATTTGAAGGCTTGAGCAGATAAACGGCTGTCTTCTCCATCATTTTGAAAATACACTTCGTAGTTTTCGTCTATAGGTTGTTTTATCTCAAGTCCGTAATCAAATCCATCGGTAGCTGTGTCGTGAAAAGTTTGAACGACCTGAGTAGTTTTACTATCGTTAAGGTCAATGTTTAATCGAAAACGTTTGTAGTCTTCAGGTAAATCCTCAGAATTAGTATTAGATGAACCATCTTTAAAAAAGATACTATTAGATCCACCAGGTTTTTCATGATTCCTGTGTGAATTTCTTGCATATATAGTACCATTTCCTATACCTTCTACCATAAATCCTTGTCCAATAGGAATATATCTCCCTACAGTTTTACTACTAACAGAAGAACTTCCTGTAGTATTCATTGATCCATCACTATTGTATGTATCAAAGGTCGCAGGAACAAAAGTTGCGAGACCTCCTGAGGTAACTGTCAATGATGCATATCCACCAATATAATCAGCTACATTATGAGAATCTACAGATGGATCATGCTCCCAAAAATATAAAGAACCATTTATTAATGTGCTATTTGTTGCATCGTGTATATAATCTCGTGCATCTAAAGCAGATGGGTATGGGTTGCCTACCAATGTGTTTTGACCTGAAAGAACTTCAGTAGGGATGTCTCCCGAATTTGGTTTTCCTCTAAAATCGTATAATTGATTCATACTACTACCAGAGGTTCCTTTCATGCTAAAGCCATATCCAGCATCTAAATTTCCTGTAGCTCCAATATGATCCCAGTCTGAGTAGTCAGTGCCTGGGTTATAACTATATATCCATCTTTGAGAAATGGTTAAAGGAGAATTACTTCCGTCATATCCAAATGTGAAAGCTGCAGCTGTACTGGTTATTTGATGTAACGAAGGTGTACCGCTACCTGTCCAATCAAACATGTTGTTGTTACCTCTATAGGCACTATTACCAAGAGCATCAGCATCTGTATTTCCAACTGGAGAACACCAGTAATTATATGCATAATTATCTACTGTACCATTTTGAAAAACACTTAGTTTTCCAATTCCAGAATTTCCAGTTGTACCAGTTCCTTGTATGAGTTGTGCATCATCTCTAAGGTAAAACATTGAGTTAGATTCTTTAAGACTAACGTCATCTTCAACAAAAACAACTTCATCTGTAACATATATATATGCACTATTGCGCACTGTCAATTGTGAGAAAGCTGTGTTTATAAATAAAAGTAAAAAAGCGTATTTAAAGTAGGTTTTCATAATCTATGAGGATATGTTCTGTTAAAATAATTGACTTGAGTTAATACAAATATAGTAAAATTACAGACATCATTGGCTATTTAGTGTAAAAAAAAGACAAATTGCTGTTTTTAATCGATTAAGTTATAAATTTGTATTATATAAAGGTGGTTTCGGCTTTATAATTGGCTAATAATTGGCACATATATAGCGTATTAATTAAAAAAAAACATGAAAAAAAAGCAAATAATTAATTACTTGTTAATGCTTACAGGAGGTTCAATTGCAGTTTATTCTAAAGTAGAGACTAAACAAAATATATGTGTTTTAATTATTGGGATTGTTATTTTGATGTATGGTACTTACAGAGTGTCTAATACTATACCTGGTAATAAAAATAGAGGAGCCGATTTATTTATAGAGGAAGAAGAATGATGTTTAATAAAGGAGATAAGGTTTTTGTTATAGATGACGATTTGTCTGGTATAGTTACTGCGATAGAGGGAGAAAATGTTTTTGTAAAAACAGAAGAGGGGTTTGAACTTTCGTTTTCGAAAAACGAAATTGTAAAAGATTCTTCCATGTTTAATAAAGTAGCATTTGAGAAAATTCCTGTAAATAAAATTCTTTCAGAAAAAAAAGACAAAAAAAAGAAGAGAGGTGTTAAAATTAAATCCAAGTTCCATAATCAATCAATAATGGAAGTTGATTTACATATTCATCAATTGGTGAAATCTGAAAAAGGGATGACAAGTCATGATAAGAAAACATTACAATTAGAAACCGCGACGCATAAATTAGAATATGCAATTAAAAATAAAATTCAAAAAGTAATTTTTATTCATGGTGTAGGAGATGGGACCTTAAAATTAGAATTACAGTATTTATTAGGTAGGTATGAACATGTTAACTTTTATGATGCCAATTATAAAAAATATGGATTTGGAGCAACAGAAGTCTATATTATGCAAAATGCAAAACGAGCCACTTAATTAAAGATTGGTGTTCCATTTCTACTTGTATTAGTACTACTATTATTTAATGTTCCAAAATCGATACTCTCTTCGATAATTGTAGGAAAAGAAATGTTTTCCAAAACAATAGAAACTTTAAATTCTTGTTCTATTGGATGAGTTCTGTATTGTGTGGCAGCTATATTTGTAGATATAGTTGCGTTTAAATAATCTGGGCCTACACTATTATCTGTAATATCATCAGTAGGATTTTGATTTTGAGAAAAGCTTTCTTCGTTACGAGTTACTGTACCATCACCATCATCATCATTATCTAAATAGTTAGGGATACCGTCATTATCTGTGTCTAAAGGATTGGTTATAGGGTTGTTGTCGTTATCTGTATTGGGATCTAAAAGTTCTAATTCAGTTTTTGTAAGCACATTATCACCATCATCATCTACATCAATATAATTAGGTATACCATCATTATCTGTATCGTCATCATTTAAGTCTCCATTATTATTTAAATCCTCATTTTCAGCTAAAATACCATCGTTATCATCTTCTATTAAAATAGTAGTAATTATAGCGTTACCACCCGAAGAAATATCATTTTGAGTTACATTTAAATCAGCAGGCGGTATATCGTTACAAAATGGACTAGCTGGAATATTACTATACTTTCTATAATTGAAAATATTTGAGGTTTCATTTAAGGCATAGGTTAATACAGGGTTTTTAAGAGTAACTAAATTTGAATTCGTAGCATTAGGTTCAGTTTCTTTTAAGTTTTCTATAGTTAATACAGGACTTGTAAGTAATAATGAAAAAGATTGATCAGGATCGTTTTTTGTTTTAAAGAACACAATATCTCCACAAGCATAAAATGTGTCTTCAAAATCAAATTCAACAGTAATAATATCACCATCGTCACAACCAGTAAAAACTATAAAGCAAATAAAAAGACAAACTAAATTTTTCACACGTTTAATTTTAATAACAAAAATAATAGAATTGTTAATTTATAGCATAGCAATTAACATTAATTTTATTTCGGTTATTTTTGTTATTAAAATTTACGCAGAGAAATTAATGAGACATGTATATTTTGATAATGCAGCTACAACACCACTACGACAAGAGGTTATTTCAAGAATAACCAAAGTAATGAAAGAAAGATATGGAAATGCCTCTTCTGCACATAGCTTTGGCCGTTCTTCAAAATCCATTATAGAGCAGTCAAGAAAAACCATAGCAAGGCAATTAAACGTTACAGCTTCTGAAATCATATTTACATCTGGAGGAACAGAGGCAGATAATTTAGTACTGCAAAGTGCTGTTAAAGATTTAGAAGTTAAGCAAATAATTACAACTCGTATAGAGCATCATGCAGTATTGCATACTGTACAGAAACTAGAAAAGGACTATGGTCTTACAGTTAGTTATGTAAATGTTGATAGTTACGGAAGTATAGATTATGAAGAATTAGAAACATTGTTATCTTCAGAAGAGAAAACATTGGTTAGTTTAATGCATATTAATAATGAAATAGGGAACATTTTAGATCTTAAAAGAGTTGCTAACTTATGTCAGTTAAATAATGCTTTATTTCATAGTGATGCGGTACAATCTTTTGGTCATTATGAATTAGACCTACAGGACATTCCAATCGATTTTATAGCGGCAAGTGCCCATAAATTTCATGGGCCTAAAGGAGTGGGGTTTGTTTTTATTAGAAAAAAATCAGGTTTAAAACCATCAATTATTGGAGGAGAGCAAGAGAGAGGTTTAAGAGCCGGAACAGAAGCTATTCATAACATAGCTGGTATGGAAGAAGCTGTTAAGTTTGCATATGCGAATTTAGAAACTGAGCGTAATTACATTGCTTCACTTAAGGCTTATTTTATAGATAAACTTACCACTACCTTTAAGGGTATAGAGTTTAATGGTCTTTCTTCTAATATGGATAAAAGTAGCTATACTTTATTAAATGTTTGTTTACCAATAGCATTAGAAAAAGCCTTAGTATTATTATTTCAGTTAGATTTAAAAGGAATAGCTTGCTCTAAAGGGAGTGCTTGCCAAAGTGGAAGCTCTAAAGGATCTCACGTATTATCAGAAATTCTCACAAAAAAAAATCAGTTAAAACCATCAATACGATTTTCTTTTAGTAAGTATAATACTAAAGAGGAAATCGATTATGTGATTAATGTTTTAAAAGAATTTTTATAGAGTCTCTTTAAATAAAAACGATTAAAGTGAAAATTTTGGTTAAAGCTTCATTTTACAAGTAGGGCATTCAAACCCATTATTTCCTTTTTTTAGCCGTATACCATTTAAATGTGTTACCATAAATTGCTGAATAAAAGCATAATTAGAGTTATGATTATTAACATCTATTTGCTGGTCTTTATATAGCTCTCTAATGGTATTATCGTATTCTTGTACACCCCAACAATTTGGGCACATTTCTTCAGGAACACTATTTTTTGTTTCGATTGAAGATTTTTTAAAAAAAGAAATCAGTTGTTCTACCATTTTATTTAATGTTTAATGTTAACATTAGTTCGTATTAATCTAAATATTCTTACAAAGTAAAGTCGTTAAAAGAATTTATTTTCCATTTTTTATTAACTGTAACATCAATTTTAAAATGGGATTTTTATTCTCTTTATTCCATGCAGCATAAAGTGTTGTTTGCTGCTTTATATTGGTTAATTCGATAAACTTAATATTCATATTATATCCTGTTTTTAACGATTTAGGGACAATTGAAACCCCTAAGTTGTTTTCTACTAATCTATAAATAGAACTAGCATTAATAGTATTATGAGAAATAATGGGAGAAAATCCACAGTCTTTAAAAATTTGCATAATTTTTTCATGATAAGTAGGGCTATAAGACGGGTCAAACATAATAAAAGGTTCATTTTTAAGTTGCCTAATATCATTAAAGTTTGAAGCATTAATTTCGTGCGATTCTGGTAATACCAAACAAAAATTCTCTTTTAAAACAGCATACGATTCTAAGTTTTTTGGAAGGCTTCCAAGTCTTATAAAGCCAATATCTATGTCTTTATACATTAAATCATTTACTTGTTTTTGATTATCCATTTCCTTTAAATCAAAAATAATATTAGGATGTTCGTTTTTAAATCGCAATAATAAGTTTGGAATTAATTGATGCATAGCCGAACCAACATACCCCAAGTTTAAAGATCCTTCAATACCATCATTTAACAATTTTGAATGATCTAGTATTTTTTCAAGATCATTTAAATGACGAGAAATTTCTCTTTTAAGATATATTCCTGCTTGAGTGAGTTCTACTTTTCTATTATAACGATCGAAGAGTTTTAGATTTAAACCTTCCTCCATTTGTTTAATTTGTTTACTTAAGCCAGGTTGAGAAATAAATAATTTATCAGCAGCTTTTCTAAAGTGTAATTCTTCTGCTACAGCTAAAAAATATTTTAAATGTCTGATTTCTATTTGATAACTCATAATTATTATTAGTTGATATAAATGGTCTTGATAGATATCAAAAATAAGTATATTTTTGGTCAATTCAATTAAAACAAAAAAAAATGGTATTTAAATACGGGGTAGATCAACTAACAGTAGAGAGAGCAATAGCCATATGTAATGGAGAGCTATCTGGGGTTGTTACTGAAGAAGCAAAAGAAAAAGTTAATAGTTGTAGAGAAAAAGTAACTAAAATGGCTAAATCTAACAAAGCTGTTTACGGTATTAATACAGGGTTTGGTCCGTTGTGTGATGTACAAATTACGCCAGAAGAAACTAGTAAGTTGCAAGAGAATTTATTAATTACTCATGCGGTTGGAGTAGGAGAACCGATAGATAAAAAGTTGTCTAAAATAATGATGATTTGTAAGGTTCATGCATTATGTAAAGGGTTTTCTGGTATTCGTTTAGAGGTCATAGAACGTATTCTCTATTGTATAGAAAATGATGTCTTACCAGTGGTTCCGGAACAAGGTTCTGTAGGCGCCTCAGGTGATTTAGCTCCATTGTCTCACTTGTTTTTGCCATTATTAGGAGAGGGTGAGTTTTGGGTTAAAGATACTATCGTTTCTGCTAAAGAAGTTTTAGATAATCATAACTTACCAGTTTTTAAATTAGAAGCTAAAGAGGGTTTAGCATTAATAAATGGAACTCAATTTATTTTGGCTCATGCTATTTGGGGTTTACATAAATTAAACTATTTATTAGATCTTGCAGATCTTTCAGGAGCGATGAGCTTAGAAGGGTATCAAGGAAGTGAAGCGCCTTTTAAGGAAATGCTTCATAAAATAAGACCATTTAAAGGAAATATAGAAGTTGCTCAGCGAATGCGAATGTTGCTTAAAGGCTCGCAAAATATAAGTAGTCATTCTAGTTGTAAACGTGTTCAAGATCCTTATTCTTTAAGGTGCATCCCTCAAGTGCATGGCGCGTCGAGAAATGCTTATTATCATTTATACGAACTGGCAGAAATAGAAATGAATGCGGTAACTGATAACCCTATTATTTTAAGTGAAACCGAAGCAATATCAGGAGGGAATTTTCATGGGCAACCTTTAGCTATGGTATTGGATTACTGTTCGTTAGCAACATCTGAACTAGGAAATATTGCAGATAGAAGATGTTATTTGCTTTTAGAAGGCAAATACGGTTTACCAAGGTTACTAACCCAAGCAGGAGGATTAAATTCAGGATTTATGATACCTCAATACACAACGGCAGCATTAGTTACTGAGAATAAATCGTTGTGCTTCCCTGCTTCAGCAGATAGTATACCAACATCATTAGGACAAGAAGATCATGTTTCAATGGGAAGTATATCTGGGCGTAAGTTTAATCAAATATTAGGCAACCTAGAAAAAATATTAGCGATAGAATTAATGTATGCGGCTCAGGCAATGGAATTTAGAAGGCCTAATACATTTTCTGTTATCATTGAAGAAAATTTTAAAATTATAAGAAAGAGTGTTAATAAATTAGAGGAAGATCGCATATTAAAAGACGACATCAATACTCTAATTTCTATGGTGAAAAATAAAGCATTTAAGGTATGTTAAATATAAAGACAATGACGTTTCAAGATTATATACTACAAGGAATTCCATCTGAGTTACCTAAAAAAAGAGAGGCTTCTAAAACAATAAATAGAGCACCAAAGCGTAAAGATATTTTATCTGTTGAAGAGAAACAATTGGCAATAAGAAATGCGTTACGCTATTTTCCTGTAGAGTGGCATGAAGAATTAGCGGTAGAGTTTGCAGAAGAATTAAAAACATACGGAAGGGTATACATGCATAGATTTAAGCCCGATTATGAAATATATGCAAGGCCAATTGAAGAATATCCTGCAAAGTCTTCCGAAGCTGCAGCTATTATGCTTATGATTCAGAATAACTTAGATCCTGCCGTGTCACAACATCCAGAAGAGCTAATAACTTATGGAGGCAATGGTGCTGTTTTTCAAAATTGGGCACAATACCTTATTGTTATGCAGTACTTATCTATAATGACTAGCGAGCAAACATTGCATTTATATTCTGGCCATCCAATGGGATTATTTCCTTCGTCTAAAAATGCGCCAAGAGTAGTGGTTACGAACGGAATGATGATTCCTAATTACTCCAAGCCAGACGATTGGGAGAAAGGGAATGCTTTAGGAGTTACTCAATATGGACAAATGACGGCTGGCTCATTTATGTATATAGGGCCGCAAGGTATAGTACATGGTACTACAATTACAGTAATGAATGCTTTTCGTAAAATTTTGCCTAAAACAGAAACACCTAAAGGGAAAATCTTTTTAACAGCAGGTTTAGGAGGAATGAGTGGCGCTCAACCCAAAGCAGGTAACATCGTAGGTTGTATTACTATTTGCGCAGAAGTAAACCCTAATGCAGCAAAAAAGAGACACGACCAAGGCTGGGTCGATATTTTAATTGATAATATAGAAGATCTTATTTTAAAAGTAAAAGAAGCGCAAGAAAATAAAGAAGTTGTTTCTATTGCTTTTATAGGGAATGTTGTTGAGGTATGGGAACGTTTTGATGAAGAAAATATATTTATTCATGTCGGTTCAGATCAAACCTCTTTGCACATACCATGGACTGGAGGATATTACCCTATAGGGATTTCTTACAAAGAATCTAATCAATTAATTAAAGATGATCCCAAACTTTTTAAAGAAAAAGTTCAGGAGACCTTAAGGAGACATGCAAATGCAATTAATAATCACACCAAAAAAGGGACTTACTTTTTCGATTATGGTAATGCCTTTTTGCTGGAATCCTCAAGGGCTGGGGCGGATGTTATGGCCAAAAACAATATAGATTTTAAATACCCTTCTTATGTTCAGGATATATTAGGCCCTATGTGTTTCGATTACGGTTTTGGTCCTTTTCGTTGGGTTTGTACTTCAGGGAAATCTGAAGATTTAGATGAGACAGATTTAATTGCAATGCATGTGTTACAAGATATTGAAGAAGACGCTCCTGAAGAAATACAATTGCAATTACAGGATAATATTAGTTGGATTAAAGCAGCCAAAGAAAATAAAATGGTGGTAGGGTCTCAAGCTCGAATACTTTACGCAGATGCAGAAGGAAGAACTAAAATAGCTTTAGCCTTTAATAAAGCAATAGCAGAAGGAAAAATAGGACCTGTCGTTTTAGGAAGAGATCATCATGATGTAAGTGGTACAGATTCACCATATCGAGAAACTTCTAATATTTATGACGGCAGTAAATTTACTGCCGATATGGCTATGCATAATGTTATAGGTGATAGTTTTAGAGGAGCCTCATGGGTATCTATTCATAATGGAGGAGGCGTTGGCTGGGGAGAAGTTATAAATGGTGGTTTTGGATTATTATTAGATGGTACAAAAGAAGCAGAAGTTCGTTTAAAAAACATGCTTTTTTACGATGTAAATAACGGTATAGCTAGACGTAGTTGGGCTAGAAATAAAGAAGCTATATTTGCTATAAAACGAGAAATGGATCGTACACCTAATTTAAAAGTAACGCTTCCTAACTTAGTTGATGATTCTATTTTAAAAACGCTTTTTTAATGACTATTATTTTTAAAAATATAAAGGAGCTTATCCAAGTTCGTAATACACCCATTTCATTCGTTTCAGGAAAAGAAATGAGTATACTGCCAACTATTAAAAATGCATTTTTGCTTATAAAAGATGGGTTAATTCATGATTTTGGGCCTATGGATAATTGCCCAAAAGACTCTTTTTCTAAAGTGGTTGACGCTACTGGTAAAATGATATTGCCATCTTGGTGCGATTCTCATACCCATATTGTATATGCAGGGAATAGAGAAGGGGAATTTGTCGATCGTATTAAAGGCATGTCTTATCATGAAATTGCTAACAATGGTGGCGGGATATTAAATTCGGCTAAAAAACTACAAGCAACTTCAGAAAATGATTTATACGAACAAAGTAAAAAGCGTTTAGAAGAAGTTATTAAACTTGGAACAGGCGCTATAGAAATTAAATCAGGTTATGGCTTAACTGTAGATGCAGAATTAAAAATGCTTCGTGTTATTAAGCGTTTAAATGAAAATTACCCAATAGAAATTAAAGCTACTTTTTTAGGGGCTCATGCAGTACCTAGCGACTATAAGGGAAATAAAAAGGAATATTTAGATTTATTAATAAATAAATTAATGCCAAAAATTGCTAATGATAAGTTGGCGGATTTTATTGATATATTTTGTGAAACAGGATATTTTTCTCCAGATGATACGCGATTAATTTTACAAGCAGGGAAAAAGTATGGGTTAATACCTAAAATACATGTTAATCAGTTTACTTCAATAGGAGGGGTTCAAGTAGGAGTTGAGTATAATGCATTATCTGTAGATCATTTAGAAGAAATGAGAAAAGAAGATATAGAATCTTTAAAAAATACTAAGACTATGCCTGTTGCTTTACCTAGTTGTTCTTATTTTTTAAGTATTCCATATACACCAGCAAGAGAAATGATAGACTCAGGTTTGCCTTTAGCCTTGGCTACAGATTATAACCCTGGATCTACACCTTCAGGAAATATGAATTTTGTAGTTGCCACTGCTTGCATTAAAATGAAAATGACTCCAGAAGAAGCTATTAATGCAGCTACAATAAACGGAGCGTATGCCATGGGGTTAGAAACGAAAGTTGGTTCTATAACTAAGGGGAAACAAGCAAACTTGTTAATGACTAAATCAATTAATTCATATGGTGTTATTCCTTATTCATTTGGAAACCCTCAAATAGATAAGATATATATTAAGGGTCAAGAAATAATCTAAAATCTCATAGTTGTTCTCACATTGAAAATACGAGGGGTTAAATAATTTGGAATTGCAAATTGCCGTTTGGTGTAAACATCTCTTACCCAAGTATTGGTAATTGAATTTTGGACATCAAAAATATTGAATATTTCTATTCCAAAAGAGAGTTCTTTAAATTGTTGTTTCCAACGCTTGTCGTAGGTTTTATTAGTATCGACAAGCACAAATTGAAACCCTGCATCGGCGCGTTTATAATCAGGTAATTTACTTTGAAAAATATAAGGGTCTGCATAGCTAGGAGACCCTCCAGGCAAACCAGAGTTATAAACTAAATTTAAGTACATTTTCATAGAAGGGATTTTGGGAACATAGTCTTGAAATAATGCAGCAAACTTTAATCTTTGGTCAGTAGGACGAGGTATAAAACCTCTATTGTTAAGGTTTTCTTCGGTTTTTAAATAACCAAAACTAAACCAGCTTTCTGTACCAGGAACAAATTCGCCATTTATCCTTAAATCTAGTCCGTATGCAAATGCTTCTGCATTGTTATTGGCTCTGTAGCGAATACGTACATTTTCAATTGTATATGAATTAACGTTATTTATATCTTTATAATACACTTCAGAAGTTAACTTGAAGGGGCGTTTCCATAAATTAAAACTGTAATCGTTCCCTAATACTAAATGTATAGATTGTTGTGCTTTCACATTAGGTTGTACATTACCATTTCGGTCTCTCAATTCTCTATAAAAAGGCGGTTGGTAGTATAAGCCTCCACTAACTCTAAAAAGCATGTCTTTTTCCCATTTGGGCTTTATAGCAAATTGTGCTCTTGGGCTTATTACTGTTTGATTATTGCTTTTAACACCTTTACTGCGAACACTCCAATTATGAGCTCTAAGACCTATGTTGTACCATGCTTTACTTTCTTTCCAGTTACTTTTTTTACTCCATTGAAAGTAGGTTTGCACCCTATTTATTGTTGTTTCATTTTTTACTCTTACATTTTGAAAAGGAACAATAGGTCCATCATACGAAGTATAGGGCTGATCATTAAAATCATCTATAGTAGGAGGGCGTATAGAAAACCCTGCAGAATCAATAACTTCCCATTCAATTAAACGATCACGAATATCTTCATTAGTGTATTTAACACTCCATTTTATTTCATTTTCCTTAATATTGTATGTTCCTTTTTGTTCTATTGTAGATATCAAGGCGTCTAAATCATTTCTTCCATGGTTTAATTGGCCACCAATACCTTCACTAAACTCAACTTCTCCTAAATCTTCATCTCCTATATTACTATTTACTTCTCCTAATCGATATTCTGCTAAAATATCGAAATGTTCATCCTCAGTGGTATGGTATGTTGAAGCAACTAAATCTATAGTTAAATTGTCATTCATAAAATAGGTGCCATTAAGGGCTCCAAATAGAGTTTGATAACGATCGCGCTCTTGCCCTTCATAAAATACTAATAGAGCTAAAGGATTATCTAAGGTTCCGAAGTTTGTTTGTCTCGTTTTTGGCTCATAATCATATTTATTCAGAGAGCCATTACCAAGAAAGCTTAGTTGAAATTTATCACTAAATTTATATGATAGGTAAGTTTGCGCATCAAAAAAAGCAGGGTTAAAGTTTGTTTCAGTTTCTTTAGCATTAACTAGTAGGCTGTTATTTCTATAACGAACACCTGTTATACTTGTAAATTTAGCATCCTTACTTGCTGTTTCTACAGCTAAACTACCGCCTAAAAGACTTAAGTCTATCGAAACTCCAAAATCTATCGGTTTTTTGTATGTAATATCTAAAACAGAAGAGAGTTTGTCTCCATATTTTGCTTGAAAACCACCGGCAGAGAATTCTATATTTTTAACCAAATCACTGTTAACAAAACTTAAGCCTTCTTGTTGTCCAGAACGAACAAGAAAGGGTTTGTATACTTCAATACCATTTACATAAACTAAATTTTCATCATAATTACCGCCTCTAACGGAATATTGTGTACTTAGCTCATTATTTCCACTCACACCAGGTAATGTTTTTAGTATGTTTTCTACTCCAGCAGTTGCACCTGGTATTTTTTTTAAAGTTTTAGTATCTATGGTTACAATGCCTTCAATATCTTTTCGTTTTTTAGAGTTTAAAACAACTTCTTCAATTTGTTCTACACTAACACTCATTACAGGGTTGAAAACATAGGTTTCACCATTTTTTAAATTAAAAGTAGCAGTAATTGGTTTATGGCTTATATGAGTAAATACGATTTTAATATCTGTATTTGCCGGTATTTTAATAGAGAAAAAACCATTTTTATCTGTTTTAGTTCCATCATTATTAATTTTAATATTTACGTCTTCTAAAGGGAAATTATCTTCGTTTAAGATTAATCCAGTTAATGTCCCATTTTGTGCTAACATTGCAAGTGGTGAGAATAACGTTAAAATTATGAGTAAATTTCTAAGTTGTTTCAATATGTATATTTATTTCCTGTAAAAAGTTGCCTTATATGTAGTGCTATTGCCTACATTATCAGTAACAATTACTTTTAGGTTATTTTTAGTTTCTATAACGACACCATCATTAAAATCGTGTGTTAATGTTCTTTTTTTATAATCATATTCCATTAAAATCCACTTTCCATTTACTGTAGCCCTATAATTAGACACACCAGAGGTAATATCATCAATTTTTAAAGTTAAAAAACGATACTTACTTAGCCATTTACCATTACTGAAATTTTTTGGAGTAATAGTAGGTGCAATTGTATCTATAGCTAACACATAGGTGCCTAGGTTTTTAGTTCTAGTACTTAAAATATTTTCTTTTCTTTTGGTCGAAGAGTATACAGGTAAGTTTGTTTTATCTGCTAAACGTGCGATATATAATTTCTCTTTATGTTTAGAGTTATAATTACTAATGTCATAATTTATGGTAAATGATTTTTTAGCCGGAACTATAGGTTTATGTAATACTAAAGTATCGCTGTTTACATTAAAATCAATATAAAAATCCTCATAAAAAGTGTTCTTTTTAAAATTAACAGAAACAGTTTCTTTTGCAAGCTCTGTAGGGGCATTTGCGTATATATAATAAGGGGTTTTAACTTTGGGTTCTACATCTTCAGGAGTAGCAATTATTCCTTTAATATTAATATCTACATTAACGGTATTATTTTTAAAATCGGTAACCTTTATTTTGTAGATAGAAGCCGTCTTATCATTAATAGTTATATAACCATCATTTTGAATGTCTCCATAAAGGCTAAGAGGATTATTAGATTCTAAAAATAGCTTTTGTAACCGTTTCTTTTTTTCTTTATAATGTTGATAATCTATTAACCGATTAATGTGTTTTGTTTCACTAAAGGAAAACCGTTTAAAATTAATTTCAAAATTTTGAGTTCCATTAATGAGTGTTTTAATTGTATAAACTCCATTTTTATTTGAAGCCTGATCCTGCCTATCGACAGTTTCTATAGCAAACCCAATAGTACCATATGCTTCAATATCTTCTATTACATAACCGCCATTTTGTTTTGGTATTAACCTAAGTTTTTGCTTTTTGTTAGATTTGTTTATGTGTGAATGAGCTCCAATAGGGTAAGCATAAATACTTCTAATTATTGGTTTGGTAGTGTCTTTTACATCTGTTCCAAATAGCATGGGGTTTATCGGTCTTTCTTCATTATCTCTAATTTCGTAATGCAAATGAGGACCGCCAGAGCTGCCTGAATTTCCGCTAAAGCCAATAACTTCCCCTTTCTTTACTATGAGTTCATCTATTTCTGGAAAGAGTTCGATTTGATATGATTCTTTTTTGTATTGTTTCTTTTTTATATATGCCTCTAGACTAGGAGAAAAATTCTGTAAATGGGCGTAAACTGTAGTATATCCGTTTGGATGAGTAATGTATAATGCTTTGCCATAACCAAAATGAGAAATTTTAATTCTACTAACATATCCCCTAGCAGTAGAGTAAACATTTAAGCCTCTACGTTGTTGGGTTTTTATATCTAAACCAGAATGAAAGTGATTGGATCGCAACTCAGCAAAAGTACCAGATAATATTAAAGGAACATCAAGTGGTGATTGAAAGTAATCCTGAGGGTATTTTGATTGAGCCGTAATATTTACAGTGACAAATAATACTAGTATTAAAATGTATTTCATTTACAATTTTTAGTTGTTTTTTCAAAAACCGTACCTAATCTTAAAATTGTTTAGGAATAAACTTATGAATGATCATTTTTGTGTTTTTTACTATTAAAAAATTACTAACAATTATCTAGTATTACCATAAAATAGCAATGCTAAGGTATAAATTTGTTAACGTTTTGCAAAGATTATGTGTAATTATTGAGGCAGTACATTGATATTGAGTCGGTATAAAAAAAGCAAAATTTATGATAAAAAAATTGCTAATTTTAACAAGTTCGATTAAATTTGTGTATATTAAAGTATTGTTATAGTAAATGAGTAAAATTGAAAATCTTGTTGATGCTTTAGAAAGTAAGATTAATAAAGTAATACAAGAATTAAACGGTTTGAAAAAATCTAATAGAGAGTTAATTAACTCTTTAAAAGAGGCTCAAAAAACAATAAATAGTCAGTCTGCAGATTTGATAGTTTTAGAAGATAAATATCAAACACTAAAGATGGCTAATACAATACTTGGCAGTAATAATGATAAAAAAGAAACCAAACTCAAAATAAACTCATTAATAAGGGAAATTGACCATTGTATAGAACAGCTTTCTGAGTAATGAAATATAGTAAAAATGGCAGATTTGTTAAAAATAAAGATTTCTCTAGCAAATAGAGTCTATCCGTTAACTGTTTTGCCAGATCAAGAAGAGGGCTTGCGTAAAGCAGCTAAGAAGATAGAAGAAACTATAAAAGAGTTTGAAAAAAATTATTCTGTAAGAGATAAACAAGATGTTTTAGCAATGTGTGCTTTACAATTTGCATCTCAAGTAGAACAAAAAATATTAGATAAAGAGTATACCAATGAGCATGTTGAGGATAAGCTTAAAGCCATTAATCAATTATTGTCATCTCATTTAAACTCTTAAATAAATAAAAATTAAAGGTTACTGCCTACATTAATTATTTTTTTGATAAACTCAACGTTAATTCTTTAAAAAGGGTGAGTTGAAGTTGTAAAAGCGAGCTGCTATTATTACTATGTTATATAATTGGGCAGATACTTGATCAGCTTGTTAGCCCTAAACTTGTTTTTAAGGAGTTTATACAAAACCAAAATTAGTGTAGGCTTTTTTATATTCTAAACTAACGTAAATATGGATAATACAATAGTGTTGGCAATTGGAGGGATTGCAATTGGAGCTATAATTGGTTTTATAGTTGCTAAAATACTAGAAAAAAATAGTGCTTCTAAAATAGTTAAAGAGGCTCAGAAATCTGCAGCTTCTGTTATAAGAGATGCTAAAAAGGAAGGAGAAAGTATTAAAAAGGATAAAATTCTTCAAGCAAAAGAAAAGTTTATAGAAATGAAAGCAGAGCATGAGAAAGTAATTCTTTCTCGTGATAAAAAAATGTCTGAAGCAGAAAAACGCACAAGAGATAAAGAGTCACAGGTTTCTAATGAGTTGTCTAAAGCAAAAAAGAATAATGAAAGTATAGAATCTAAAGCTAAAGATTATAATCATAGGTTAGATATATTAGAGAAAAAACAACAACAATTAGATAAGCTTCATAAAGGGCAGATTGAACAATTAGAAGTTATTTCTAGTTTGTCTGCAGAAGAAGCAAAGTCTCAATTGGTAGAATCTTTAAAAGGGGAAGCTAAAAATGAAGCCATGGCCTATATTCAAGGAAAAATGGAAGAAGCTAAGCTTACAGCACAGCAAGATGCTAAAAAAATTATAATTAATACCATACAACGTATTGGAACGGAGGAGGCTGTTGATAATTGTGTATCTGTTTTTAATATAGAATCAGACGATGTTAAAGGAAGAATAATAGGTAGAGAGGGTAGAAATATTAGAGCTATTGAAGCCGCTACTGGTGTAGAAATTATTGTTGATGACACTCCAGAAGCTATTATTTTATCTTGTTTCGATTCCGTTAGGCGTGAAATAGCTCGATTATCGCTACACAAATTAGTAACGGATGGACGTATTCATCCTGCAAGAATAGAAGAAGTTGTAAAGAAAACAAAAAAACAAATAGAACAAGAAATTATTGAAGTAGGAAAACGAACAGTAATAGATTTAGGTATTCATGGACTTCATCCTGAATTAATAAAAGTTGTTGGTCGTATGAAATACCGTTCTTCTTATGGACAAAACTTATTACAGCACTCTAGAGAAGTTGCTAAACTTTGTGGTGTTATGGCTGCAGAGTTAGGACTAAACCCTAAACTTGCTAAACGTGCTGGTTTGTTGCATGATATTGGAAAAGTACCAGATGCAGAATCGGATATGGAAACCCCACACGCTATATTAGGAATGCAATGGGCAGAAAAATATGGAGAGAAAGCAGATGTTTGTAATGCTATAGGGGCTCACCATGATGAAATAGAAATGAAATCATTATTATCTCCAATAGTTCAAGTTTGCGATGCAATATCTGGAGCTCGACCAGGAGCTCGACGTCAAGTTTTAGACAGTTATATACAACGTTTAAAGGATTTAGAAGATATAGCTTTTGGTTTTAATGGTGTTAAAAAAGCTTATGCTATACAAGCTGGTAGAGAATTAAGAGTTATTGTTGAGAGTGAAAAAGTGAACGACCAAAATGCATCAGATTTATCGTTTAATATTTCCCAAAAAATCCAAACAGATATGACGTATCCCGGCCAAGTAAAAGTTACAGTAATACGCGAGACTAGAGCAGTTAACATTGCGAAATAAGATATTGCTATTATTTTATTGTAAATTATATATGAAGCTAGTTGATATTGTATCAGCTAGCTTTTTTTATTGCCTTGGGTGAAAGTTTTCAATAGTTTCTTTTAAATGACTCCTATCGATATGCATATAAATTTCAGTAGTAGTAATACTTTCGTGTCCTAGCATAAGTTGTATGGCTCTTAAATCGGCACCATTTTTTAATAAATGAGTAGCGAAAGAGTGTCTAAAAGTATGTGGGGAAACAGTTTTATTTAAGTTAATTTTTGTTGCTAGTTGTTTAACTATTGTAAACACCATAGCTCTTGTTAATTGCCTTCCTCTTCTATTTAAAAATAAAACATCAATAAACTCTGGCTTAATATTTAAATTAATACGTGTCTCTTTAATATATATGTTAATATATTTTTTTGTTGTTTCCATAATAGGAACCAGTCTTTGTTTATTCCCCTTACCAATAACCATTAAAAAGTCTTCATTAAAATAGAGGTCGGATAGTTTAAGGTTTATAAGTTCGCCAACTCTTAATCCACAGCCATAAAGAGTTTCTAGCATGGCTCGATTGCGTTCACCTTCTGGTTTACTTAAATCTATAGCATTTACAAGAGTATTAATTTCTAATTCACTTAATGTATCTGGGAGTTTTCTGCCTATTTTTGGTGATTCAATCTTATCTAGAGGATTCGTATTTCTGTAATCTTCAAAAATTAAATAATTAAAAAAACCTTTTAAACCAGATATTATTCGCGATTGTGTTCTTGCATTAATTGTTTTTGAAATAGTGTATATAAACGATTGTATTGTTTCAGTATTTATAGAAATAGGAGAAGTATTTATATTATATTCTTGAAGATATTCAATAAGCTTTTTTACATCTAAACTATAGCTTTTAATAGAATTTGTAGATAAACCACGTTCAATTTTTAAGTATAAAGTATAATCTTTAAGAGCATCTTTCCATTTCATGGTATAAAGATATGAATCATTTTTAAAGTAAATTAGAAAAAATATTTATGGGTTTATTTTACTAAAATTGACTTTGATAAGAGTTGATAATACTAAATATGTAAGTTCAAGCTCTGAGATAAGAAATTATTATAGGTTTGTAACAGTATAAAAGATTTCGTATTTATAATCATAACTTTGTTTTTTAATACACTGTATATCAGACATTTGCAAACTCTTTAATGAATGATAACAAATATAATCGTTTAAACGCTTTTTTTATCGATAAAAAGTATTTATGTTTGTTTAAACAGTATGAATTTACAAATTATGAAAAGTTTATTTACGGTTTTAGTTTTATTGATTTTTATCAAAGTCAATTCACAAGTTACATTTACACAGTCTATTGGGTTTAAATATTTTATTGGAAGTGAAAAAATAAAAACTGTAAATACAGATGATTCAGGCTTTATTTATAGTATAACAGAAAACAACTATAATCCATATTCAGTATTATTTTCACCAAGAATAAATGTTCTTCAATTTGAAGAACATTCTACCCTATCTGTAGGGACTCATGCAGCTATTGGAATTGTAACATATACTGAAGCAACAAGAAATATAAATTTGGTAATAGATTTTCCAATTGTTGCTGAATATAATTTTGGAGTCACTTCAAACCCAGATAATGAAAGTTCGTTTGGTTTTTATTTAGGAGGTGGTTATGGGCTACACAAATCGGCTGTTTTTGATAAGTTATTAACAGGTCCTATTGCGGCTGGGGGTATAAGGTTTTTAGCTACAGAAGATACAGCTATAGATTTTCATGTATCATATTTAAAAGGAACTGGAGATTTCAAAAACTTTAATCTTTTAGGCATAGGGATGCAATATGCATTTGCTTATTAAGCCTTTTATTGAATCTAAAATAATAATATTATAGCTTCGAAGGTTGTTTGCTATAAATATTGTATCCAATTAACTAATTTAATTTTTTTTAAAATGAAAAGACTAATACTATTAATTATTTTGCCAATTATGATGAGTAGCTGCGCATCAATATTGAATGGAAAGCAACAGAAAGTGAGTGTTCTTACTAAATCTTCAAAATCTATGGTGTATTTGAATGGAGAAGAAACTGGAAAAGGGAAATCTGTATTAGCAGAAATGCCAAGAAATGCAAAAGTTCAACAGGTTAAAATTGAAACAGAAGGGTATAAAGATCAGTATGTTATTCATTATCAAGATCGAAAATCTCCATTATATATAATGTCTTGGATTCCGTTTGGCATTACGTTTTATGTTCCTTTTATGGATATTGGACCGAAAAGTTTTAATTATGACAAAACGTTGGCAGTTAAAGAGAAGCTAATTCCAATAAGTGAAAGAGAAGAAAATGATAAATATGTATTTTTAAAAAATACAGCTTTTGATTTGGATGAAAATGATCTAGAGGTAAAAAAAATAAAGCACAGTCAATTAAAGAAGAATAAGAAAAAATACAAAGATATTTCTTCGAATACAGAAAAAATAAAATTTGATAACTCAATTTTTACAAGTTCTCTTAATAGTATTCTTCATAGGTATCATTATACAGATACTACTCAGACATTTTTTAAAAATAAAAACAATACTATTTATATTGTTGCTAATGTCTCTAAATTACGATTAAATCATGTCTATCAAAAAGGTGCAAGAACAATTCAAGATTTTTTAAATGCAGACATAAGTATAGAGTGGGATGTACAAGATATTTATGGACAATCTAAGTATAAAAAAGTAGTTAAAGGTAAATCAGGAGAATTCTCGTATGATTATAATAAAGAGAAAGCTATGATTAACTGCGTTGAAGATGCAATTTCGGCTTCATTTCTTACTTTTTTTGGAAATAAAAATGTGAGAGCTTTTTTGAAAACTGGAGTTGTAGAAAAGATAAAATTAAAAACTTTAGCTTTAAATTCGGGTAATCAACCGTCTTCAGTTAGTGAAGCGATGAACGCATCTGTGACAATTAAAACAGATTTAGGCCACGGTAGTGGATTAGCAGTTAGTAAGGATGGACACATATTAACTAATTTTCATGTAATTTCTGGAGCTGAAAAAATAGAAATTATGCTAAAAACTGGAGAGGTTTTCAAAGCTGAAATTGTTAGAAAAAGTGAAGATTTAGATGTTGCTCTTATTAAGGCAGATACTACATTTGATAAAGTTTTTAACTTAAAATCTAATAATTACGAAATGGGAGAAGATATTTTTGTTATCGGTACTCCAAATTCAATAGAGTTAGGGCAAACAATAAGTAAAGGAATTATTTCTGGAGAGCGAAAAATAGAAGATAGTAAAAATTATTATATTCAAACTGACGCTAGTATTAACCCAGGTAATAGTGGAGGGCCTTTAATTAATAAAAAAGGAAAATTAATTGGAGTGGTAAATGCTAAAATTTCTGGTTTAGGAGTTGAAGGGCTTGGTTTTGCAATTCCTATGAATTTAGTTTTAGAAGCTTTATCTATAAAAAACTAAGAACGCGAATGGATTAAGAAAGAGATAAACAAATTTTTATTTGTAAAGAACCTATAAAAACAATTAAATTTGCTTTCTTAAAATATACATGAATACTTAATTATGAAAAAAATATTAATAGTAGCTTCAATCGTTTTATTTGGAACAATAACTGTAAAAGCACAAGAAGAAAGTAAAACAACTGCTTCATCTGCGGGAGAAGGTTTTACATTAGCAGATATATTTGTATCTGGAACTATTTCTTTTGGAACTGAAAAAGAAAATAATATAGACTCAAATAGTTTTAATTTTTCTCCGCAATTAGGCTATTTTATTGATGATTATTTTGCAATAGGAGCGCGTTTGGGGTATGTGTCGTCGAAAACTGAAGCGCCATCTAACATAGACCCTAACGCTACAGTAGAAGACACCACCACTACACTAAATCTTGGTGTTTTTGGTAGGTATTATTTTACACCAATTAATAAGTTTTCTTTTTTCGGAGAATTAGCAACTGGTATTTTAAATAGTACTAGGGAAGTTGGCCAAACAAACACAAAACAGAATGGTTTTTTTGTAGGAGCTTCTCCTGGAATTAATTATTTTCTGTCTCATAATTTTGCTATTGAAGCATCTGTAGGTCTTTTGGGTTATGAAACATCAAAATTTGATACAGAAAATGCAGAGCCAAAAAGTACTTTCGATATTGGAGTAAATTTGTCCGATATTAATCTAGGAGTGGTTTATAGATTTTAGTAACTAATATTATATATATTTAAGCCACTCTTTATTTAGAGTGGCTTTTTTTGATAGATTAATTTATCTAAATAGATTTTTATTATATTATGATAAAACTAATAATAATTAATGGTCCTAATTTAAATTTGTTAGGAAAAAGAGAGCCTAATATTTATGGTAGCAATACTTTTACAGAGTTTTTAGATAAGGTAAAAGAGAAATATTCAAATATTGTTTTAGAATATTACCAATCTAATATTGAAGGAGAGTTAATAACAAAACTTCATGAAGTAGGCTATAGCTATGATGGGATTATTTTAAACGCAGCTGCTTATACTCATACATCTATAGGGATTGGAGATGCTGTAAAAGCAATTAATACCCCTGTAGTTGAGGTGCACATATCTAACACTATGAGTCGAGAAACATTTAGGCATCAATCCTATATTTCGACTAATGCAAAAGGTGTTATTTTAGGATTTGGGCTACAAAGTTATGAACTAGCAATACAAAGTTTTATTAAAGAGTAAATAGACAGATTATGAATGCATAAACATCTTATAATTATGAGGTTGTTATAAAATAATATATCATTATGCTATCATAAAGAGAGAGGTTTCATTGAGTCGCAAATGCATCTGAATCATTGTACAATCGATGTACAATCGATATAAATATTCCAACAGAATTTAAAGCAAAAGAAGCTGATACTAACAACTATTATCTTTTTGAACTTAATATTTCTCTTGGAATAAAATTATAAATTTTGGTATGCTAAAGAGAAATTACAGCATAAAAAATAACGAAACCATATAATTAAGAGGGAATATTAATAATAATTGTTTGAGAATCCTTAAAAATAATTAATAAATGAAACTGTTTAATGTCCCGATTGATACTAAAAAAAATCAATTGCCTAAAGGAGGAATAGTAAATTATTATGGAAAAGTATTTAATAAGTCAGAAGCAGATAGCTATTTAGTTACATTACTAGAAAAGATAAAGTGGAGAAATGATGAAGCTATTATTTTTGGTAAAAAAATTATTACTAAACGGAAAGTCGCTTGGTATGGAGAAAAACCATTTGAGTATACTTATTCTAAGACGACAAAAGTGGCATTACCTTGGACAGAAGAATTGTTAGAAATAAAAACAAAAACTGAAGAAATTACAGGAGAAACTTATAACTCATGTTTACTTAATCTTTATCATAATGGAAGCGAAGGCATGGCTTGGCATAGCGATGGCGAAAAAGATTTAAAAAAAAATGGAGCCATAGCATCCTTAACTTTTGGTGCAAAACGAAAATTTGCTTTTAAACACAAAAAAACAAAAGAAAAAATTGATCTTTTATTAGAACACGGTAGCCTTCTGGTTATGAAAGGTGAAACACAAACAAATTGGTTGCACCGATTGCCGCTAACTAATAAAATTACAACTGCTAGAGTAAATTTAACTTTCAGAACAATAGTAAAGTAACTATAATTAATTTATTATAAAATTCTATAAAGTAAAAGTTAATATTAAATTAATTGTATGTAAAAAAGAAGCTTTTACTGTTATATAACTTGAATATAGAAATAAAGGGGTAATAGGAGCCATTCTTGATGAGTATGAAAATCGATAAATGAACTTGTTTATGTAATTAATGATGTTTCTCAAAAGCAGTTAATAAAAATTATTAACCCAAATACTAATGATGAAGATTGTAAGTCTATACTAACAATTTTGACTCATATAGTCCAAAGTGGCTATACTTATGTTGTAGAAGCTCGAAGGTGGTTAGGTGAAGAAACCCAATACAAAGAGAAAGTATTCTTGGGCTCAATAAATGAATATATAATAACTTTAAAAAAGATGTTTAAATTCAATGAGCAATTTTTCGAAGATTACCCCAAATTAATACTATGGGAGTATGATCTAAATAAAAAAATACATGCACGTTGGGGGCAACGATATGATATTGAACAATTATTTGAACATGCAATTGTACACATACTAAGACATAGGAGACAAATAGAAAAACTTAAAAGCACAAAAATCAAAAGTTATTAGTGAAAAACTATATCTATAACATATTTAAGTTTTTTTGCGAAAACCATACAGCACTATTTCTTCAAATTTATAATTCGTTCTAGAAGAGTAGGGTGTGAGTAGTGCAT
>JAHDGB010000215.1 GCA_020627885.1 Flavobacteriaceae bacterium | reverse complement strand
AAATATTAAATACATACAATGAAGAAAATAGATATAAACGACTTTAAGGTAAGCTCAAAAATAAAAATAGCAAACCAGCCCACCTTACTTAAATTGGATGATGATGACGCTATTGTTAAACGTGAATTAAAAAAGCTTCGTAAAAAATTAGGGAAGCTACAAAATACCCTATATGCTCATGGAAAGTACTCTGTACTGGTGTGTTTACAAGGAATGGACACTTCAGGAAAGGATAGCTTAATTCGTGAGGTTTTTAAAGAATTTAATGTCAGTGGGGTAGATGTTCATAGTTTTAAAGTTCCGACAGAGTTAGAGCTTGACCACGATTATTTATGGCGGCATTATTTAGCTTTACCTGCTAGAGGTAAATTTGGAGTGCATAACAGAACACATTATGAAAATGTATTAGTTACAAGAGTGCATCCTAATTATATTTTAGGAGAAAATTTGCCTAATGTAAAATCGATAGAAGCGGTAAATAATTCATTTTGGGATAAGCGTTTTGAAGAAATAAAAAACTTTGAAAAACATTTAGCCGATAATGGCACTATTATTTTTAAGTTTTTCTTGAACCTTTCAAAAGAAGAACAAAAAAGAAGGTTACTACGCCGGTTAGATTTAAAAGAAAAAAATTGGAAATTTTCTGCAGGCGATTTAAAGGAACGTAAATTATGGGGTAAATATCAAGAATGCTATGAAGATGCTATAAATAGAACATCTAAACCGTATGCACCTTGGTATAATATCCCTGCAGATTGTAAACCAGCAGCAAGATATGCAGTTGCAAAAATATTATACGATACATTAAAAGCGTATAAAGATATTGAAGAACCAGAATTAGACGCAAAAACGAAAGCAAATATAGACTTGTATCGTAATGAGCTTAATAATGAGTAGGTCTTTGTAGTTTGCTTATAAACAAGTGTTAAGGCTTTTTTAAATTGCTTAGGTTTTTAGTTATTTAATAATATCTTTAATGTACAATCGTAGCGTACCATGTATGTTTAATTTTTTAAATTTTAATAAACTGACATAGATAAGTAGTGCATGCGACTTAAAACACACATATATACAATGAAATCATATTTATCAATCATAGTACTTTTAGTCTTTTCATACTCCTGCGCGCAACCAGACAAAGAAGCTCTAAAAACCATTTATAAACAATCGCTTACTAATGGTAAAGCCTATGAGTGGCTTGATCATTTATCTAATAAAATAGGCGGGCGTTTATCTGGGTCTGAAAATGCAGAAAAAGCAGTTTTATGGGCAAAAACAGAATTGGAAAAACTAGGATTAGATAAGGTGTGGATACAGCCCGTAATGGTGCCTAAATGGATAAGAGGAGAGAAAGAGGAAGCTTTTTACGAAGTGAGACGTATGACTAAAAAAGTTAATATATGTGCTTTGGGAGGTTCTGTAGCGACAAATAATGAAGGAATAAGAGCTTCAGTAATAGAGGTACAAGATTTTGAAACGTTAGAAAAGCTAGGTAAATCTGAAATTAAAGGAAAAATAGTATTTTATAATAGGCCAATGCAGGCCGATTTAATTTCTACATTTTCAGCTTATGGGGGGTGTGTTAACCAGCGTTATGCTGGGGCGATGGAAGCTGCAAAATATGGTGCAGTAGGTGTTATTGTTCGCTCAATGAATTTACGTTTAGACGATTTTCCACATACAGGAAGTATGTCTTACGGTGATTTACCTGTTAATAAACGTATTCCTTCTGCTGCGATAAGTACTAACGATGCAGAGGCATTATCTTCGGCATTAAAAGCTAATAAAGATTTAAAATTCTTTTTTAAGCAAAGTTGCGAACAATTAGAAGATGTACAATCTCATAATGTTATTGGAGAAATTACTGGGAGTGAATTTCCAAATGAATACATGATTGTGGGCGGGCATCTAGATTCTTGGGATTTGGGAGATGGCTCTCACGATGATGGGGCAGGAGTAGTGCAATCTATGGATGTATTAAGACTAATAAAAGAAAGTGGTATTAAACCAAAACGTAGCATTCGTGTGGTATTGTTTATGAATGAAGAAAATGGTTTAAGAGGAGGGCGAGAATATGCCCGTGCAGCAGAAGAAAAAAATGAGAAGCATGTATTTGCTTTAGAGAGTGATGCTGGTGGCTTTACTCCAAGGGGATTTTCTTTTGATTGTAGTGATGCAAATTTTAACCAAGTATTAGGTTGGAAACCTTTGTTTAAGCCTTATTTAATTCATTATTTCGAAAAAGGAGGAAGTGGCGCAGATATAGGACCATTAAAAAAAGACAGTAATGTTTTAGTAGGGTTACGACCAGATTCTCAGCGTTATTTCGATTACCATCATGCCAGTAGCGATACTTTCGATGCTGTAAATAAACGCGAACTAGAACTTGGTGCTGCGACTATGACAAGTTTAGTGTATTTGTTTGATAAGTATGGTACAAATCCACTTCCAGAAAATAAGAGTATTAAGAATTAATTTGTTTTTAAGTTGTTGATTTTGAATAGTTAATTTTTTTTAACATATTTGTAAGGCTCTCAAACCTTAATTAATATGAAAAAAAACCTACTTTATTTTTTCTTGTTAGTATATATACTACAATTAAATGCGCAAGAATTTGGAACAGACGATTTTTTAATCACTCATTGTGGAGGTATAGGTGATGCTACTTATAACACATCAAGGCCTATATCTGCTTATAACTCTACAGATAATAATTACTTACTAATTTGGTATGCCGATGATGTTGATTTTCCAGGAGTTGTAGATAACGAAACGGAAACTTATGGACAGTTAATAGATGCAGATGGTTCTAAAATTGGAGATAATTTTATTATTACTAGTCATGAAGGTTATGGTAATCGACTTTTATATTCTGGAGTACCATCTATAGTTTATAACCCTATAAATAATAATTACCTAATCACTTATTCTGGGGTTATACCAACAGAATATGTTAATGAAATTTTCGGTGTTATTGTTAATGCTTCGGGTACGGTAACCACTCCAGAGTTTAGAATTTCTGAAGGAGGAGTTACAGATAATATAGAACAAGGAAGTACTTTTTCAAAAGTGGTTTATAATGCTACAGATAATCAATATTTTGTTGTTTATATAACAAGTCAAGAGCCAGATTATGTTAATACTTTTGATCCTACTTTTATAATAACTGGACAGTTATTAGATGTTAATGGAAATTTAATAGGACCAAGTCATTTTCCAATAGGTGATACTGAAACTAATAATTTTACAAGTGGAAATGTGTTCCCAGACGTAGTTTGGAATGAACAAGAGAATGAGTATCATGTTGTATGGACTTCATCATTGAATGATGTAGATGCAACAGTTAGAGCTTATGGGCAAAGAGTTTCTACTACTGGGCAAAATATTGGATCAGTAACTCAACTAACAGATTTAGTTGCAAATTCAGCTTTTGATGCTAAAGCAGAAAATGTAAGATTAGTTTATAATGAAACAGATAATTCGTATTTATTAACGTATAAAGATTTACATGATACGAATAATCATGAAATTTATGGACAGCGAATAGATCATTTAGGGCAACCAATAAATAATCGTATACAAATTAGTAACCAACAGGTGCTTACTAGCTTATCTAATTTTACACCAAGAAACCCAAGTGTGGCATGGGATGATTTCACAAGTACATATAATGTGGTATGGCAAGGAGCAACAGCTTTCGATTATGAAAGTGAAATTTATTTGGCAAAAATAAATGCAGATGGTACTGTACATACTTCAGAATTTCCAATAAGTGATTTTGGTACAGATGGCGATGGTACTTCAGGTGGGTTAACCCCACATATTTCTAGTAACGGCGATAAGGCATTATTGATTTCATTTTCAGGACAAGGTGATCCTTCGAGTAATTTAGCATCTTTAGAAAAAGAGATATTTATTCAAATGTATGGTAGTGAAGTTTTAACTACTGATAGTTTTGATATAATAGAACCTACTATTGCTATTTACCCTAATCCATCTAAAGGAAATTTTTTTATTAAAGGGATCAAAGCAAGTGAAGTAAAACAAATAGAAGTTTTTAATTTTTTAGGACAACAATTAGAGGATGTAAGTACTTTAGAAACATTATCTGTTAATTTAGAAATGTATGTTTCGGGGGTGTATTTAGTTTCCTTAAAATTAAATACAGGTCAGCTAATAAAAAAACAGCTTATTAAATTATAATTTAA
>JAHDGB010000017.1 GCA_020627885.1 Flavobacteriaceae bacterium | reverse complement strand
CTCAGTTCTTTGCTGATTGGATAAATCAGAATTATCAAAGCTATATAGAAAGGGCGTCTAGTGTAAATGGACTTAATCTAAAGGAAATAACATTTCTAGGCAAAAACTAATATGGACTAGTCGAAATATAACAAAATATGCTTGGTATGAAACAAAAAAATATTTGCTATACATCGTAAATTTCTGTTGAAGTTTGTCCTTGCTATAGTTTTTTTATACGATTAAACTTATGATTTATGAGACGAATTGACTAGACCAGAATAACAATAAACACTTGTTATGAGAAAACCTACTTTAAATGATATTGGAATCATAAATAACCGTTTTGAACATTTAATACATGAAGTTAAACGAACTAAATCGCTATTGGAGGCGGTAATTTCTGATGCTAATTACAAAAAACAGCATAATATCTGTTTTACTAAAATCGTCGATCTTGTTAAACAAAAACAAAAAATTTTAACACAACAATTATTTCTATTAAACAAATAAAATCAAGATACAACCCTTGATTCGGGTTAGTTAGGTTTATTATTGATTTGTTGTTAAGTTTTCTTTAGAAGGTGAGGTACGACCGATCATTTCGTCAATAGAAACATCCCAGTGATTTGCAAGTTTTAATATAATGGCGGTGCCAAGTGAATCTTTTCTTTTTTGTTCTTTAGTAAATTCACTAATTGCACCATCTCCAGCACCGATTGCTTGAGCTAATTTTAAACTAGTAGTGTTTTCTTGTTTTATACGCTTTTTAATATAGGATTTTAACTGTTGCATAACTAGAGATATTTCTTGTTTTTTAAATACAATATTGGGTTTTGCTACACTTCTTCCTATTAAAAAATCAATGGATATATTAAACGAATCTGCGATATTGCAGATAGTATTAAAAGCGGGATTGGGCCTTGTAGCATTTAGGAGATTATTTAACACCGCATAACTAATATTGCATTTATTGGCTAGATCTTTTCGTGAACAGGATTTGTTTTGTTTTTTTAGAAAGCTTTGAATTGATTTTACAAACATTTATTTTAACGTTTTCCTGGTTTTTGTTGCAATTATAAGGCTGGCGAATTACACTAGCTTTAGTAGTGAAATGTTTAAACCATTAGTTTTTAACATAATGCTAATTAATGTAAGTACAAGAAAATATGAATTTATTCAAGTCAAAAGAGATAAATGAACAAATTAACATCACAGATTAAACAAATATTGTTACAAGAGTTAAGAGACATGAAACCTTATGGAGTTGACCAAATTGGTTACAGATATTTTTTACAAGATGGTCGGAGCCTTGGTTTACCAACAAATGGTTCTTGGTATAATACAAATAAAGACGAGAAATTTTATGAAGAAATGAAACTATTTCTTAGTAAAGAGCTTATAAATTTGCAGAAACATAATTATTCTTATGTATCTAGGTCAGAAGATCATAGATATTCAGGCTATATAGAATCATTAAAAAAGATGAACATGCATAATAGTGTTGGAATTTATAAATTTTCTAAGAAAAGAATTGATAGCTTTTTTTATATTTATGAAAACCACTTTGGAGAAAAGAGGGATATAATTTTCAATAATTTAAAAACCATAGAACAGCATACTAATAATATTATCTATAGGCTTAGAGAGCTTAAACCGTTTATAGAAGAAAATGATAATTATGAGTTTATTTTAAATCAAGAGTTTACAGACAAATTATTCAAAAAACACGCAACAGATTGTTGTTTCCCAAAATCTATTGAGGTAATAATTAAAGAGAGGGCGGTGTATTTAACTCCAAAAGAATTAAACATATTAATATCTTTAAAATATTCAATTTCTAATCAAAGCATTGCCAACTCACTTGATATATCAGTAAGTACTGTGGAAAAGCATTTACATAAATTACGAGTTAAATTAGGTCTTTTTACAAAAGAAGAATTACAGCAATTTGCTTTTTCTTCTGCAATAGTTAATAATTTTAAAAGGTAATAATTAATGAAAATTTCTATAACTAAACAAATTATATTATCATGTTTTTTAGCCAGCACTCTTGAAATTTATGATTTTGTTATTTTTGGTTTTTTATCTGTAGCTATATATGAAAATTATTTGTCATTTTTAGATGAGCAAACTTCGTTATTGATAACATTTGTTCTTTTTGCTATAGGTTTTGTGTTTAGACCTATGGGATCATTGATATTTGGGTATATTGGTGATAAATACGGAAGAAAGAAAGCTTTGGTAATGAGTATATCTATTATGGGATCCTGCTCTTTGATGATGTTTATGCTGCCAACTTATACGACTATAGGTATAGTATCATGTTACATAATTGCTTTAATTCGAGTCATACAAGGGATAAGCGTAGGCGGTGAATTTACCGGTGCTATTATTTTTACAATGGAGCATGTCCAAAAACAGAATAGAGGAATGGCTATTGGGATTTTGTCAGCCGGTGGTGCTTGTGGAGTTCTGCTTGCAAGTTTTATAAGTAAAGTATTGCAACACCCAGTGCTACCAGAATATAGTTGGAGGTTTGCTTTTTTATTGGGTTTTGCATTAGCAGTTGTGGGGTATTTTATAAGAAGAAAATTAGACGACACAAAGGAATTCAATGATATTAAAGAGAAAAAAGCTAAAATTCCGTTACTAGAAGGGTTTAAAAATTATAAAATAGAAAGCATATCAACAATTTTAGTTGCTGCGGCAAATGGAACTACTTTTTATTTTGGGGCGGTTTTCTTACCTAATCATTTAAATAATGTAAGAATTGATCAAAATTATGGTTATATATCGCTGTTGATAAGTTTGACAATGTTTTTGTCATTACCAGTATTTGGTTATATTTCGGATAAATTTAATAGACAGAGCTATCTAATCATAACATCTATGTTGATGTCTTTAGTTGGTTTATTTTTCATTAATTTAATTACATTTGCGGACAGTGCGATATCAGTATCTTTTTTAGCAATAATATACACTTTATTTGCATCAATGATGATCGGTGCAATAAATATATATGCTGCTGAAATATTTCCAGTCAGAGTTAGAATGAGTTGTATGTCGTTGTTTTATAGTATAGGCATGGGTGTTATAGGTGGAACGGTGCCAATGGTGGCAACTTATATAACTAGTAATTTTGATAATGCTGAATATATTTTGGGTATATATATATTTGTTATTTGTTTAATGGCATCTATTTCAGTTATGTGGGTGTGTTATAAACAGAAGCAACTCAAGAAAAGTTGCATTTAAGTTAAGGTATATTAACCAGAAATGGAGGTTTTTCCTCTATTGTGTAACCATTATTTGTGATTTATTATTGGTTTTAGTATAAGAAAATCAAGTAAATTAAAAAATGCAGAATAGAAGGCTGGTTCCTCGAAAACTTATTAAAGCTTCTTCTCTTGATTTAACAAAATTTTTGTTAAAATCAAAACCTAAGCAGATAAGAGACGAAATACCTACCCTGAATCGGTTTGGTTATATGAAATCTGAACACGAGTATTTTGGCAATAAATTTATTGAGTTGGCTAAGATTACAAAAAAACAAGTATTAGAGATTGGGCCTGCGTATGGTTGGTTAACGCATAAAGTCTTAGAAATTGGCGCTGCTATTGTAGCTCTAGATATAAGCAAGGAGCATTTAGAGATTTTAGTAAAAGAGGCTCCCAAAAAATATTTAGAAAATTTATATGTTTATCACGGAGAATTCCCAGATGAAGTAAAGTTTAAAGATAATTCATTTGACGCAATAATGGCATCTAGAATTTTGCATTTTTTAGATGGGGTTACTTTAGAAAGAAGTTTAGATAAGCTGCATAATTGGCTGAGTCCAAGTGGTAAATTAGTTGCAACTAATTGTTCGATTTATCATTCTTCGGTAAAGGGTAAAATGAGCAAAACTTTTCAAGAAAGAATTGCCAATAATGAACGCTGGGCTGGCATGACAACTAATAATGATTTCGATAGAATACATGACGATCACTCTGCTTATTTTTTAAATTGTTTCTATAAAGAGCAGCTAGAAGAATTACTACCAAGGCATCGATTTAAGATTGAGCAAATAAATTATTTTGATTATCCAAAAGATCCATGGCCAGATGAAGGTAAAGGCCACATAGGATTTGTAGCGACAAAAATTTAAAATGAGGTGGAAAATGCGAAATAGAGATAATACTAAAATAACTACGAATAGTAAAAATTAAAAAAGAAGAGTAATAATTGAACGAGAAACGAAATAATTACATCAGCGAATATTGACGAATTGAGCCTCAGAAATATTCGCTGAACACAACAACAAAACTAATTAAAAATTAATCTTGAAGTTAGACATGAAAATACATGAAAATACCGACACTGGCAACTTTAATATTTATTGCTTGCCGCAAAATTCGATAAAAACCAGTTTCACATCTTGGAGTGGACAGAATTTAACTATAAAGCTACATTCACCTGATAGAGGTGGCAACGACCTGGAAACCACTATTTCATTAGCTAATGTACTAATTCTTGGTAATGATGCAAAATATAATCAGGAGCTCGCAATGCTTTTAGAAGAATCTTTTGAAAGATTAGCTTCTAAGCCTGAAATAGTTGATTATAACGAGTTTTTATTATTTTCCTCAGAAGAAAAAAATAGTGATGAATATATTTATATAATTACTTGTGATAATGATGAATTATCTGCAAAGAATCTCAACATATTAACTAAAAATACCAGTACGCAAATATTATTCAGAATAAATGGTCTTAGAAAGAGACTAGGGGGAAGTGGTGTTTATTTATCCCAATCAGCAATATTAATTACAAAGGCCTTAGGAATTGAAAGTGAAAACAGGGCCGCGCTCGGTCTTCTTGCCTCGATTAGAAATAAAGAATTCTGTATTCATAACAAGCAAGGAATTACTAAAAGGCGATTGTAATTTTTCAAACAAAGGAAATCAATCAATGGTAACAATTAATTTTAATAAAAGAAGAAAAGAGAATGAATAATAATATTTTTAATAATCAGTCAATTTATAACAAAGTCAGTGGTTGCTATAAACATATTGAGATCTGTTTAGCGCTTGGAGTGTTCATTTTAATCATATTATCATTTTCTCCTGAGATGGTTCTTGCAGCGAAGTTTGATATAGACGCGGGTGTAAAAGCAGGAGCTGATCCTATAATGAAGGCAATTGATAATCATTGGGGAAAATTTGTGGCAATAGTTGGTTGTAGTGCTGCGGTTTTAGGAGAAGGAGATGGTCGCCAAAGAGCAACAAGAGCAGCTATTGGCGCTGGATTGGCTGGTGCTGTAATATTAGGTCTTCTTGCAACGTTAACGTAAATAAATATTGCATTTCTATATTTAACAAAGATTATGAATAAATAATATTATGACTCGTAGACAATTCATAGATTGCTTAAACAAAGAGCATAAAGCTTTTAATTGTAGTTTTGGTTCATTAATAGTTGGCGGTATTGGCCTTGTATTATTTGGTTTTGGCAAGGGGTTATTTTGGGGATTTGGTGCTAGCACAGTAGGTTTCCTAGTTGGTGGTTGGATTAGCAAGCAATGGTTTTTGGGTTCATTGCAGCGTAAGATTTATTGGCATTTACCGTTTGCTGATATTTGGTTAGACAGCAATATACCTAGTTCTTCAAATCGTAGAGAATTATGAATAGATTAGCAAACATTGAGACGGTTGCAAGGCAACGTAATATATTTATGTTTTTATGTATTTTGTCAATATCTACATGCTTATTTATAGGTATTAAAATGCTTAATAGTACTGAACGAATAATACTAGTTCCTGGTTTAAATCAAGAAGTGTGGACTAGCAAAGAAGGGGTCTCTGCTAGTTATTTAGAAGAGACGGCTGCTATGTATTTGCCGTTGTTATTAGATTTAGACTATAGTTCAATTGATTGGAAAAAAGAGAAACTACTTGCGCACGTATCACAAAGTGATGGTGTATATATGCAATCTTTGAGCGAGTATTTTGCTAGAGTTAAAGAAAAATATAAGCAATTCTCGTTAAGCACGCATTTTGCGGTCAAGAAATTGGAAACTAATTCTAAAGAGCTTACAGTTAAAGCCTATGGTCAGCTAATTAGTCGTTTTGGCGAGAAGGGGTTTGAATCAGAGCCTGCTATATATGGTCTTACTTTTCAGTGGCTTAGTGGTAAATTGTATTTACAAGAATTTGTAAAACTAAATAATGAGGCAAATTAAAATGCATATAATCATCGTACATTATCTTTTGTACTTAATGTTTATTATTAATCCTTATACAGTATTTGCATCTTTATCACCTCAGAGTGATGCTATGAGCGTCACATACGGAAAGCAATTATCTTTGAAGATCGCGAATAAGGCCGTTAATCGTATTAATTTTGATAATCAAAGGGCAATTAAAATCATAGGTCAAACAGGCGGCTTTAGTTCCATATTATCTGATAATGGCAGTGACTTGTTTATTACGCCTAAATGCGATGTTGGTAAAAACATAGATTTTGCCGTGTTGCTAGCTGGTGGTGGCATTATTGATTTATCGTTAAAAGTAATCGCTAGTAATATACCATATATTGCCACTTTAAAATTTTCGACTAATGAATCTATTCAAGAAACAAGTGAAGTTGTTTCTATGATGGAGGCCATGAAAAGAAATGAAGTTGGTAAATATTATGTAGAACAAAACACTAACCCCGTTAATATTATATATAAACCCTATATAAAGGCTTATATATACGAGAGTTATCGTTTTGGCGATTTAACTGGTAAAGCTTTTATTCTGCAAAACAAAAACTCTAAGCAGAAAATTACTATAAGTGAGGTTGAATTAGCCAGTCTTTTTTCTAATGTAAAAGCTATTTATTTAGAAAAGCCCTCACTTGATCCCAAGGAGCGTGCTAAAGCATATGTAATACTTGCTAGAGGTGAGGTGTGAAAGATAAATTAAGCCAATATGTCAAATGGGTAAAGGGTAAAAATGTAGATGCTCTAAAACCCAGACCAGATGGATCAGAATCTGGTAGCGATTATTATACAAGCAACAATGCAAATATCAGGATAAAGCAGCTTAAGACTATGATTGCTGCGTTATTAGCTATTGGTTTTATTGTAGGAGGAATAGTATTATTTATTCGGAATAAATCAGTAGTTCGTAATACAGTAAAAGAGCAAGATACTGTTTTAAAAGTAGAGCTTGCAGATAAAAATTTAGATCCCGAGAAACATTGGCGTAATTATTTTGAGGAGCGCCAAGATAATTACGCAAAATCTATAGAAAGACGCCTTGATGAATTATCAAAAGAGCAAAGGTTGGTTTTGAAAAAAGCTAATGAACTAATAGAACGTGAGCTTGCTGAGAATAAAGAAAAACTTTCTATGGCACAACAGGAGCTTGCTAGTGCTAGTCTTGATTTAAAAAGAGTGGCTAAAAACAAGAAAAATACAGTTCATGTTCCGCAATATCAAAATGTAGAATTAGGGGTACAAGATTTTGACCAAGATGTTGCGTATGATATTCCAAAATCTGCAAAGAATTATATTCCAGAAGGTATATATTTTACTGGTCATTTACTTGGTGGAATATCGGTATCTACTGGACTTAACACACCTGATGAGAATGCCACACCTGTTGTTATTCAATTAATGGACAGATTTGATGCAAAACGTAACAGGACTAGCAATATATCGTCTTTAAATAAGTTGAAATTAGGTAATTGTCGTATTATTGGATCTTCTTATGGTGATTTATCATCTGAGAGGGCGATTATACGTTTAGAAAAAATGATTTGTGAAGAGGATGGTTTTTATATTACCAGTAAGATTGCGGGTCAAATATTTGGTCCTGATGGGTTAAATGGAATTAAAGGCACAGTAATATCTACTGCAACTAAACATATCAAGAATGCAGCTATTGGTGGTTTGATTAGTGGGGTTACGTCTGCTTCTAAGGGCCAAGATGGTGGAGTAATGAACATCGCGGGTATTACCACTACACCCAAAAAGGGGGCAAGGCATTTATTAAGAGAAGGTGCCATGCAAGGGGTAAGTAATGCAGGAGAGAAAATAGCTGATTATTATCTGC
Source organism: Flavobacteriaceae bacterium (assembly GCA_020627885.1). Taxonomy (GTDB): domain Bacteria; phylum Bacteroidota; class Bacteroidia; order Flavobacteriales; family Flavobacteriaceae; genus JAHDGB01. The sequence goes on along the minus strand of JAHDGB010000017.1, from coordinate 17,408 downwards.
GTCAGGCAGAGGCTATGTCACCAACTTTAACAGTTCCATCTGGTGTTAGGGTTAATACTCGTATAACTAAAGGATTTTTTGTTGGAGAAGTTAGTACACATAGAAAAATTAGAAAAGATAGATTATCTAATAAGCATGCTGTTAAGTCAGAGCAAAATAATAGATCAGAATATATGGAGTGATGAATATGTCCTTAAAATCAATAATGCGGATTATAAATTATAGTATTTTATCACTGAGTTTAACTGCATGTTCTACCTATAGATCATCGTTTAGTTGTGAGGATGCTAAAGGCGTATATTGTGCTTCTATGGATAGAGTAGATCGAATGGTTAGTAGTGGAGAAATTGAACGCTTTAATGAAAAAAGGAAAGAGAATAAAAGGTATAAGGTGAAAAAAAATGATCGGAGCGTAACTGCGTTTTTGAAGAAATCCAAGCTTGTTCATTTAAATAATAAAAAGTAAGTTTGTGTTTGAATTTGAGAAATATTTAAGTAAATTAGCTAAAACTTGTGGGTTTAGGGAACCAGGTGAACGTGGTCTTGATCCTATGACCGAGTTTAAAAAAGCTATTAACAGTGAAACGGGGGGAGCTGTACCTCTGGCCGATTGTTTGTTATACGATCATTTTGATGATGCAACTAATATTGCTTTTAACAAGAATTCGCTTGGTTTCTTTGTGGAAATAGACCCCTTAGTTGGTACGGATAGTTCAATTGAAAAAAATTTGACATTATTTTTTAATGATGAATTGCCACAAAATGGTTATTTACAGTTTCTAGTCATTGCCTCGCATGATATAGAGCCGGTTTTAAAACGGTGGCAAAAAGGGCGAGTACAGGGAGGAGAAGAGCTTGCTAGATTAACTTATTATCGTCGTCATTTTATTGAGGATTGTGCAAAGGATTATAAAAATGCAGGGGATGGTAGATTAGCTCGTAATTTTCGTTTTTTTATCAGTTTCTCATCTCCTGACAAAGGAGACAAATCGCTAGAAGTTGCATTAAAATTTAAACGTAAATTATATAGTAAATTAAAGGCTGAAAATTTTGCTCCAAGATTATGTAATTCTAGTGATTTAATTAATATTGCAAGTCAGATGCTGCAGATGAGTCTAGAAAAGAAATCATCCAGCAATTATGATATCCTAAATGATATTAGTAATCAGATATTAGAGAATAATGATTCTACTGTATGTGAAGATAGAATTATTCATCATGACAGTAATTTAGTTTCTAAAATATTTACGCCAACAGAATTACCATCAGGATTTTCTTTGGTTGAGATGATTAATTTACTTGGTAATGAATATAAGACAATTCCGGCTAGGTTTATTATTTGTTATGCTTTAGCCAATAATATTGGCACAAAGGGGGCATCGTCTATTATAGCTGGTGGGGATCGTATTATAAGCGCAGCTACTAAGGCCTATACACAAACTGATTTAGTGGCGCAAGAAGAAGCGAGAAAGTGGCTTCAAGTAAAAGCAATTCATAAAAAAGGTGAAATATTCCTTAGCGAATCAATGTTAGTGATGATAACTGCACCTACAGATGATATAGAGAATGCCGAGGAGGTAATTAAAAGTTTATATAACGGATATGATTGGAAATTAGCTATTTGTAATAAAGTACAAAGACTATCAACGCTTAGTATGTTACCTATGATGGCATCTAATTACTGGAAGATGTTAAGTTTTTTTAAGTTAACACGTTATGCATTAAGTGGTGAAGTAGTAGCTAAACTCCCATTGCAAGGAGAATGGAAGGGCGTACCTACATCCGGTGTATTATTAATGGGTAGACGTGGTCAATTATTTACTTTTAATCCATTTTACAGGGTAGGTGGTGGAGGTAATTATAATATTTGTATGATGGCTCCGTCTGGCGCTGGTAAATCTTTTTTATTGCTTGAATTGGTGCAATCAATGTTAGCAGATGATGTTGCGGTGTTTGTTATGGATATAGGAGGAAGCTATAAAAATATAGCACATTTATTGGCAGGACAAAGTGAGATGGTACGTTTTAATAAGGCAAATAAAATATCATTAAATCCGTTTGCTACATTAAGTAATAGCGGTACTATTTATGTAAAGGCTTTAGAGATGTTAACGGGTGGTATTAGTATTAAGGATATATCGGAAATTACTGGTTTATCAGAAGAGAAAATTGATGCTCTTAGAGTGGGTAAAAGCAATGTGCTAAATCAAGATAAAGAGACTGATGCTATAGAATTATTAGAAATAGAAGCGAAAGGCGGAGGAAAACAAAAACATTTTGTAACAAAAGATAGCATTATATATGCAAAGTCTATGGTAGCTGCTATGTGTGGAGTATCTGGAGATGCCCGTAGTGAGGCATTAATCGAACGAGCAATAATGTTAGGCATTACAGAATATGGTAATCAATTGGATATTACAAAGATGGCATTAGTGTTAGAGAATTTAAAAAACCGTAAAGGTGAGGTGGTGGAGGGAGCGTCTGCTATGGCAGATAGTCTTTATCCTTATACAGAGAATGGTATACATGGTAGATTTTTTAGCGACGGCAGGGAAGCCAGCTTTCAAGAAATGCTTACAGTGTTTGAATTAGAAGAATTGGTCAATGATGAGCCGCTTCTAGCTGTGGTACTACAGGTGGTATTAATGCAAATTACTATGCAGTTTCTCTGTGGAGATAGAACACGTCGTTTTATGTTAGTTGTAGATGAAGCTTGGATGATTCTTGATTATGCAGCGAATTTTTTAGAAAGATTCGCAAGAACTGTGCGTAAATATGGGGGTAGTCTTGTTGTATGTACACAAGATTTGAGTAGTTTTAGTAATGAATGTGGTAATAGGAAGTCACAAGCAGCAGTGCTTGAGTCTTCTAGCTGGAAACTAATATTAGCGCAGAAAGAAGAGGGAATAGAGACATTTGCTAAGTCTAAAGCTTATGATAAATATATAGAATTGATCAAAACTGTACGTAAATGTTCAACTAATAAATTTTCAGAAGTTTTAATAAGTACAAATGGAGTTAACATAGTAGGTAGATTCGCGGCTGATCCATATTCAACAGCTTTGTTTTCAACTGAGGACAAGGATTATGCATTTTTAATTCAGCAAGAAGGAAACAACGTACCAAAACATGAGGCAATACTTGCTCTTGCTAAGAAATATGGGCAACTACCAAAACTACCTGAGGATAAATAAGCTAAGGGTCAATATGATTAGGTTTACAAAATTGGGCGGTATAATATTAGTATTACCAATATTTTTACCGTTAATGACTACTGCAATTGATTTTGGTGTGGCAGGTCAAACTTTTAACATTGTAGAAGAGCCTTTTATTGAAATGCTCAAAAAACGTTTAGATAAAGTTGATATTGAAGCAGAGCAAAAGAAAATACAGCAAAAAGCAAGGAATCAAGTAGAAAATCCCACTCCAGTAAAAGGTATACAGCCAGCACAGAAAAACAGAGTATTCTACTTTGATCCAAGTTACACTTTAGATAAAGATATAGTATTACCCTGTGGTAAGATACTGCATAGAGCTGGGACTAGTGTTAATCCACTTGAGATAATGAATTTAGATAGAAGGTTGTTTTTTGTAGATGGCAGAGTAGCGGACCAAATAGAGTGGCTAAAGTTACAATTAAAATCTTCATTACCTGTACAAAAAAACCAAAGTGCACAAGAAGATAAAGAAAATCCCACTAACCAAACAAGTATAGAGGATCGGGTGATTTTGATTGGTGGAAGTGTATTTAAGTTACAAAAAGAGTTGGGAGATGTGCATGCAGATAAGGTGTATTTCGATCAAGCTGGAGAATTAACCACCAAGTTTGGCATTAAGGCAAGTCCCGCTATTGTTGTTCAGGATGATCTGTTGCTTAAAATAAAGGAGATGAGTTTATCAAATTGAGTAATTTGACAAAGTGTGTATAAATTATAAAGACATATAATAATACGCAGTATATACTATAATTGCGTATTAAGCGTGTGTTAATAATGTAAGAGCAAAGGATTATGAGTAATATAGAAGTAAGACTTAGGGTGGATTCAGAATTAAAAGAAAATGCTGAAAATGTATTTAATAGTATGGGTATGACAATATCAGAGGCGATTAGAGTATTTTTAACTCAGTCTGTAAATTCTGATGGATTACCGTTTAGACCTCATTTAAAAAAGCCTAGTCAGACAAGTATTCAAGCATTTTCAGAGGTAGAAAATGGTAAATATACTGATTTATCAATTGAAGAGTTTAGTCAATATATACAAAAGGTTGATAATGAAGACGATTAGAATGTGCAATCAATTTAAAAAAGATTTAAAGAAAATACAAAAACAGGGCAAGCGTTTAGAAAAACTAGATTTAGTGGTAAGAATGATTGCAGAGAATAAATCACTTGATACGAAATATAGAGACCATAAACTTTTGGGCAATTATCAGGGTAAAATGGAATGCCATATAGAGCCAAACTGGTTACTTATATATTCATCAGATGCTGCTTATGTATATTTATATCGCACTGGTTCGCATGCTAATTTATTTATGGGATAGTATAATGAAAAATATGAATTTTAGAAATTATTTAGAAGTTTTACTTAAGAAATACCAACACATTAAGAGTAATAATAGCGGCCATGCAGCGCGGACAATAGTAAATAATACCCTTGATATGCTAAGCAAGATATTGCCAGTCATTATAAATATAGCAGGATTAACAAGGTATATTATGCAGAAAACAGAAATTATAACTAGAAGAATCTTAAACCACATTAGGTATCAAATAATTATGTTAAAACAATGAAATATTTCCTGCAATTGCCAGAAGGTAGTTTTAGATCTTGGCGGACTGGAACTACCAACTGGCTAAACTACTTCAACAGGCATTTAATAGTGTTTATAATAGCAATTATAATGCCAGTATCTGCGCTAGCTAGCGTAACCTGCAAGGGGCATTTTGTCAATCCTATAACAGATGTGTGTTGGAGTTGTTTGATGCCGATTTCTATAGGTGGGTTTAGAATTGGCAAAGGTATGTCTCCTAGAAAGCGAGACAGGGCTAATCCAAAATCACCATTATGTTTATGTACAAAAAAAAATATACCAGTACCTGGTGTTACTATTGGTTTTTGGGAACCAGCTCGCCTTGTAGATGTTACTAGAACGCCTTATTGTATGGTTAACCTGGGTGGTATAGAGTTTGGTAGTGATAAAAAGAAAATATCTGCTAGTAAACGTGGGCATGATCGTAGAAAGACTCATACTAGTTTTTATCACTTACATTATTATGTGTATCCATTAATATATTGGCTTGAATTATTGACTGATTTTGTTTGTTTAGAGCCGGGCACTGTTGATGTTGCTTATATGAGCGAGTTTGACATAAGTTGGAACGATCCAAAATTACAATCATTATTAAACCCAGAAGCTATATTATTTGGTAATCCAATTGCGCAAACTTCATGTGCTTTAGATTGTACAGCTAGCACAATTAATATGCCTTTAGAGCCAATGTTTTGGTGTGCTGGGTGTTGGGGTAATATTTATCCATTTTCAGGAGCTAATGCTGACCATATTGGCGGGGTACAGAATAGCAGTCTACTGACTTATCGAATAATTGCCAAGATGCATAGGGTTGGTCTTGCTAAAAGTACAGCAACTACTGACGCTAGTTTTAATGGTGCAATCTGTAGAAAATCAAATGCTTTTAAGATTAAAAAGCAGCAATATAAGCTACAAATGGTTAATCCAAAATCAACTAAGGGCTCTGTTGGGTGTTGGCCTCTTGGCATGTCTGACATGCTTTATCATAGTAATAAAGAATATCCATATGATGGACAAGATTGGGGGTACTTGGTATGGCGCAAAAAAAACTGTTGTTTTTTTTAATGGTAATAATGTTTTGTAGTATGAATGTGCAAGCTATTAAAAAGTGCAAGGAAAAAGAGGGTGATTTGGAGTTTGCTCAAAGTTTAGCTAAAAAATCAAGACAAAAGACCATACTTAAAATGCAAGAAAAATGGCTGGAATTACAAAAAATGCTAGGGAATTATGGGAGTGATAATAAGATAAACGCTAATTTAGCTAGTGATTTTGTTGAACCTGATTGGGGGGTATCGCTACGAATATTTGTTAGTAGTTCTATGGGTAAGAATTTACTTAGAAGCTACGCTAAGGCTGCAAAAAAATATAATGCAACTTTGGTGTTTAATGGGTTGCCAGATGGGTCCTGGATAAAGCTTTCAGATTTAGTTACAGAAATATCAAGTAATAATCCTGAATTAGTTGCTATGCAAATAGATGATCAGGCATTTGTAGAATTTAATATTAAAAGAGTTCCAAGTTTTGTTTTGTCTAAAGAAGAGGATGTATTTGTTGAAAATCCAAAAGTAACCTTTGATAAAATTACTGGTTCTATTGGTATTAGAAAGGCACTTGAGGTGTTTCAAGAGAGTGGTCAATTACATGAAATAGCTAGTAATAAATTAGCGCAGGAGGATTAATGAATTCTTGGGTAAAATATAGTTTTATAATTTGTATGGTCTTTATTAGCTTTAGTTTGTTGTTATTGGCTGTAATAGTTAAGGCTGATTATAGAGCAAAGGAAGTTCAGACACAGCAAAACAAACAAACTGATTTGTTTGAGAAATCGATTGATAATTTTTCAGAGTTTACAGAGCAACTAGAGACGGGTAAGCAAGGAGCTATTAATTCGCTTAAAAAATCAACGCCAGAAGGTCTGCAATTTATTACCAACAAAAGCAAAGGTGAGATACAAGCGGAAAGTAAAAAACTTGAATCAATTCGTGAAAATGATTTATCCGGTCGTGGTAGGGAAGAAATGAGTAAGAGTGGTATTTTAAACGAGATATATCTTGATTATTCTCGTCCCTTAAACAAACAACATATGAAAGATGCAAAAGCTATAGCCAGTGCTCAAGATGATTTATTAAAAAACCTCCTAATTAAATTAAAAGAATTTGGTGTAGATTGTAAAACCGTGAAAGGAGATAAGAGAATTGAACCAGAATATTTTCTGCAAACAAAAATCACTCAACATAAAGATACTATTTATAACCAAACATTCTGTGAAGAACTGCGCAATAAATATAGTTGTACAAATAGTTTATCCCTACGATGTATAAGCCCCACAACTGATCCTTTAACTGCAAGTGATTTTACTGGTACGACGCTTCCTGTAAATTTTGATTCAACAAGTGGAATATTAACATTTGGATGGAATAAAAATTTTACTATGCATGGAGGTGCTGGCAAACAATATAATCATAAAATAACTTTCAAACTTACTAATAAGGACGGTGTTGCTGAATTCAAATTAAAAGATGTGGGATGGGATGATCATCTTAGGGTTACCATTAATGATCATCAAATATTTTTGGCTCCCGTATCGCATGGTAATAAGTTAGAACTCATTAAAAGTAGGTGGTTTTATAGAGTCAAAGTAGATGATAGCGGAAATACATATAATCCAGAATATAACAGATGGCATAGACGCACTCCAAATATTGATTTAAAGCCATATTTAAAAAATGGTCAAAATACAATTGGTATTACTCTTATAGTAGGAGGTATGGGGGGATTATGGCTTAAATTTAAAGCAAGTTTTAAAAAATGTAATAGTTGGCAAGAAGTTTGGAAGGAGAAATGTGTTTTAAAATGAATATAAATATTTTTAAATCTACAATTTTTCTAGTGATAGTTGCTATCAGTATAAAAGTTTTAGCCGATAAGAAATTTCGGTCAGATTATCAATGTAGCGACATGAAAAAACATTGTGTATCTTCAGGAGAAAGAACTATTGAAGGAATTAGAGTAACAAGAAATTGCTGGGAGTGGTCATATACAAAAACATGTGATTATCCAAGTAAGAACGATTGTCGTTTATATGAGCATTGTTATCCTGTAGCAGATAGAGATTGTTTGCTACGAGATTCTTTGGGTAATTGCGTTAATTTAAAAAGAGAATTTTCTTGCAAGTCCTGGGAAATAATCAACAAAGAGAATAAAGAAGCACGAGTTGATTTAGTAGCTAAGGACGGTAAAGAAGGTCTAGTGTGCAAAAGCATTCCATGTATTGATGGTAATTGCGTCGATAAATCTTATCTGACTAATGGAGAAATGATGGATTCAATATCAAAACTTCATATGGCAAGTGCTATGAGGCCAGATAAGGATAATAATTTTAATTTATTTGCAGGTACGAACAATCAGTGTTCCAAAAAAGCATTGAGCTATAGTAATTGCTGTGCTGATACGGCAAAAGGTTGGGGACGGCATTTAGGGGCAGAATGTAGCAAAGATGAGATTAGTTTAATGACTAAAAGATCTAAGAATCTTTGTGTTTATGTTGGAAAGACAAAAAGTGAAACTTTGGGTGCAACTATTATAGTAAAACACAGATATTGTTGTTTTAGTAATATTTTAGAAAAAGTTGTACAGGTAGAAGGAAGAAAGCAGTTGGGTCTTGATTTTGGTAGCGGGAGCAGTCCTGATTGCCGTGGACTCACTTTAGAGGAAATAACCGGATATGACAAGGACGGGAATAAAGTTGGTGCAGGCATTGATTGGAGCAAGATAGATTTTAGTGAATTTATTAACGATTTAATGGTGAAATTCACAGGAACATATCAAACACCTAATGCAACGGAAATTGGTGATATTATTAATAATCATATGAACATTAATAAATATGATGGAGATGAGGGGAATCAGAATAATAATTTAAGCGGTGTAAACAAGAATGTTTTAAATAACAAGGTGGTAGAATAGACATGTTGAGATTGTTTCACATATTAATTTTTGTTTGTTGCATACCATCCATCTCATTGGCAATTAGATCTGATTTTTTTAATGAGCGTCACCGTGGCTGGCTTTGGTTTGAAGAAAATCATAAGGATAGCAAAAAACCAAAACTACAGAAAAATATTGATACTCCAACTCAGGCACAAATGCAGCAAGCGAAGCGAGAAAATGAACAATTTAAGGAGGAGTTGGAGAATCTACGTCATCTGATGATACGCTACCCACAGAATTTAAATTATATTCGTCTTTATAAAGAAAAAGAGAAGCAAATGTTAGATGGGGCAATGATTTTAGCTCAAAATTTTGCCATGGTAAATTTTTTAAATCCCGATATACCTGATCAACTAAAAACCCCCCAAAATATTTATGGGCGTAATGTACTTCGTACCAAGAGAAAAGTTGCAGAGAGGCAGATATTAAAATCACTTGTATCTAAAATTGAATTATTCGTATTTAGACAAGGTAGTTGTCCGCATTGCAAGGTACTAGAGAAGCATTTAAATTCCTTTGCTAATAAATATGGATTTAAAGTTGAGGCCGTGTCTGCCGATAATAGCACAAGTAGTTATTTCAAGACTCACAATAACCCAAAAATTATTAAGGCGTTAAAATTAAGAGTAATGCCAACAGTTATTGCTGTTACTAAAGATAGTAAAATACGCTTTGAATTAGCAAGAGGAGCGGTATCTATTCCAGATTTGGAAGATAAGGCATTATTACTAGATAAATATCTAAAGAAATATGGTAAGCAATCAATAGCAGGAAAATAATGCATATTATTAAATCAAAAAATCATCTCAAGATAAAAGTCAAGTTATTAACAATGTTAATCATTCTATTACTGCCTACGAATAGTCTTGCGGGTCTTGATACATTAATTGACAATGTATTTCCTAGTGGAACTATGAGCAATGTAACCAAAGGAGCTATTGTAAAAGAGCAAGAGGCTGGCCATATTACTGGTGGATCGGTAGTTATAAAAACTCCAGCAGAACCGGGTCTGCAATTAATACATGCACAGGCTCCTAGTTGTAGTATGGGCGGTTTACCATGTGGAGCTCAATTTGAAATATTTGGTGGTGGTGTCAGTATGGTCTCGGGCGCAGAGTTAATGAATCACCTAAAGGGCCTGGTGCAGAATGCTATTACTTACGGTGGTATGATGGCTATAAAAACTCTCTGTCCACCATGTCAAGATTTGATGGAGTGGTTGGACGCTAAGGCTGATTGGATTAATGGAATAGCTAAAACCGATTGTGAAGATATGACTAAGCTTGTTGATGGTGTTGCTTCTAGAATAGCTGCAGGGGCTAGAGCTACAAGGCAAGCAGATATGGTATTAAATGGTGAAGGTAAAGATGCATCTGATTATGCTACCAGGTCTAAAGAAGATGATGGTCGAGATGTAACTAAAACTCCAGAATTAGAATCTCAGTTAGGAGATAATTTTAATATTGTTTGGAAAGCTTTATCTAAGAAGACTAGTTCAAGTTCTGATGATAATGAGTTAAAAGAATTACTGATGAGTATTTCAGGTACTGTTATTGGTACTAAGGACGAGAAGGGAAAGCAATCGGTAATTCATAAAAAGTCTTTAATTAACAGAGATTTAATTAAGGATTTTATGGGTGTCGGTGGGGCTGGTGCCAATGAAGTCAAACTTTATAAATGTGATGAGGCTAGTCAATGTTTAAACCCAACAATAGTACCTGCTGAGGTGAAGAAGGATTTAGTTTTGTATGATCGAATATCTAGCTTGATTGAATCAATGGTTAGTAAAGTCTATAACAATGAGGGAGAGTTAAGTGATGATGAAGAAACATTAGTAGCTCTATCCTCCCTACCTCTAATTGCTAAAATTGAAATGGATCTAAGTATTTATTCCAATAGAGCCAACGTATCTCTTAGCCAAGCTGAATTTATTGAAGCTCTATGTTTTGATGTAGTTACAAGTTATTTAGCTACTTTGCTACAGGAAGTACAAGAGGCTGTTGGTGAACTAGCTTTTGCGCAAATTGCCGATGGTAGTGCAATCAAGGCTTTTGAACAAGAAACAAGAAGTACTATGCGTCTTTTGGCTGAGTATAAGCATACTGCATTTAAAAGATACGATATTATTTCACAAAGCAAGGCACGTCTGCATCAAGATCGAAGATATTTTAATCAAAAATTTGAAGATTTTTTTAATAATCATAATCAGGAGTAGGTAGAGATAATTATGCTAGATTTGACTATATATTCATACGGTTATTCAGAAATTATCTATCATACATTGCAAGGGATTGCGATGTTTAGAAATTCAACGTTTTATACAACCGTAATTAGTACAGTTGCTTTGTTTACTGGTCTTGTTTATGCATTGCAGATAGCAGGAGCTGAGTCTAACGATCAATTAAAGCAGAGCATCAGGAAAGTACTGGGCATGATAATATTTATTCACGTTTTATTACTACCTGTCACAACGATGACGGTAAAGGATAATGTTGAAAAACATTATTGGCGTGTTGATAATATTCCATTAGCTTTTGCTCTACCCATTGGTATAATTGAGAATTTTGGTCATATATTAACAGCTGGTTTTGAGCAAGTATTTAGCTTAGTAGATAGTAGTTCTGCACATAATTATTATCATTATGGTAGCGTGTTTGGTGCAAGGCTCCAAAAGGAAGTATTGAGAGCTAAGGTAAGGGATCCTGAGTTTATCAGTAATATGTCTAATTTTATAGAGCGTTGCGTTATATTGCCTTCAATGATTGGTAAACAATTTACTAAGGAGGAGTTGGTTGCAAGCGAAGATATGTGGGGTTTAATTGCCAAGCGTGCAGGAACATTTACCAGAACTCCAATGATTAAAAATGGAGTTAGGGTAAGTCCACATCCAAAATGTAGGGATGCAGTCCCATATTTTGAGAAGAAATTTAATGAAGCTATTGGTTTAAATATTACTTCCTGGTCATGGAAGTTTAAAGGTGCAGGTGAGGGTAAGAAATATAATCTTGGTACAAGAGCCTTGAATAACAATATAAAAGCTCAAATCAAAACTTTATATGGCAATAATAGTAGTGTTGATGCTCTTTTAAAGCATAATATGATGATAAATGCAATAAATAGCTATAGAAGTGGTAAATATTCCGCTGCTAAAGCCCAACTTCATAATGAAGCTGGGGGGTTAATATCTGGAGATTTGGCTGAAAAGACCCTAACAGGTTCACTTGCTGTAATGAAGGTAATTATTTATGGAGCATTTATTTTCTTATTTCCATTATTAATAGTATCTGGAGGAATAAGTAAATATCGCAGCTGGATTACAGCGGCATTCTCACTAGCATTATGGCCATCATTATTTTCTATGCTAAATATGATTATAGATTTTGCTTATCAGCCATCTACTATAGTGAGTTATAGCTCTTGGTCTACCGAACTTAAGAAATTTGACGCTATCGCATCAACTGCTGCAAATCTTAAATTAATGATACCATTCTTATCATTTTGGATAACTAGGATGGGCGAAGGCGGATTTATACATTTAGCCGGATCAATTATGTCTACGGCAAATAGTGCATCTGCAATTATGGCAGGTGAGAAAGCTAGTGGCTCTCGTAGTTGGGATAATGAAAGCATACGTAATTACAACAGTGATAACGTCTCAAGCAACAAACATGATAGTAGTATGCAATATGTTAGCGGTTCTGCACGTTCTATGATGTCTGATGGCAGTACAGAGATGATCACTTCTGGTGGTAAGGCATTATATTTTGGTGGGGCTGGACAAAGCGCTTCTACTGGAGAATCTAATTATCGTATGGGTTCGGGTTGGGCGATGAGCAACGATGAAGCGGTAAGATATGAGACTCAAAATATGCACTCTGAGACCGCTGCAAGAACTATAGCTCAAGAAAAATTACATGCCGAAGAAGCATCAGCAATGTATAGTATTATGCAGCATACTAAAACTGATAATGGGTATAATATTGATACTTCTACTGAACAAGGTAGGGAAATACATGAGCATTTACAAGCAATTGATAAACTTAATAGCAGTAATGATTATAGTTGGGAACAAAATGCTAAAGCCTATGCATCAACTGAGGCATCTGGTGGACTTAAATTTTTAGGAATAGGAGTGAGTGTGTCTGCAGGAGGTGAAGTATCCGCTAGTAATAGTAGTTCACAATCTGATTCTATCTCTAATGAAGTTTCAACAGATATTGGTACAGGAGAAAGAAGTTCTAATACAGAGAGAGTTGGTAAACAAAGTGCTTATTTAGAAAGTATAGGTGTTGATAAAAATAGTCAGGATTCTATGAGAGAGAGTTATCAAGAAGTAGAGAGACTTGATAAATCAATTGCTGAACATAAAAATAAAATAGATTCGCATAATGAGACCATAAATTATGCGAAAAATCATTCAGGTGAAATGTCCAAGGATATGTACCAAGAGACGGTTGATTACTATCAAAAACTCTATGGTGGCAGTGCTAGAGCTGCTAATGAAGCAGTATCGACCGGAACGGATAAAGCAAAAGCAGCATTTAAGGATTTAACGTCCAAACAATATCAGGATAAATTTAATGAAATTCATAATCGGGGTAACCTAATTAGAAACTCGGATAATGTTAATAAATTTATAGAAGCTAACCAAATAGATCCTACTATTGGTATAAAAAGAGATCAGTTTGCAAGAGATAATAATATTGAGACAGACAAAGACAAGATAACCAATGAATTACATGTTACAGGGGAGAAAATTAAGAATGAGCATGATACAAAATATCAGCAAAATGAGGATGAATTTGAATTAAATAAGCAAACAATTACTAATACTCAAGAGGCCAAACAGGGGCAAATTGATGAGCATGAGAAAAATAGGATTGGTAGAGGAAAAATTAGCAGAGCGATAGGTGGTGCAAGTAACGTTGTAACATTAGGTAGTGCTGGGTGGGGATTAGGACGGCCAGAACCAGAAGAAGTGACGCAGTTTAATCCAGAGGGTTTAGATTTAGGAGATCCAATAGCTAAACCATATAAGCCGCCTAGTGATGATATTTTTAACTCCAGAGAAATTCAATCAATTATGGATTCTTTTAATCTAGATAAAAATCCTGATATTGATCAACCAAAAAAAGGTACTCAATATGTTGATCCAAAAAACAAGTAAAATCAGAAATGTGGTTACAAAATATAATCAATCATCTTTGATAATTTTAACAAGTGTTTTTAAACGAGCAACATTAGGATTACCTTCTATTGTCCAAAACTTACGATTAAATAAAATAGAAATAGGGCAATTTTTATATATAAAATATAAGCTTACAGGAGCGAAAGTGCATATAAACAGAATTAGTGCTGTTATAAAATTTTCAGCTGCTCTAGGTAAAATCATCTCTGCCACCACAAAAGCAGTTGGTAAACCAGCAAAAATCATATACATAAACAAATATGGTCTTTGTTCTTCGGTAAGTATGTATCCTTCGCTATTTGTAAAAGTTAGAGGCTTAATGAATTTAGTGTTATTAAAGATTTTTAATATCAAAGGTATACCTAGTAAAGTCAACCAGAATAAAACAGGAGACCAGTATGAAAAAACTTGTGTCTTTTTTCCAAATCCAGAAACTATTGAGGTAATTGAACATCCAAAACTCATACCGAACCAAAAGACAAAAGTCCAAAATCGATCTTTGGTTAGCCATTTCTTCTGTTTGTCTACTAAGGTTGAGTTATCATTTTTAGCTTTATATGATTTGGTAAAATCTTGCATTATATACTTCTCTTTTTATATTGGTTTACGCCAACTAATTAATATTATTATAACAAAATTACAGTTTATAGCCAAACTAATCCTTAAGTATTTTGGGGGTGTTATCTTTTTAATATCGGCAAATACTACATATGCTGAAACCAGAGAAGAAATACTAACTACTATTAGTCAGAATGAGAAGAAATATAATATCCCAGGTGGGTTATTGTTAGCAATAGCCAAGATCGAATCAAATCTAGAGCCTCTGGCTTTAAATATTAATGGAAATTCGATATTTCCGAAAAGCAAAGAGACTGCATTATTAGCTATTAAAAAGGCTCTAATATCTAATATTACAAATATTGATATAGGAATAGCTCAAATTAATTTTAAATGGCATAAAAATAATTTTAAAACTATTGAGTCTATGATTTTATTAGAAAATAATCTCAATTATGCAGCCAAGCTATTGGCTCAGTTAAAGAAACAGCACGGTACTTGGCACAAGGCTGTAAGATATTATCACTCAGCCTCTTCTAAGCATAATCAGAAATATTCTCGTAAAGTAGTTTTATGCTGGTTAGAAATATAGTTTATGTACATGTATGAGTAAGTTTATAAGAGCGGTAATCAGGTGTAATTTATGAGTAGTGAAATTTACCAAGAAATTATCAAATAATTACAGGAATAGCTATACAAACGGTACTTAATATGGTACTGTTATTTATGTAATAACGAACAATTATAGTAAAATAATAGGAATTATATGCAACATTTAATAGCAAGTCAGGCAAGAAAAGAACTATATAGACTCATTGATCAGGCGGCAGAAAGTCACGAACCAACAATTATCAAGGGTAAAAGAAATACAGCGGTTTTAATATCAGGAGAAGATTGGGAGGATATAGAAGAAACCTTATATGTAGCTGGTAACAAAAAACTAAGTGATTCTTTATTAAAAGGATTAAACACTGATTATGATGATTGTTTGACTAGTCTGGAAGATTAAGTATGTACGATATTTATTATACTCGTGATGCTAAGAACGATTATAAAAAGGCTAAATATTCTGTTATTCAGAATAAAGTAATCGCCTTATTAGAAATACTAAAAATAGATCCTTTTACTAACCCACCTCCCTATAAGAAGTTAAGAGGAAGTTATTTAAGGTTATATTCAAGAAGAATTACTTTAAAACATAGATTATTTTATGAGGTAGATATAAAAAATAAGAGAATCAAAATCTTAAGGATGTGGAGTCATTATGGTGATAATTAGACAGACATTATCTTGTCTTGCTAAATACAAAAAAGGAAAGGCGGATTTTGGTGATTATATGATTCTTGCCGAAGGTGAACAAAATAATACTCAAAAGATCAAGATTTTTGATAAAATATTAAAAAAGGAATATGATCAATAATTTCATAGGCGGTGGTCAAGTCTTTCTACATAAAGTAAGAATGTTTCGGCAGGTATTTTCCAGAACGATTTACGTTGCTTTGTTAATAGGGATTATCGCTGCTTCTTTAATACACAACAAGGAACTTAAAGCACTAGATTGGCAGTCTGCATATTCTTATCGTAAAGCGGTGCTTGCAGATGGTTTTGATGAGCTTATGAATGATTTTCGTTACTATATTGGTAATAGACCAAATTACGTCACTTTTATTAATGCAAATACTAAAGAGGGAGTTTGGGCAATAAATATTGATCCCAGGAAAATTAAATATTCTTATCAGTTTAGAAAAGCAAATGATAGGGCTATGAACCTAGTTGTAACAATATTATTTTGGTCCTGGATTATCACCTTTATGGTTTTTACTATAGTATCTTTATTGTGGAGTAATTTTGGTAAAAAGCTTAAAGAAGAGAAGGCAAAAGAAGGTGATAATCATATACTTACAGCAAAAGAGGTTAGAAAGATTTTGCATAACATGGCTAAAGCGAGTGATTTTGTCATAGGTAATATGCCGCTAGTTAAAGATAAAGAAACTCAGCATTTTCTAGTAACAGGGTCTACAGGTTCTGGAAAGACTAATTTAATACACAATATATTGCCTCAGATAGAACAAAAGAACCAACCTGCAATAGTCATTGATAATACAGGAGAAATGATCGCTAAATATTATAATCCAGAACGTGGAGACATTATTTTTAATCCTTTTGATGCACGATCTAGGGATTGGGATTTTTGGACTGATTGTTCTAATCTAGAAGAGTTAGAAAGGTTTTCAAAAATATTATTTGGTTTTAATAGGCAACGTAGCAGTTTAAGTTCTGATCCATTTTGGGAGCAATCAGCAGAATCTGTATTTAATTCTTGTGTAGAATATTTAGTAAATAACGATAACCTAAATATAAAAGCATTGCGATATATGGTAGCTAATGGCAATGTTAAAGAATTACAAAAAAAGCTCAAGGATACTACTGCTGCTAGATATTTAGCAGATGATAATAAGAATGTAGCTAGTTCAATATTATCAGTACTTACAACAAGTACAAAACCGTTAAATTATTTATCAAATAACTCAGAACTTGGAAGCTTTTCTCTAAAAAAGCATTTTCAGAATATCAAATCAGGATCTAATGCCTGGCTTTTTTTAGCTACAAAACCTAGTTCTAGAAATTTAACACAGAGTCTTATAGCCTGCCTTACTGAATTATCTTTATGCCAATTGCTTGACATCGGAATTCAGGAAGACAGGAGAGTATGGTTTGTAATTGATGAACTTAATTCACTTGGTAAGTTGCCTGCACTTTCTACTTTAATGTCAGAAGGGAGAAAATATGGGGCTTGTATTATATGTGGTATGCAGTCATTGAATCAATTATATTCTAATTACGGTAAATATGAGGG
>JAHDGB010000016.1 GCA_020627885.1 Flavobacteriaceae bacterium | reverse complement strand
AGATAAAAACTCTTCTGGAATATTATTCTTCTCTTAAAAAATATAAATGAAGTAATCCGTCTTTGGTCACGTGTTTAGTAATATTAAAATGCATAATAATAATAATAATAATTCAAGTAAAACAATAATATGAAACCAAGCTCTACTTTTTAAGGCAAAGATCTCGTTCCTATATCAATTCACACACAACTTTTAGAAATGATCCCTTTTTTAACACCAAAAATCAAGAAAGCTTGATAGTTAACACTCTACCAAGCTTTCATTTTTGATTTTATTTTATTAATGTAGTCGGGGTGGCAGGATTCGAACCTGCGACCTCCGCGTCCCAAACGCGGCGCGATAACCGGGCTACGCTACACCCCGAATAGTTATCTTTTCTAAATACTCAGATTTTAGAACTGCAAATATAGTGCTTATTCTATAATAACAAACAATAATAATATGTAAATTAAAAATCTATCATGTTTATTATTTGTTATACTATATATCACCAAAACCATTTATAACATAGATTCAAATACAATACGACACCTTCACTTTACAAATAGTGTTAAAAATTTAAGTGCTGATAACTATTGAAGAAGTTTCAAGCATTCGAACTAATAAATAGCTTCTAAATACTTAAATTGTGGTCACAAAATTTAATGTAAGTTTATGCTTAGTTATTTTAAAAATATATTCATTATAATTCTTATTATTTTTACAATATGGATGATTTTTTTTGATAAAAATTCACTTCTAATTCATAGAGAATTAAATAATGAAATGAATAAATTGGAAGCAGAAAAAGAATATTATAGAAAAGAAATGAAAAAAGATAATACAGTTTTAAAAGAATTGAGAAACGACGAAGGTCTAGAAAAATTTGCTCGAGAAACCTATTATATGAAACAAAAAAATGAAGAAATTTTTATTATTGAATATCAAGATAGCATAAATTAAAAGATGGATAATAGTTTGTTTAATGAATTTGATCCTGTTTCAGCTAAGGCTTGGAAACAAAAAATTCAAGTAGACCTAAAAGGTGCAGATTATAACGATACTCTAATTTGGAAAACAAATGAAGGTATTGATGTAAAACCATTTTATCATAGTGACGAAATAGATCTTGATTTTTCTATACCTCCCAACACAAATTCATGGTTAGTAGGACAAACTATTTTTGTCACTAATGCCAAAAAATCTAACGCTAAAGCTATAGATGCAATAAAACGTGGGGCAGAAAGTATTGTTTTTATAATTTCTGAAGATACAATAGTTGTTAATGAATTAATGAAGAATATTGATAATTCAAAAGTTAAAATACATTTTAACTTTCAGTTTTTATCTAGCGAATATATAAAACAATTCAATAATGACCTTGTATCTAATAACACTTTTTCTATAGACATAATTGGTCATCTTGCAAAAAATGGCAACTGGTACAAAAACATAAAAGAAGACCATAATCAATTAAATACATATCTAGAAAACACTAAACAATTTAGTATAAATACTGTGTTATATCAAAACTCTGGAAGCACAATAATTCAGCAGTTAGCTTATGGTATTTCACATGCGAATGAATATTTAAATCATATTAGCCAAACAAAAAAACTAAATTCAATATTTTGTAACGAATCTTCTGTTAGTAAAGTTGTTTTTAATGTTTCTGTAGGTACTAATTATTTTTTCGAAATTGCAAAATTAAGAGCATTAAGATTACTATGGAATACTTTAGCGATAGAATATGATTGTACTTCTATTTGTGAAATTATTGCCACTCCTACAAAACGAAATAAAACATTATACGATTACAACACCAACATGTTACGTACGACAACAGAATGCATGAGTGCAATACTTGGAGGTGCTAATACTATCTGTAACCTGCCTTATGATGCTATTTACCATAAAGACAATGAGTTTGGAGAACGCATTTCTAGAAATCAGTTACTTATTTTAAAAAACGAAAGTTATTTTAACGCCGTTACGAATGCTGCAGATGGTAGTTATTATATTGAATATTTAACTAAACAATTAGCCGAAAAAGCTTTATTATTGTTTAAAGACATTGAAAAAAACGGAGGGTTTTTAAAACAACTAAAAGAAGGGGTTATTCAGAGAAAAATTAAAGAAAGTGCTAAAAAAGAACAAAAAGAGTTTGATACAGAAAATATTATTTTATTAGGCACTAACAAACACCCTAATGAAAATGACATAATGAAAAATGAACTGGAATTATACCCCTTTGTAAAAATAAGACCTCGAAAAACATTAATAGAACCTATTATTGAAAAACGTTTAGCCGAACAATTAGAGCAAGAAAGATTAAAAACAGAAAGTAAATCTTTTTAAATTTATATCGAAATAAAAAATAACCACAAATTTAAATATTAAAGAAATGAAAACAGCACTAAAATCCATCTTGTTTGTCTCAATTTTTGTATTAGCCAGTTGTAAAAAAGGATCTCAAACAAGCTTAGACTATATTTATAACGATAAACCAGAATTATTAACATGCGAAATACCTAATAAAGTTCTTCTTAAAGAAGCGGTCTATAGTTTTGAAGCAGACATAACAGAACATTATTCATCTAACAAACCTGATTTAAGAAGAGCTTACTCTGCGTTTATGGCTGCAGCTAGAAATAAGAAAATTCCTTATTTAAAAATGATATCCCCGCAAACCATTAAAATATTTGAAGCCTTAAAAAATGAAGGCTCTATATATAGTAATGGAAATATATTAAATTCAAAAAATGAAGTTATAAAATGTATTTCCTCGAATATTAAAGATAAAGGATTTAAAACCACTTTTAATGCTTTATTATCTACAAATAGTTTAAGGCAAGATATAATTATTCCCCCACTAACAGCTATATCAAGAAATATGTTAACAGATAAATATTTAGCGACATATGCTGCTTTAGAGTTTTACTATAAAGGTATGTATGATATCGATTTAACGAAAGTCGCCGATAAACCTAAAAGCAAAGTAGATTTTAATAAAACACCAAAAACAAATTCTACTCCAGGAAGTACCGATAAAGTAACACCAAAAATTGAAGAAAAAGACCCACATGCTGGACATAATCATTAATTAATGAGAAAAAATTTTCAACATACTACATTAAAATCAAATACAAAAAACCAGGAATTAGAAGTTACAACGCAACTTACTGCTGAAGATATTGTAGTAAAATCTAATTATTCCAAAAAAGATGTTCAAAATTTAGAACACCTCAATTTTGTAGCTGGAATAGCACCTAACCTTCGTGGCCCATACAGTACGATGTATGTTCGTAGGCCATGGACTATAAGACAATATGCTGGCTTTAGCACTGCTGAAGAAAGCAACGCTTTTTATCGTCGTAATTTAGCCGCTGGTCAAAAAGGATTATCTGTAGCTTTTGATTTGGCAACTCACCGCGGTTACGATAGTGATCATGAAAGAGTTGTTGGAGATGTTGGTAAAGCTGGTGTAGCAATAGACTCTGTTGAAGATATGAAAGTGCTCTTCGACCAAATTCCACTAGATAAAATGTCAGTATCTATGACCATGAATGGTGCAGTGTTACCAATTATGGCTTTTTATATAGTAGCAGCTCAAGAACAAGGCGTAAAACCCGAATTACTAGCAGGAACCATACAGAATGATATTTTAAAAGAATTTATGGTGCGTAACACTTACATTTATCCGCCTACACCTTCTATGAAAATTATCTCGGATATTTTTGAGTATACCAGTAATAACATGCCAAAGTTTAATAGTATTAGCATATCTGGTTATCATATGCAAGAAGCTGGTGCCACATGCGATATTGAGTTAGCATACACATTAGCTGATGGTTTAGAATACATTAGAAAAGGGTTGGCAGCAGGTATGGATATAGATACTTTTGCACCACGACTCTCATTCTTTTGGGCTATAGGGATGAATCACTTTATGGAAATTGCAAAAATGAGAGCTGCTAGGATGCTTTGGGCTAAATTAGTTAAGCAATTTAATCCTAAAAATGTAAAATCTTTAGCATTAAGGACACATTGCCAAACTAGTGGTTGGAGCTTAACCGAACAAGACCCTTTTAATAATGTTGCACGCACTACAATTGAAGCAGCTGCTGCTGCTTTTGGAGGGACACAAAGCCTACATACCAATGCTTTAGACGAAGCTATAGCATTACCAACAGATTTTTCGGCAAGAATAGCTAGAAATACACAAATATACCTGCAAGAAGAAACGCACATTACAAAAACAGTTGACCCCTGGGCAGGAAGTTATTACATAGAAAAATTAACAGATGATATTGCAAAAAAAGCATGGTCATTAATAGAGGAAGTTGAAGACTTAGGTGGTATGACAAAAGCCATAGAAGCTGGTATTCCTAAACTAAGAATAGAAGAAGCTGCCGCACGTAAACAAGCACGAATAGATTCTGGTCAAGATATTATTGTTGGAGTTAACAAATATGTATTAGAGGAAGAAGACCCATTACACATATTAGAGGTCGATAATCAAACGGTAAGGAAACAACAAATAGACCAACTAAATAAAATTAAAGCTGAAAGAAATACTGAAAAAGTTAACCAAGCTTTATCAAATTTAACTGAAGCCGCTAAGACTGGTGAGAAAAACTTATTAGCCTTAGCAGTTATTGCCGCTAAAGAGCGCGCTACATTAGGCGAAATTAGTGATGCTTTAGAAGTAGAATTTGGTCGTTATAAAGCACAAATAAAATCATTTTCCGGTGTGTATAGTAAAGAAATAAAAGACGATAGCTCCTTTAAAAAAGCCCAAGAGTTAGCAGATATTTTTGCAGAACAAGATGGTCGTAGACCTCGAATTATGATTGCGAAAATGGGGCAAGATGGCCATGATCGTGGTGCTAAAGTGGTTGCAACTGGTTATGCCGATGTGGGCTTTGATGTAGATATTGGCCCGCTATTTCAAACCCCGCAAGAAGCTGCTAAACAAGCAGTAGAAAACGATGTTCATATTTTAGGAGTCTCTTCTCTAGCTGCAGGACATAAAACATTAGTTCCTCAAGTAATAGAAGAATTAAAAAAATATGGACGAGAAGATATTATGGTAATAGTTGGAGGCGTTATACCAAAACAAGATTATCAATATTTATTTGATGCAGGAGCAGTGGCAGTTTTTGGTCCTGGAACAAAAATTAGTGATGCAGCTATTACTATTTTAGATATTTTGATTGATGAATAAATGAAAAAAAAGCTTATTCCTATAATCACTATATCCTTCTTAATTGCTCTATTAATTTTCATTACATCATGGTTTATAGATTATAACCCACTGATAAAAACTACAATTTATAAAGTTTTATTTAGCCTTTTAGGAGCTTTATATATAATAAACAGTTTCTCTTCTGAAAAAAAAGAACATAAAATTATTTTATCATTATGTGGCTTATGTATTATAATTATGGGGTTTGTAGGCAGAACCTTATATTCTAATATACTTAGTTTAATTGCTATTATAATACCAATAGTGATACACAGATTTACTACAAAAACGGCAGCAAAATGAGCACTAAATATTTTCAATTAATTCTTTCATTGTTAACCAATAAGGCATAAGTAAATCACTAACATTTCAACTTTAACCAACTGTTAACAACTTCCTTTTTCAAAACCCATAAATAATCGTATTTTTACACGTAATTAAACCAAATCATTTAATGGGTAAAATCGTTGCAATTGCAAATCAAAAAGGAGGTGTTGGTAAAACAACTACCTCGGTAAACCTGGCCGCTTCTTTAGGTGTTCTTGAAAAAAAAGTATTACTTATAGATGCCGACCCTCAAGCGAATTCCACATCTGGATTAGGTATAGATGTAGAAGCTGTCGAAATAGGAACTTACCAGCTATTAGAGCACGCCAGTACTGCAAGAGAAGCTGTTGTAAAAACTGAAACTCCTAATTTAGAAGTTATCCCTGCTCATATTGATCTTGTCGCTATCGAAATTGAATTGGTAGATAAGGAACAACGCGAGTATATGCTAAAAAAAGCATTAGAAAATATAAAAGACGACTATGATTTTATCTTAATAGACTGTGCTCCTTCCTTAGGTTTGTTAACCCTTAATGCTTTAACAGCAGCAGATTCGGTAATAATTCCTATTCAATGCGAATATTTTGCATTAGAAGGTTTAGGCAAGCTATTAAACACTATTAAAAGTGTTCAAAAAATTCATAATGACGCATTAGATATAGAGGGCTTATTGCTTACTATGTACGATTCGCGTTTGCGATTATCGAACCAAGTAGTAGAAGAAGTTCAAAAACATTTTAGCGATATGGTTTTTCAAACCATTATACAAAGAAACGTACGCTTAAGTGAAGCTCCTAGTTATGGAGAAAGTATTATTAATTATGATGCAGGAAGCAAAGGCGCAATAAATTATTTAAGCTTAGCTAAAGAAATTATAAATAAAAACCCCTAAATATGGCGAAGGCAACTAAGAAACAGGCTTTAGGTAGAGGGCTTTCGGCTTTATTGAAAGACCCAAATAATGATATACAATCTGTAAAAGATAAAAATGCAGATAAAGTAATCGGAAATATTGTAGAGTTAGAATTAGACTCTATTGAAGTCAACCCTTTCCAACCTCGAACAAATTTTAATGAAGATTCTTTAAGAGAACTAGCTATCTCCATTAAAGAATTAGGTGTAATACAACCTATAACAGTTCGTAAATTAAATTTCGATAAATACCAGTTAGTTTCTGGAGAACGCCGCTATAGGGCTTCTAAGTTTTTAAGGTTAAAAACCATCCCTGCATATATTCGTATTGCAAACGACCAAGAAAGTTTAGAAATGGCATTGGTTGAAAATATCCAACGCCAAGATTTAGACCCAATAGAAATTGCATTATCATACCAACGTTTAATTGATGAAATCCAACTCACTCAAGAACAAATGAGTGAGCGTGTCGGAAAAAAACGATCTACAATAGCAAATTATCTTCGTTTACTAAAATTAGACCCAATTATTCAAACTGGAATGAGAGATGGCTTTGTTTCAATGGGGCATGGTCGTGCTATTATTAATATTGAAGATCAGACAATTCAGATAGAGATTTACGAAAAAATTCTTACTAATAAATTATCAGTTAGAGAAACTGAAGCTCTTGTTAAAAATTATAATTCTACAAGAGAAATATTAATTCCTAAGAAAAATACTCCAGATGAGTTACCAAAATTTATAAAAAAAGGAGTAAAAGAATTTTCAGAATATTTTGGGCATAAAATAGATGTTAAAGTTTCTAGTAATGGTAAAGGAAAAATTATGATTCCCTTCCATTCTGAAGAAGATTTTAATCGCATAAAAAAACTAGTAGAAAGTGCTAAATAAAAAGCTCATTTTTTTCTTTATTTTTGGATTTTTATGCTACACTGCCATTGCCCAAAAGAATAAACCTAATCCAAATGACTCTGAATCTTCTAAAGAAAAAAAAGATGCTCTTGGTGATGCTCTTAAATTAAATATAGATACAGAAAAAAAAAGCCGAAGACCTGCAAATCCTTTGGCTCCTGCTAAAGCCGCTTTTTACTCGGCAATACTACCAGGATTAGGACAAGCATATAACAAACGTTATTGGAAAATTCCTATTGTATATGCTGCAATAGGAAGTGGCGTTTATTTTTATATAAATAACAATAATCAATACAATCGTTATCGTAACGCATACAAAAGACGTTTAGCAGGGTTTACTGACGATGAATTTAATACGAACGACCGCTTCATTACAAATGATGGTCTTATTCATGCCCAAAAGTTGTATAGAAGAAATAAGGAATTAGCACTGTTGGTAACTGTAGGGTTATATGCTCTAAATATTATAGATGCTAATGTAGATGCCCATTTGCTCCAATTTAATGTCGATGATAAACTATCATTAAAGCCCCATTATAAGGTCAATGAATTAGATAACACCGGAAACATGGGGCTTACGTTTAATTTTCAGTTTTAAAACACCTTAACGATAAATGAATATTGCACTATTAGGTTATGGAAAAATGGGAAAAGCAATTGAAAAAATTGCCTTAAGCCGTGGCCATACTATTGTATTAAAAACATCTAAAACCTCAGGAAATGAAATTATTAAAGCCGATGTCGCTATAGACTTTAGTATCCCTAATGCAGCAGTTAATAATATTACAAATTGTTTAAACAATAACATCCCTATAATTTCCGGAACAACAGGCTGGTTAAAAAGCTATCAAAATATGGTAAGCCTTTGTAATGATAAAAATGGTGCTTTTATTTATGCTTCTAACTTTAGTTTAGGTGCAAATATTTTTTTTGAGCTTAATAAAACGCTTGCAAAAATGATGGCTTCTTTAAACCAATATAAAGCAAGTATAGAAGAAATTCACCATACAGAAAAATTAGATGCGCCAAGCGGTACTGCTATATCTTTAGCTAAGGATATTATAAATGAAAATGAAAAATATGACGACTGGAAATTAAACGAAAATGAAACAGGTAAAATAACTATTAAAGCTAAACGAGTACCTAAAGTATCAGGAACTCATAGCATAAAATATAAAAATAATATTGATACTATAAACATAACTCATGAAGCCCATAATAGAGAAGGGTTTGCTCTTGGAGCCATCGTTGCTGCTGAATGGATTATAAATAAAAAAGGCGTTTATACAATGCGAGACGTTTTGAACCTAAAATAGATGTTAAACATTAGTTAAGTTCAAATAAAATTGTAACATTTGTTAACACTTTATGATCTAACACTGCTAAATTAGTCAAAGAAGTTATAAAAAATCACATATATGACACTTACACAATGGTTTGTATTTTTTCTAATAATTCAAGTTTTACACGGACTTGCAACATGGAAATTATACATTAAAGCTGGAAGACAAGCATGGGAAGCTTTTGTTCCTGTATATAATGCTGTTATTTTAATGAAAATAATTAATAGACCACAATGGTGGACTATTTTATTGTTTCTGCCAATAGTAAACCTTATTATGTTTCCTGTAATTTGGGTGGAAACTGCTAGAAGTTTTGGTAAAAATTCAACTTTAGACACCTGGTTAGCCATTTTAACTTTAGGTTTTTATAATTTTTATTTAAGTTATATCGCTACAGATATTAACTACATAGAAGAACGTGATTTAAAACCTAGAACAGAATTAGGAGATTGGATAAGCTCAATTCTATTTGCAATAGTAGCTGCAACTATTGTACATACCTATTTTATTCAACCCTTTGTAATTCCTTCTTCTTCTCTAGAAAAAACACTTTTAGTTGGTGATTTTTTATTTGTAAGTAAGTTTCATTACGGAGCACGTGTACCACAGACCACAGTTGGCCTGCCTATGGTTCATGATTCTATACCACTAACAAATAAAAAATCTTACTTATTTAGTGATCGTTTTGAAAAAAGAAAGACATCCTGGTTAAATAAACTGCAATTACCATACTTAAGAATCCCTGGGTTTGAAAAAATTGATCGTAACGAAATTGTAGTCTTCAACCAGCCGGCAGATACTTTATTAGACATGAACGATTTTAAGCCAAATCGTAATTACTATAAGCCTATCGATAAGAAAACAAACTTAGTAAAACGTTGTGTTGGTATACCTGGAGATTCTCTTGAAATTAGAGATGGTTATGTTTATATTAATGGAAAACAAAATGCACTACCAGAACGTGCAAAATTACAGTTTTCTTATATAGTAGAGCCTAAAAAAAATACTTTTAGCAATAAGTTTTTAGCAGAACGATATGGTATTACTGATGCTCCTTTTTACATGAAAGAGCAACGGCAATACTATTTTCCTGCAATTACAGATGATGCACTAGAAGCTTTTAAAAACCATCCAAACGTTGGGAAGGTAACACGAATGAAACAAGAAAAAGGGCAAAGAAATCCGAATACCTTCCCACATGATTCTAATTATAACTGGAATACTGATAACTTTGGCCCAATATATATTCCTGAAGCTGGA
Source organism: Flavobacteriaceae bacterium (assembly GCA_020627885.1). Lineage (GTDB taxonomy): Bacteria > Bacteroidota > Bacteroidia > Flavobacteriales > Flavobacteriaceae > JAHDGB01. The sequence goes on along the minus strand of JAHDGB010000016.1, from coordinate 15,535 downwards.
AAAACTGTGCCATTAAACCTAGAAGTTTTACCACTTTATAAACGTATTATTCAAGAATACGAGGGTAACACTATAGGCTATGAGGGAAATCAAATACTAATTAATGGAAAACTTGCCAACTCCTATACTTTTAAACAAAACTACTATTGGATGATGGGAGATAACCGAAATAATTCATTAGATGCCAGAGCTTGGGGCTATGTTCCTTTTAATCATGTGGTAGGAAAACCTGTTTTAGTTTGGATGAGTTGGAATACTCATGGTAAAGGCTTTAATAAAATACGTTGGAAACGTTTATTTACAACCGTTGGGGGTAGTGGTAAACCAACTTCATTCCTTATACCAGTTTTAATTCTTATAGGGTTACTATATGGGTTTAGTAAATGGCGAAAAGCTAAAAAAGCTTAGTTTATATTGTTGAGTTAAATAAACATACTTAATGACTAGTTTAATTCATCCAACTTATTTTTCATCAATAATACAATTTGCAGTAATTGCACAATTTAAAGAAAGTGTATTTGAAGTGGAAGATAATTATCAAAAACAAACATACAGAAATCGCACCTATATTTATGGAGCTAATGGTAAATTACAATTAAGTATACCTGTAGTTTACACTCAAAAAAATAGGCAGAAATACAAAGACGTCATTATTTATAATGATTTCCAATGGCAATCACAACATTGGAAATCTTTAGAATCTGCCTATAAAACCTCTCCTTTTTTTGAGTTTTATGAAGATGAATTAAGACCGCTTTTCGAAAAGAAAGCGAAGTATCTTCTTGATTTTAATTTAAAATGCTTTGAGGCAACTTGTAATTGTTTACAACTAGACTTAAATATTAGTAAATCTTCAATTTTTGAAAAAGAAGTTTCTAATAAAAAAGATTATAGATATTTAGTGAATTCTAAAAAAGAATCGGTAGAAACTCTTAAAAAATACACACAAGTTTTTATTGATAAACATGGCTTTATAAACAATTTAAGTATTCTTGATTTGCTATTTAATGAAGGTACAAATGCATTATCTTATTTAGAAGCCCAACAACTTCCATAATTATGCTACAATCTTTTATTCATTATGGAATTCATTTTATTTTACCTCTTTGTGTAGCTCTACTTTTTTTTAAAAAAAATTGGATTAAAGCTTACATAGTAATGATGCTTGGAATGTTAATAGATCTTGACCATTTATTGGCGTCTCCTTTTTTTGATCCAAACAGATGTAGTATTAATTTTCATCCACTACACTCTTACTATGCTATAGCTATATATTTAATAGTGTCATTTCTAAAAAAGGTTCGTCTAATTGGACTAGGACTTCTTATTCATATTTTAGCAGATTATGCAGATTGTCTAATGATGACTTAACGTTTTATAAAAAACCAAATCCTGCTCGTTTTACAACAAGCAGGATTTTGGCTCCTAACTAAACTAACCAATTATTTCTGTTTCAACTAACAAGAAATAATCTATAACTAATGACATAATTTAAGAAGTTGTATTCGCTATTAACCAATCTTATTTGAGAATATTATGTCATATATAACTATATACGCGGTTACATATATTTTGGATCATACGATTCATAAGAAATCATTTTTTTAACATTTCCTTAGCTTCTTCCCAATACACATCCATTTCTTCTAAAGTCATGTTTTTTAGGTCTTTACCTATCATTTTGGACTTGTTTTCTAAGTACTTAAATCTACTTGAGAATTTTTTATTAGTACGCTCTAAAGCATTCTCTGGGTTTATATTTAAAAAGCGAGCATAATTAACCATAGAAAAAAGCACATCGCCAAACTCATTTTCCATCATTGCTTTATCCTGCTTTTCAACTTCTACTTTAAATTCTTCAATTTCTTCTTGTACCTTTTCCCATACTTGCTCGGGGCGCTCCCAATCAAAGCCAACACCTGCAACCTTATCTTGTATACGATTAGCCTTAACTAAAGCAGGAAGGCTTTTTGGAACACCTTCTAATACACTTTCTCGGCCTTCTTTTAATTTTAATTTTTCCCAATTTCGAGCAACTTCTTTTTCATCTTTAACCTCAACATCTCCATAAATATGAGGGTGTCGGTTTATAAGTTTATCGCAAATACCATTACATACATCAGCGATATCAAAAATATTCGTTTCGCTTGCTATTTTAGAATAAAACACTAGATGCAACATTAAATCTCCTAACTCCTTTTTTACTTCATTTAAATCATTTTCCAAAATGGCATCTCCTAATTCATAAGTTTCTTCAATAGTTAAATGCCGCAACGTTTCCATTGTTTGCTTTTTATCCCAAGGGCATTGCTCTCTAAGCTCATCCATAATATTTAGTAAACGTTCAAAAGCTTGTAATTGATTCTCTCTAGAAGTCATATAATATGTGTTTTTGTTAAGGTAATTTAAAACAAAAAATCCAGCCTAATGGCTGGATTTTTTCTATTTTAATATTTGGTTATTCTTCTTCTTCAATGTTTTCTTTCTCTTCAAAATTTAATAAATCATTTTTTTGCAAGGTATTATACCATTGTACAACCTTTTTAATATCACTCGCATACACTCTATCTTCATCATAATCAGGCAAAACTTCAAAAAAATATTCTTCTAATTTATCTTTTGGTTCTTTATGACTTATACTTGTTGGTTGTCCTTTTTCTTTTTCCTTTATTAATTGAAAAACTTCTCGCAATGGTTTTTCTTCTGTTAAGGTATATATTGCTATTTCACTAAGCACACTAACATTTTGTTGAATTCCAACAGACATTTTCCGACCATCTAATAAAGACTGAGCAATAACTCCTCCTCTGGTTTGTGCCACTAATTTATATAATCCCGATTTTCCTGAGATTGATAATATTTTTTCTAACTCCATAATTACGACCTATTTTTTAAAAAGGTGAACAAATATACATGAACTTCTTTTATCTTATGTTGTTTTACCTCTTCTTTTTTAATAAAGGAAATCTCATACGGTAATCTACTCTAATTTTACCTTTCGAAATATTTGTTAATTTCCCTTTTATTAAACGTTTTTTTAAGCTAGATAACTTATCTGTAAATAAAACACCTTCTATATGATCATATTCATGCTGAAAGACCCGTGCAGATAACCCCGATAATACATGCGTTTGTTTTTTAAAATTCTCGTCGTAATATTCTATTTTAATGTTTGGATGCCTAAATACGTCTTCTCTAACATCTGGAATACTTAAACACCCTTCGTTAAATGCCCATTCATCTCCACTTTCTTCAAGTATTACTGGGTTAATAAAAGTATGCTTAAAATCTTTTAGCTGTTCCCTTTCATCCTCATCAAGCACCTCATCTTCAGCAAATGGTGAAGCATCTATAATAAATAAACGTATAGACACCCCTATTTGTGGTGCTGCTAACCCTACACCGCTAGCTTCATACATCGTTTCATACATATTGGCAATGAGCTCTTTTAGTTTAGGGTAATCTTTAGCAATCTCTGTTGCTTTTCTTTTTAAAACGGGGTCGCCATATGCGACAATAGGTAATATCATTAAACTTATATTTATTTATTATAAAGATAGCCTTGTAAAATTATTGTTGCGCTAATTTCATCAACTAGGGCTTTATTTTTTCGTTGTTTTTTACTTAATCCTCCATCAATCATAGTTTGAAACGCCATTTTTGAGGTAAACCGCTCATCGACACGTTGTATAGGTATTTCAGGAAACGTCTTTTCTAATTGCTTTAAAAAAGGAACGATTAGAGCCTCACTCTCGCTTACTTCATTATTCATTTGTTTAGGCTCACCTACTATAAACATTTCTACCTTTTCTTTTTTGGTATAATCTTTCAAAAAAACAATTAGTTCTTTAGTAACCACAGTGGTTAACCCAAATGCTATAATCTGTAATTCATCAGTTACAGCTATTCCTGTTCTTACTTTACCATAATCTAGAGCTAAAAGCCGGGCCATCTTTAATTTTAGTGCAAATTTAAACTTTAATTATTAGATATACCATTTCAGTACACAATTCAATTAAACAATATGCTATATTTATAGAGAAGACATAGTATATTTGTGCAGAAAATTTAGAGAACAAGTGTATTAATCCTAATAGGTAAAAAAACATGGAAAAATTACAGGAAATTATTGAAAATGCATGGGATAATCGTGGTTTATTATCTGAAGAAACTACTACAACTGCTATTAGAAAGGTTATTAATTTATTAAATGAAGGTAAGCTTCGTGTTGCAGAACCTACTATTAATGGATGGCAAGTTAATGAGTGGGTTAAAAAAGCTGTAGTTTTATACTTCCCTATACAAAAAATGGAAACTTTTGAAGTCGGAATTTTTGAATATCACGATAAAATCCCCTTAAAAAAAGGATATAAAGAAAAAGGTATTCGTGTGGTTCCCCATGCTGTTGCAAGACACGGTTCTTATATTTCGGGAGGAACAATATTAATGCCTAGCTATGTTAATATAGGTGCTTATGTCGATGAGGGCACTATGGTAGATACTTGGGCCACTGTTGGTAGTTGCGCCCAAATAGGAAAAAATGTACATCTTTCTGGTGGTGTAGGAATTGGTGGTGTTTTAGAACCTTTACAAGCTGCACCTGTTATTATTGAAGATAACGCCTTTATTGGCTCTAGATGTATTGTTGTTGAAGGTGTTCATATTGAAAAAGAAGCAGTATTAGGAGCTAATGTAGTATTAACTGCATCTACTAAAATTATAGATGTTACCCAAACTGAACCTGTAGAGATAAAAGGTAGAGTACCTACTAGGTCCGTTGTAATTCCAGGCAGCTATACTAAAACATTTCCTGCTGGAAATTATAATGTCCCATGTGCGTTAATTATTGGAAAACGTAAAGAAAGTACGAATAAAAAAACCTCTCTTAACGAAGCTTTGCGTGAACACAATGTAGCTGTTTAACTCGTACCACCATAAAAATTTTATAAAAAACGCTGAAAATTACTTTTTTCTGCGCTTTCTTATTTTTTTAGAATTTACTTTTTTCTGAAACCTTCTACTATACATAGTCATTAAAGATAAAATTTCATTTTCAGGTTTATCGTAATGTTTTGCATAACTCTTAGACATAATTTGAATCATCTGTTTAGAAAGCCATAAGCGTCTTAAATTATTCATACGTTTTGAAAAATTCATAGTCTCAAAACGCATACGATTTAAATCTATAAGATAAAACTTATAACGTTTCTCTGCTACTTTAATAATAAGAGTGTTTCCTGGAGAGTGATCTAAAAAATTTATGCCCGCTTCATGAAGTTTAAAACAAAATACGGTAAACTGCTCTAATATGTAATTTCTATTTGGGTATTTAGGGTTATGATTAAGTACTCTAAAATCTAAATCGTAATTAAGATGCTTACTAATATAATAGCTAGATTTAAGTCCACTTATAAGTGTATCCTCATAATAACCTATAGGAAAAGGGGTATTAATTCCTTTTTCTATAAGTTTTAAAGCATGTTTATACGATCGTTTAGCCTTACTTTGTCTTATGTATTTATATACAAAGGCATTTAAAACATTTGGGGTTTTAAACGATTTTACATTTATTAATTCTTCGTTAATTGTAAATTTTTTTATACTATTTCGCTCTCCCTTAACGACATTTTCTCCTCTATCTTTATAGGTATTAATAATTTCAGCAATTTGTTTTCTTAAATATTCGTATTCTGGATGTAGTTCTAGATGTATCATTAGTACTATTGAGGTTCAAAGATAAATTTTTGTTTTAGATTTACATCAAAATATGTATTTAACATAAAATAATATATCAAATATGAATTTGAATTACTTTGTACAAAAAATAGAATCTTCAATATAAATGAAGAAAATCTTAGTTATACAAAACAAACGTATTGGAGATGTTTTATTAGCCTCTTTAATTGCTAATAATATTAAAAAAAAGCTACCCAATAGTCAGATAGATTATCTAGTGTACGACTATACTGCTGGTGTTATTCAAAACAACCCAAACGTAACAAATATCATAGAAGTAAATGAAACTCATTTAAAAACTTTTTCTGGGTTAATAAATATGATAAAACACATAAAAAAGGCTAATTATGATATTATTTTTGATCCCTACGGAAAATTTCAAAGTAGACTACTTTGTTTACTGTCTGGTGCAAAAATACGTGTGGGAGAGTTAAAAAAAGGAAAGAAACCTCTTTTACCTTTTTACACCAACCATGTTCCTTATAATAAGAAAAAAACCAAAAACTGTGGCAAAGCTATTGAAGACCGTATAAAATTAGTAAAAAACGTGTTTGATTTCTCAGATTCAGAAATCTCATATAAACCCAAAATCTATCTTACAAAAGAAGAAAGCCAATACAACCTCCAAAACCTAAACCAATTACCCACAATCATGTTAGGAGTTTTTGGGAGTACACCACAAAAATCTATGCCTAACGAGTATGTTGTTGCGTTAATAGATAATATTACTTCTAATTACAAGGCAAATGTATTGTTTAATTATGCGCCTCATCAAAAAGAAAATGCACTTAGCATATATAAACAATGTAAAAATAAAAAACAGATTATTATAGATATTTATGAAGATAGCATTAGAGGGTTTATTAAGTTAATGAATAAATGTGATTTACTTGTGGGTAATGAAGGTGGTATAGTACATATTGCTAAGGCACTTAATAAACCTACTTATACTATTTTTTCGCCATATGTTATGAAAGACCATTGGGCAAGTTTTGAAGATGGAACGTTTCATACTTCAATACATTTACTTGAAGAGCAACCTAATTTATTTAATAATATGACCGTTGAGGAACGTAGAAAAATAGAAAGTAACCCCAATAATCTATACAAAAAGTTAACTCCAGAATTAATTATTCCAAAATTAGATATCTTTCTAACTTATCATTTAAAGAACGAATTACAATTATGAATACTATAGACAAATTTAAAAACTGGCAACGTAAAATACGATGGAATAAACAATATAGGAAAGGACGCTGGAATAGTTTAAGAAGTGATAGAGAGCGCATTAGATATGAAACTATAACAAAACATATTAACAAATACGGAAAAAACAATCCTGATATATTAGATTTAGGTTGCGGAGAAGGTATTTTATTTGAACATATTTCTAATAATAATTATAATTCATTTTTGGGGATGGATTTCTCTTCGGTATCCATAAAAAAAGCGAATAAAATTAAGACTGATAAATCTGAATTTATTTGTGAAGACATTCATTCATTTGTACCCAATAAAAAATATGATGTCATTATTTTTAATGAGATTTTTTATTATATAAATGAAACCGAAAAGCCTAATGTTTTAAATATAATGAAAAAGCATCTTAAAGAAGATGGCGTTTTTATAATATCTATTTATAGAGAAGGTCATGGATGTTGGAACTATTTTGATAATAACAATTATCAAAAATTAAAATTTGAAACAATAACTACAGATAGAGCGCAAACCTATTGGAAAATTGGTGCCTACAAACCCATTCTTTAATTGAAACCTTAATTTAATTTTTCTATTCCACAAGGTGTTTTAATAATTTTTTGATTTTTAGTAGTTGCTCTTATTTGTTTATTTTTTTGAATTGATTTCTCATTTTTATAACCTCGCTTATGGTCTAAATGTACAACAACAGCACTATATCGTATTTGTTTAGATTTGATTCCTAAATTAATTAAACGTTCACCAAGCTCTCGGTCTTGTCCGCCATACTGCATACGCTCGTCAAAACCATTAATTCTCAAGATATCTTTTTTCCAACCAGAGGCATTATGCCCATTCCAACTCGCATTAGTAGGGGTCATAAAATTTAGTATTTTAGATTTTATTCCTTTGGCGGAAAGTTTATTATTTTTAAAAGAGTGAGACAACCCTTTACTTTTTAACCATTTAGTATTAAAACAATTGCCCAAATAAATATCTTCATATGTTATAGTTTTAGAAATATCCATTGGTAACATAAAATAACCTCCTGACAAAAAATAACCCTCTTCTCGATATTTAACATGAACCTCAACAAAATCTGTTCGAGGAATACAGTCGCCATCAGACATAATTATATAGCTAGTACTGCATTTAACAATTGCCTTATTAAGTATTTCTGATTTTTGAAAACCATTATCTTCATGCCATATATGAACAATATCGTAAAATACTTCTTTTTGTAATTGATTTATTAAATCTATCGTTTCTTGTTTAGATCCGTCGTCTGCAATAATAATTTCAAAACCTCTGTATGTCTGATTATTATAGCCATGAAGTACTTTAGCTAACCATTCAGGAGAATTATACGTACTAATAATTATTGAGGTATCTATCGTCATTACACCTGCAAATATAAAGTTATTTTTAGTAATTTCGCTAGCAATTATATCTAAGAATGACAACTGTAATTATACCCACTTTTAATGAAGAAAATTACCTCGAGCAAGCGTTGCATTCTGTTGCTTTTGCTAATCAAATTATTGTAATTGATAGTTTTAGTACAGATAAAACCACAACTATTGCTAAAGCATATGGTTGTGAAGTTTATCAACGTGTTTTTGATAATTTTTCTAATCAAAAAAATTACGCTTTACAATATGCTAAAAACGATTGGGTATTATTTATAGATGCAGACGAACGTATTACATATACACTTAAAAATGAAATTTTAAATGCAATAAGATCCAATATATACAGCGCTTACAAGTTAAACTTTCCTCATTTCTACATTAATCGCTTTCTATACCATCATGATGACAATGTTACCCGGCTAGTTAAACGATCGGAATGTAGGTTTAAAGGCTCTGTGCATGAAAAACTTATAGTAAAAGGAAAAGTAGGACAACTTAAACACCCTGTTTTGCATTTCACTTATAAAGGATTAACACATTACATTTCAAAAAAAGACAGTTATGCATGGTTTCAAGCGCAACAATTACATAACAATGGGAAAAAAGCATCTTATTTACATTTAATATTTAAACCTTTATACCGCTTTTTTAGCAGTTATTTTTTACGTGGAGGCATTTGGGACGGCGTTCCTGGCTTAGCCGTTTCAAGTATTAATGCCTATGGTGTATTTTCTCGTTATGTTAAACTTATCTTGATTAAACGAGGATTAAAATAACTTTCCATACATAAGTTTTCGCTTAAAAGTTTTTAAAGAATCTTCACCTTTAATATCTAAACGTTTAATTTCATATCGATTTTTAAAAGGGTATCTATTTACTTTATTTCCTATTCTTAATGCATACGACATCTTGTTTTTATACAGTAGCTCAAAAAACCTCTGTTTATCTTCTTTATTTCTAGGGTATTTCCCGTAAGGATACGCTAATACATTTTTAACATCTAATTTATGCTTAATTATAAAACGCTTGCAACAATTAAAATCTTCTTGAATATCTTCTAGAGTCATTTCATGGTATTTTTTATGTTCAAAAGAGTGCAACCCTAATTCAATAACAGTATTTGGCAAGGATTTAAGCTGATCAAGAGTCATAATAGGTAATTCATTCGTATTCCAGGAATCCGTTTTACCTATATATTTAATGGGAATAAAAAAAGTGGCTTTAAAGTTATATTTTTTTAATAGTGGTAATGCATAAGTCAATTGGCTCACATAAACATCATCAAAAGTTATAATAACACTCTTTTTGGGAAGAGCCTCTATATCTTGAAGTTCTGAGAAAAAATAACTGGCATAACCATTAGATTTTAAATAGCTTAATTGCGCTTCAAAGTTTTTATCATTTACCGTTAAATTTTTAGCGGAAAAAGAAGGATCGCATATGCTATGATACATTAAAATGGGTAACTTTGCCAAAGGTCTTTTTATATGATTTTTTATAGTATAACAAATATAAAAATTATCTTTACAACTGGAATTAGGAATCCTATTTTATAGATGATAAGTGCACTCGCCATAACTCGTAACGAAGAAGAACATATTGAAAGATATATTAAAGAGTTATCCTTTGCAAATGAAATTATTATAATAGACTCTTACAGTAATGATAAAACCGTAGAAATTGCAGAATCTTTAGGTGCTACAGTAATAAAACGTGAATTTAAAAATTTTTCTGAGCAGAAAAATGCAGCCATATCTAAAGCTAAATATGATTGGTGTTTATTTTTTGATTTAGACGAACAACTTCCAAAACCTTTAATTGAAGAAATAAAAACAATTATAGCTTCTAAACCTAAATGCATTGCTTATAAAATAAAACGGCAGTTTCATTTTATGGGCAAAAAAATTAAATATAGTGGTTTTCAAACCGATGAATCTGTACGATTATTTAACAAGCAATTTTGCCAATACAATGAAAAATTAGTGCATGAAACCATGTCTTGCAATGGTAAAATCGGAAAGCTTAAACACCATTTAAACCATAAAACATATAAAAGTTTTGATAACTATAATCAAAAACTAAATCATTATAGTAAACTTCAAGCTCAAGATTTGTATCAAAAAAATGTAAGACCAAATGGGTATCATTTTTTATTCAGACCATGGTACCGTTTTATGCATCAATATTTCTTTCGTTTTGGCATTTTAGATGGAAAAGAAGGATTTATAATAAGCTACGTACATGCCTTTTCCGTTTTTAAACGCTATGTTCAATTATGGAATATGCATAGAAAAATAGAATAAATGCAAAATATTTTTTTAGAATCTCATAATATAAAAAACCCCTATTCTGGGTTTGGACAATTTAATTATCATTTAATCAAAGCCTTTTATAAAACCAATACTAACGATTTTAAGTTTACACTCCATGCAAAAAACACGTCTTCTTTACATAATGAATTTGGCGATTTTTTCGATTACAAAACCTATAAATCAATATCTCGTCATTCACTTTTTAGAATTAGAAAAAAGTATGACGTGTGGCATTCGTTAAATCAAAATATAAAAATTGAACCATTCTTCAATATTCCATATATTTTAACGATTCATGATGTGCATTTTGTAGAAGAAAAACAAAATAAAAACTATAAAAAATCTTTTAATCATCTTAATGAAAAAATAAAACGCAGCAATGCCATAACTTATATTTCAGAATTTGCAAAAACTGCAACCCATAAGTATTTTGATGTTCCAAAAGTTCCTGAACGTGTTATTTATAATGGCAACCCTATTCAAGACATTTTAATAGACGATAACTATTTACCGAAGATAAAAACTAGCCGTCCTTTTTTATTTTTTATAGGTGAAATTAGTGCGCGAAAAAATGTTCATACTCTGGTTGAAATGCTACATTATTTGCCTGATTATGATTTAATTTTAGCTGGTAACAATACCTCTAGTTATTGCCAAAAAAAATTAACCGAAATTATAAAAAAAACGAATACAGCATCTAGAGTTATTTTTACTGGAAAAATAAATGAAAAAGAAAAGCAATATTATTTTAAAAACTGCTCAGCCTTTGTATTTCCTTCATTAAAAGAGGGCTTTGGCATCCCTCCAATTGAAGCCATGCGTTTTGGAAAACCTGTATTTTTAGCCAATCTTACTTCTTTACCAGAAATAGGTGGTAAATATGCTTTTTATTGGGATCATTTTGATTCCGAATACATGGCTAACGTTTTTGAAAAAGGAATAGATGCGTATGAAACTAATCGTAAAAGTTTTGAAACCAATTATATTAAGCGTGCCCAGTCTTTTAACTGGGATAAAGCCGCATTAGAATACATAAATATTTATAAAAGCTTATTATAAATTAAAAACCTTTGCTACCCAATTATCAATCTTGTAGGCGTTTAAAATAGAATCATCGACATCTACGTATGGTGTGTTAACAAAAGCCTCTGGAATAGCTATATTATCTTCATCAATTACTAAAATATTTTTCGGGTTATAAAAATCATAATTTATAATGTCCTTATTCGTAGTAATTAGTTTTTTTCTATGTCCTAAAGCTTCAAAGACCCTAAACGATAGACCTATTTGCTCTTTTCGCTGAATCTCTATTATTGCTTTAGACTTCTTTATCCTTTTAGCGACCTCATCTACAGGAATCTGCTTATGGATAATAGTTAAATATGGAGACGTTAAATCATCTGGTCCTAAAACTAAAATTTCTTTCTTCCATTTTTTTTCATGAACATACTTTGCCAGTTTCTCCATGGCTTCATATCTATAATCATGAGTTGATATATTGAAAAAAATGTTCTCATGATTAGTTTCATTACTAGTTTCAAATATATAATTTGTAAGAAATTCTAATTTATACTTTTCGACATCTAATTTATCATAACTATATACTTTTTCAAAGTATCTAATAATGTCTACCTTATCAGGGAAACGCCTAGTACTATCATAATAAAAAGCTTCTAATCTTTCTGTTTTTGATTTTAAATAATCTAAGGTAGATTTTTTTAATAAATCTGGACGAATTATAAAAATAGTATCCTGCTTCCCAAGTATCTCAACATTATTTATAATATGAGTATTGACAAATTCCTTCTTTAAATTTCTACCTAAAAGAGCTTTGTACAAAAAATTAGAAACTTTATGAGCAAAATTTCTGTATTTAAAAGTGTAACGATCTATAAGCAATATAGAAGAATCTACATGATCATAAGTTTTGAGTTCTTCATTTATCTTCTTTAAATAGCCTAAACTTGGTGGACCTATTATTAAAATTTTCTTCTTTTTCATGTGTATTAACCCTTTATTTTTCTATATCAAATACGTGGTTTACCCAATGTTCTAATGCATACTTTTTTAAAATATTTTCATCTACACAAACATATGGTGAATTCACAAATTCTTCAGGTACAATTGGATTATCTACATCAACTACCAATATATTTTTAGGGTTGTAAAAATCATAATTTATAATATCCGTGTTATTAGTTATCAACTTTTTTTGAAACCCTAAAGCTTCAAAAACTCTAAAAGATAAACCTATTTGTTGTTTTCTTTGAAATTCAACCAAAATTTTAGCTTTTTTAATAAGTTCAACGACCTCATTTACATATATAATTTCATCTATAACATCTATAATTCCACGGTTTTCTTTCTCTAATTTAGGATGAAAAGATATAAATTTAAAACTCCAATCATTATTTTTTAAATATTTACCAAAACTTTCTAACTGCCCAAATCTATAATCATCATCATTTCCAGAAATATTAAAAAACAAATACTCTGGATTTTTATTTATAGCGCTTGTTTCAAAAATATAATTAGTTATAAATTCAAAACCATATCGCTCAACATCAACCTTATCAAAACTATATATTTTATGAAAAAAATGAATAATATCTTGTTTACGTGACACACGTTGTGCACTATCCCAATAATAAGCAACTAATCTTTCTGTTTGTCTTCTTAAAGCTTTTAAAAAATTATCTGTTAAAAAATCAGGACGAATAACGAATATTTCATTTTGAGGACCAAATGCTTTAACTTCAGACTTTAGAAAAAAATAATTCTTTTTTAAATTAACTCCAGTAAAAAGTTTTGAAAAGAAGTTTTGAACTTTTTGATATTTGTTTTTGTATCCTAAAAATTCTAAATACACAATATTGACCTCTAAGTTTTTATGCTTTTTAAGCTCATTATATAAGTATTCTACATAACCAAAAGCTCTTGGACTGACAATAAGTATTTTCTTTTTACTCATTTAACAAAAATTCTATTCTTTAAAATTTAAAACAAAAATATGTTATTTATAGAAACTATTATAAAACTTATGCCCGCTAGTTAAAAAGTCATATAATGATTATTTACATTTGTAAATATGAAAGATATTTCAATAATCATAATTAATTATAATACTGCAAAATACACATTGGATTGTATTAATTCTGTTATAGAACATACGCATTCTAATTTAATTTATGATGTTATTGTAATAGATAACAATTCAAAAACCGAAGATTTTAACCTTTTAAAAAACAGTATACAAAAAAAAGACAATATCATACTGAAAAGAAGTATTATAAATACTGGTTTTGGAGGAGGAAACATGTATGGAGTGCAATTCGCAAAAGCAAAATACCTTTTATTTTTAAATAATGATGCTATGCTTCAAAATGATTGTTTAAACATTTTGTATGATTATATGGAAAATCATCCAGATGTTGGCGTTTCAACAGCGCAAAACTATAACGAGCATAACGAGCATGTTATTTCTTTTGATCATGATAAAGGCATAAGGAAACTCATTTTCGGTAGAAGTTTTTTAGAGAATCACTTTCCTAAATCACATCCAAAGCGCAAAAAACAATATACTGAACCCGTAAGTGTAAACTTTATTAATGGCGCCTTTATGTTTTTTAGAAGCGATGCTTTTGCACAAATTGGCGGATTTGACACAAATATTTTTCTGTATTTCGAAGAAATGGATATTTGTTTCAGATTAAGGAAACTTAAATTAAAAAGTGTTTTAGTTCCAAAAGCAAAAATCATGCACTATCAAGGCGCAAGTACAGGTATATCTCAAACTATAAGCAAAGAGGGGCTGCTATCCCATATTTATGTTACTAGAAAAAACTATTCTTACATGAAGTATCTATTTATCAAACTTTATTACTGTTCAACTTTTTTAATAAAGCCAAAAAAATGGTTCTTACTTCCTATTGCTTTAAAAGGAGCACCAATTAGCAACAGTCTTAAGCAAAAACAAAAAATAAAATTTTAATTCATTATCCATGCTAAAACAGCTAAAAACAATTAAAGAAATTAAAGGGAATTTTAACTTTTTTGATGCATTAAAATTTTATTATGGTATAAAAAAAGAAAAAGAAACTATCTATTCTAAAAAAAGAAAAAGAACATTACATTTTAGAAAAAACTCGAAAGATTTTGAAACTTTTGAAGAGATTTTCATCTCTCAAATTTATAATATCCCTTTATCATTTACACCAAAAACTATTATTGATGCTGGAGCAAATACAGGTTTAGCTTCTTTATTTTTTAAATTTAGATATCCTGAAGTAGATATTGTAGCTTTAGAAATTGAAAATGGGAATGTAGAAATGATTCACAAAAACTTAAAAGGCTATGCTAATTTTGAGGTTTTAAAAAAAGGATTATACAATAAACACGCCTTTTTTAAGGTAAAAAACCCTTATAATGCCACAAATAGCTTTACTCTTAAAGAAGTTACAAAAAATGAAAACCATGATATTGAAGCAATAACTATTTCTCAAATAATTAAATACAAAAACTGGGACACAGTAGATATCTTAAAAATTGATATCGAAGGCGCAGAAATAGAATTATTTAAATCCTATTACGAAGAATGGCTTCCTAAAGTAAAAGTTATTTATATAGAAACACATGATAGAATGAAACCTAAATGTGCCTATACAGTTATAGCTGCAATTAATAAATTTGATAACTTTATTTTATACACTTGTACACAAGGAACTTTGGTTTTCTTCAATAAAGCCTTAATGACCTTACCATAAAAATAGTTAGATAAGAAAGCAAAGCTTTAATTTGTTTCGTAAATAACTACAATATACTTAAAAGTGGACTTGCTATAAAAAACAATTATGAAAAACAGATCAATAAAAATGAGGA
>JAHDGB010000214.1 GCA_020627885.1 Flavobacteriaceae bacterium | reverse complement strand
AGGTGTGGAGTAAAGACAAAATATATCAAATACTAAAAGACGATTATATTATAATATCTTTATATGTAGATGATAGAAAAAAATTGTCTAAAAAAGAACAGTTCCAATATAGGAAACCTAATGGAAATATTAAAAATATTAAAACGATAGGCGATAAATGGGCTACTTTACAGACTATAAATTTCCAAAACAATTCGCAACCATTTTACGTATTATTAAATCATGATATGGAGTTGTTAAACCACACAACAGCCTATACTCCAGATGAGGAAGATTATTTAAATTGGTTACAAAAAGGGTTAGAAAATTATGAGAAATAAAGGATTAGTAATTAATTACTCGTTATAAATAACTTCTTTTTCCGTTAATTGATAACCAGCAAAAATGCCATATCCGTTTTCACCTTCAATATTGTTTGGTAGTATTATTGGGTCCGAAAAAGGGTTTCCTTCATTGTAGGTATTTAAAAAGCTTGAACGAAGTGCGGTATATAATATTTTTTCAGTATTGGCTACTTGTAACCTTAAGGAATCTCCATTTTCAAGTTTTTCATAAATAGTACTTTTTATCGAAATTGTAAGCCCGTCCTTGTTAAAGTCTGTGGTAAATTTATCAATATCTTCTAAAAGCGATTGCTCTTCAGTCTCAGCAGTTGTAGTTGTTATTCTTTTTACTCCAGCGATGTAAAAATTATCATGGTTTTCGGGGTCATCAAAATCTAAATTAAAATCATACCAAAAAAGATAGTCGTCATTTATTACAGCTATTGTTTCATTAATATTAGTTGCCTTGTTTACTGGAATTTTACAATTTGAAGTATAAACATTATCATTAACAATAACGTTAAGGTAATATTGCTTACCAGCTTCAATTGGGAATAGGTTAGCATTAACCTCGTAGTTTAAGGTTGCAGTATTATAGTTAAGAAATATTTCAGTTTGTGTTTCATTTTTAAGACTAACAACAGCATTAGTAATTACTAGTTTTTCAGGATCTGAAGAAGATGCTTTTGCTCTAGATTGCGATTTTGATACTTGTATTTTAATGATATCATCTTGTGGAGCTAAATAACCATTAATAACTATTAATTGTGAGGTGTCTAAAAGATCATTGGCATCTGCAGTTGTTTCACAGTTTGATGTTGTTAATACTAAAATGATGACGATTAAGTGATATATATACTTCATGATTTTGTTTTATTTAAAATTGATAGGTATAATTAAAAGAAGGGATTATTTGCATGATAGAAACTTTTTTAAATGTTCCATTATCTCTAAAATAATAGTAAAAAGGATTTTTTCGATTATAAGTATTGTATATAGAAAACCCCCAGGTTCTTTTTCTTGTTTCGCTAAAAGTTTTATGAAATTGAATGGCTAAATCTAATTTATGATAAGTCTCTCCTCTAAAATTATTTCTTTCGGTATTAAAAGTTGATGTTGTGCCAGAATTAATAGGAACAGGGAAGTTGCTAGTGTTAGATAATGCAACTTTATCGGGAAGATTAAAATTATTACCAGAAGATAAAACCCAAGTTCCAGAAAGCGTTATTTTTTTGCTAGGTTTATATATACCAACTAAGGATATATCATGTCTACGATCATACCTTGCAAAGAATTTTTTTCCTTGATTAATTAAATCGAATTGCCTTTCCGACCAAGAAAGCGTATACCCCATCCATCCGGTAAGTTTTCCTATTTTTTTACGAAATAAAACCTCCATACCATAAGCCCATCCTTTTCCTGAAGTTATATTTTTCTCCCAATCTATTTCTTCACCAGACTCTAAATTATCTAAATCTAAAAATGATGCCCCTTCTTTATAGGATATGACGTTATCCATTTTTTTATAATAACTCTCTACAGTTAACGAATACCCTATGTCAAGGAAATCTTTAGCAACACCCAATGCAACTTGTTCAGAGACTTGAGGCTTAACTTTGTCTGTAGATGTTACCCATAAATCTGTAGGTAAACCTATACCAGAATTAGATAATAAATGTACATATTGATTCATTTTTGAATACGAACTTTTTATTGCCAAATCGGGTTTTAAGTTCCAGGATAGTGCTAAACGTGGTTCTGGTCTATTGTAATCTAAAGATTTGTATTTAAAATGGCTAAATCGTATTCCTGGCGAAAGGCTTACTGTATTACTTATTTTCCAATCGTCTTCAAGATATATAGCACTTTCAATAGATTCTATTTTTTGATTTGTAGAGATTGTATTTTGGCCTGTTTCTTCAATTTTTGATTGTTTAGGCCTAAATTTGTGATAAGTAGAATTTACTCCAAATCGTATAGAATGTTTGGTACTTGGATAATAATTAAAATCTACTTTTAAGCCATAATCAGCGATTCCTGAATTTACCTCAAAGTTATAAGTTTCATTTTGATATTCTTCAGCAATAGAAACATCAAAAATATAGCTACTAAAAATTAAAGAGGTATTTGCAAAAAACTTATTAGAAAATTGATGGTTCCATCGTAATGTGGAAGTAATGTTACTCCAGCCTAATCTATTTTTATCATTCTCGTCAGAACCGTAGTTTAAATTGGAGTAGAAATTATCTTTTCCATAAAAATTACTCCAATATAATTTATTTTTTTCGTTAAAAATATGATGAATTTTAAAGTTGAAATCTGTAAAATAATAGCCTGTTTTTTCATCTTTAGGCTGGAAAGGTAATGATAGTATATCTATGTAAGTTCTACGTCCACTAAAAATAAAGGAGGTTTTACCTTTTTTAATAGGTCCTTCTAAAAGTAATGAAGATGAAATTAAACCAATATTAAATTTACCAGTAAACCGTTCTTTATTTCCATTTTTCATGTCAATTTTTAACACAGACGATAAGCGACCTCCAAATCTAGCAGGAAAACCGCCTTTAAAGGTTTCAATAGACTTTATTGCATCTCCGTTAAAGACCGAAAATATTCCAAATAGATGATTGGCATTATAAACAGTAGCTTCATCTAGAATTATTAAGTTTTGATCGGGTGTACCACCACGAACATAAAAGCCAGAGGTGCCTTCGGTACCTCCTTGTATACCGGGCATTAATTGTAATACCTTAAAAGCATCTTTTTCACCTAAAATAGCAGGTAATTCTTTAATTTCTGATGGTTTTATGGATACAACACTCATTTGTGTTACTTCGCTTTCATTTATGCCTTTGTTGGCTTCTATAATTACTTCGTCTAAGCTTTCAAGACTCGGTTCAATATCTATGTTAAGCTCAATATTGCTATTTAAATTGATCTCTTTTTTTATGGTTTTATATCCTATGTACGATATTAAGATTTCGTGAGATCCTTTAGGAATAGTAAGAGAGAAAAAACCATAATCATTTGTTGTGGTTCCCACTTTAAGTTTTGGCACATATATGGAAACTGTAGGTAAGGATTCTTTACTGCCTAATTCTTTAATATAACCACTTATAGTATGTTTTTTGGTAGGTTTATTATCTGTGTTTTCTTGGCTCATGACTATATTGTAGCTTAAGAATAACATACAAAAAATGTATTTTATTTCTTTCATTTTCATTGGTTATAAAAGTTTAAGTATGCTATTTAGATAAGTTTGTAATAATTGTTCTATGTATAAAACAATTCAGTTTTATTTTACCCTACATGCATTGAAATTAATTTTAGTTTAATTAAGGGTATTTTTTTTTATAAAGGAAGAAGTTTCGGGTTACTTTATTTCTGTAACGCAATTAATTTTTTTATATTATTATAGGCATAAAATTTAACAGTTTTAAGAGATCAATAAGTTTCAGTAAATTAAAAAAGCACCATTAATTCTTTAGTAGAACCATTATTAATACTGTATCTTTAATCTGTAAATAAGCTTAGTAATTGTATAAGATATTTACCATTATTTCGAGTTGTTTTAAAAGTCATATAATAAACAATAAATAGATTAGAGATAGGAATGAAAAAAGTAGAAGGTCAAATAGTTGATGTATTAAATCAGCGAATTTATAAAGGAGAAATTACTATTTCTGATGGTGAGATTATATCTATAATTAAGAAAGAGCACAATAACAACCATTATATTATGCCAGGATTTATTGATGCACATATACATATAGAAAGCTCAATGCTAGTGCCAAGTGAATTTGCCAGAATAGCTGTTAAACATGGCACAGTTGCTAGCGTTTCTGATCCTCATGAAATAGCAAATGTACTTGGAGTAAAAGGTGTTGAGTTTATGATTGAGAATGGTAAAAAAACACCATTCAAATTTAATTTTGGAGCACCATCTTGTGTGCCAGCAA
>JAHDGB010000213.1 GCA_020627885.1 Flavobacteriaceae bacterium | reverse complement strand
CACTTTCATTTACCATTAAAACAGACATAATACCAAGCCTTATCCGATGATCAAAAACTTTATTTATGTTAATAATTATGCTCATTTATTTATTAAAAAATTAAAGTTATACAATCAAATTGTATTTATTTATAAGCATGTTAATTTAATTACTTCTATCGTGTTTAAAATGCATAATAGTGCCATATATAATATGCATTATTCCAAAGCCAATAACCCAAAGCCAAAAACCATAACCAGGTAATATTGCACATATTAGTCCTAAAATAATTTCTATAATTCCTAAATAACGAATGTTCCCTATACTATATTTTGAAGCATTTACTAAAGCTAAACCGTAAAAAATAAGCATTAACGCAGCAGTTTGACCATATTTTTGTTGCTCAAGAATTATTAAAATATACAGACCTCCAGTTATTAATGGGATTAAAAAGTTTAAGATTAATCGTTTAGAAGAATTGTCCCAAACTTTTTCTCCATTTTTTTTTGCTTTTTTAGTTGTTAAAATAATACCAGTAAGAATGCTTAAGAGTGCAACAGCTATAAGAATAGATAAGCAAATAATAAAAATATTACCATTTAGTATAAGATAACCTCTAGCAGAATTGGTGACAATATAATAGGCTAAAGCAGCGCCTATTAAAGCATATATACCAGCCAAAATCCCTGATAAACCACTTAGTGAAATAAATCTTGATGATTTATTCATTAGAGTTTTAATTTCATTGATGTCTTTTAAATAATCTTTTGAATTCATTTTAAAGTACTTTGAAATACAAAGTAAATAAATTTAGATCATATAGAAAGTTAAAAGTTTATTAAATTTTAATTTTTAAAAAAACGAATAAACAAAAAAGTTTTTCTAAATTACAGGAATTATTAATCATTAAAGAACAATTATGATAGGATTTTTATTAGATATTGCTAATATTTCTGGAGGAGTTTTATTAGGATTAGCAACTCTAGATAAATGGGATGGAGAGAGTAATTTTTTTAATAAAATTGCAGGTTTCTTGGCGCCTTTCCAAACCATAATAGGTAGTGTTTTATTAGTTTTAGCGTTTTTAAGATTATTTAAAGGCCATAATTTATTATTTAATATAATAAGTGTTTTAGGTGGTTTTTTGTTATTAACTCATGTCATTGCTAAAGCACCTGCTTTTCGAGAAACATTACTAAAACTTTCTGATAAATTAATGCCTTTTAAAGCCATTATTGGATTAGGGTTAATTGTTGTTGGGATATTTGGTCTTTTTTAATGAATCCTGCAGAAGACTATATTCTGAAACAATCAGAGCCTTATCGCTCTATGTTAATACATATAAAAACTATTATTGAACATACAATTCCTGAAGCAGAATTGCTTTATAAATATCGTATTCCTTTTTTTTATTTATCAGGAAGACCATACTGCTATTTAAACCAAAGTAAAGATTATGTCGATGTTGGTTTTTGGAATGCTGCTCATCTAACAGTTTACCAAGAGCAAATGATAACTGAAGGTAGAAAAGTAATGAAGTCGCTTCGCTATAAAACTTTAGAAGATATTGATGATAGTATACTTATCGCTATTCTTAAAGATGCAAAAGCTGTTAAAAATAAAACGTTTTATAAATAAAACAGGCTGCAATACAAATTGCAGCCCGTTTGTGTAGTGTTTTTATGTAAAACTTTAATTTTTAATAAGTTTAAGAGATTTTGATTTCCCTTCCTTAGTTGTAATTTGTATAAAGTAAATGCCTTTTTTCGCTTTAAATTTTACGTTGAAATGATCTGTTTTAGACTTATTGTCTTTATAGATTACTTCTCCTGTAATACTTTTAATTACAACATCAACATCTGTATATATATTATTTAATTCTACAGTTATATTACCTTGAGATGGATTAGGATAGGTTTTAAAATTAACCTCTTCTTTTTCATTATTAGGTTGTTCTTTTTCTTGTCCGCCAAAGTTCCCAATTTGATAGGCTTCTCCTCCTGTTACTCTATTTTTCATATCTGTTTGCTCAATATTATACATCAGAAACCTGCCTTCTTTTATTTCTTGATAAGGTTTTATCATTAGCTGTAAACTATATGTTTCAAACGGTTTGGCTTCAACATTATATATTTCTGCTTTAGGTTCGTAAACTCGATACAGGTTTCTATCTACTCGTTTTATACCTCTCATTTCGCTTTTGGCAAGTATTTCATTTAGTTTTTTGTCTGGTACGATATAAAATTCTCCAATTTTTTCAAAAGGGATTCCTGTTTTGTTTTCGGTAACATTAAAAGTTAAATTAATGACATCGGCTCTTCTGTCTATATTTCTAATAAATACATGAGGAGCAGTATTGTTAAAAGCATTTAAGTCGTACACACTTAAGTTTTTCCATGCAATATTATTATTGTTTTTAGTATTACTCCATACAGAAGTGGTTTCAGTACCAATAGGGTCTTTTACAGATTCAATGCGTGTTAATAAACAAAAATGGTGAACATCGTTTGTAAAATCTGATGGATTAGGAGGGTACCAAGGTATTTTTACAATAACTTCATCATTAGGAGATGTTGGTATAGCAACATCACCAATAAAATCACCATGAAGTATATTGTTTGGACCTACCATTTGATAATAGTTGTTCCAATGTAAAGGCCACGATAAACCTGTTGATGCTTTTGAGAAATATAATTTTAAAGTTGCATCGTCTACATTTGCACAGTCTTTTCTATTAATACGAATGTATACCCAATTAGGGCTTGATACTTTATATTCAGGGTTTTGGTGTGTTAATCCACCATCGTCATTATGTCTTACCCAAATGTCTGGACTCAAGTACATTGTTCCTGTAGATGGTTCTGTTCCATTATCGGCAACAGTATCTCTAATATAAATATCTGGGTTGTTTGTTGCAAGTAAAGCTTGGTGTGCATTTAAACGACCATGACCTAATTCTTGAGAATGACCAGCCATAGAAGCATTCCAATTGTAATTATAACCACCAACTTTATCTGCTGTGCATTTTAAAATATCTTCAATAGCTTCGTTTGTTAAAGAAGCATCTACAGATAACATTAATGCAACAGTACCAGAAACTGCAGGAGCCGCAAACGATGTACCATCGGCAGAAGCATAATTGTTTCCTATAGTTGTACTACGTATACCTACACCTGGTGCTGCTAAATCTAAATTAATCCCAGTTTGCGAAAAACTAGCTCTAGTATCGGTACTTGTTGTAGCTCCAACAGAAAACACATTTGTATTTGATGCAGGGTATGATACAGCCACATTACCGCCATTACCAGCTGCACAAACAATAAAAACACCATTGTTATATGCAGTTTGTAATGCTGAGTTTATAGCAGGAGTACTTCCTACTGTTAAGCTTAACTGAATAACTTTAGCGCCATTGTTCATAGCATATAAAATGGCATCGTCTAAAATGCTACCACTTGGGCTAGTATCACCAACACCTAATAGCATCATTTTTGCTCCTGCGCTATTATTACCACCAGCAATACCAGATATCCCAACATTATTGTTGGTTTTAGCGCCAACGATACCAGCAACTTGAGTACCATGAGAGAAAGTCCCTCTAGAATCGTTATTTCCATTAGCAAAATCCCAACCTTTCCAATCGTCTATAAAACCATTACCATCGTCGTCTATTCCATTTCCTGTTGCAGGATTGTTAGGGTTAGACCAAGCATCTTCTCCAGAGTTTAAAAGTACGTTTTGATAACCATCTGTTCCTAACCCAATGTCTTGGTGTGTCCAATCTGTTCCAGAATCGAGTATTGCTACAATAACACTACTGTTTCCTGTAGAGATATCCCAAGCGCTAGCAGCATCGATATCGGCATCACTTGTTTGTTCTAATCCCCATTGTATTCCAAACTGAGGGTCATTAGGCGTTAAGATATATTTACCAACAGTATTAGTAAAGATTTGTTTTGCTTCAATATTTTTATTTAAATTCTCATAAGTATTGAGCAAGTTCGATTTTTTAAGCACTTTAAAATCGTAAAAACCAAGTTCATTACTCCTCATAAACCTCATTTCGTGGGCTCTTTCTAGTTTTTGAATTTCTCTTTTAGAAGGTGTTTTTTTAAACTGAATCGTAATTTCATCACTTAATTCATGTTTTTCTCCAGTTTGTTCTTCTATTAATTGCCAGTTGTCTTTTTCTTTAATGAATTGCTGGTTGTTAATTTGTTTAGATTGTTGTGACCACGAATAGGTAAAAGCTATTAAGAATAGCCATAAAAACAATTTTGTTTTCATTTTTTTTGATTTTTTAA
>JAHDGB010000015.1 GCA_020627885.1 Flavobacteriaceae bacterium | reverse complement strand
CTTCTAAGACTTTAGAAGAGATTTTTACATATAATTTTATAAAATGAAGTGAAAATTAAAAGCAATATTTACCTTCAGTTTTAACTTTTTCAGCAATTTCATTGCGTAAATCTACAATATCTGGGTAATTAGTATATTTGGTAAAACGTTTAAGCCCCATTAACATCATACGTTGTTCATCTCCTTCAGCAAAAGAGATAATGCTTTCTTTTCCTTTTCCTTCTATAATATCTACTGCATGATATAAATATAATTTAGACATTGCTATTTGTACAGATTGCGATTCTTCTCCAAAACGTTTTGCATTTTTTTCGGTTCTAAGAATTGCAGATTCTGCCATATAAATTTCAATTAAAATATCGGCAGCAGCTATTAATAATTGTTGATGATCTTCTAATTTTGGTCCAAACTTTTGAACAGCAGCACCAGCAACCATTAAAAATGTTTTCTTAAGTTTTGATATCATTAATTTTTCTTCAGAAAATAATTCTGAAAAGTCAGGTCGGTCAAAAGAAGGTATACCTAGCAGTTCATTAGCAACAGCAGTAGCAGGACCTAATAGGTCTACATGACCTTTCATTGCTTTTTTTACCAGCATTCCTACGCAAAGCATGCGATTAATTTCGTTAGTACCTTCGTAAATACGTGCTATTCTTGCATCTCTCCATGCCGATTCCATAGGGGTTTCTTCAGAGAACCCCATTCCTCCAAAAATTTGAATCCCTTCATCGGCACAATTTTGCACATCTTCAGAGACTGCTACTTTTAAAATGGAACATTCTATAGCATACTCTTCTACGCCTTTAAGTTCAGCTTCTTGATGAGAATTCCCTGAAGCTTGTCGAATAGCAATGCGATCTTCAATATTTTTTGCAGCTCTATAACAAGCCGACTCCCCTGCATAAGCACTCGTGGCCATTTCGGCTAATTTAACTTTAATAGCTCCAAATTCTGAAATAGGTGTTTTAAATTGTTTACGCTCATTGGCATACTTTACACTATGAGAAACGATTCGTCTTTGAGAGTCTAAGCAAGCCGCAGCTAATTTAATACGGCCTACGTTTAAAGCATTCATTGCAATTTTAAAACCATTTCCTCTTTCGGATAGCATATTTTCTACAGGAACAATACAATCGTTAAAAAATACTTGCCGTGTTGAAGATGCACGAATTCCTAATTTATGCTCTTCTTCTCCTAAAGTAATACCATTTGAGGGATCGTTTTCTACAATAAAACCTGTAATATTTTTGTCATCTTCAATGCGAGCAAAAACGATGAATAACTGACAAAAACCAGCATTAGAAATCCACATTTTTTGCCCATTAATTTTATAAGTTTTTCCATCTTTAGATAGCTTGGCAGTGGTTTTGCCAGAATTAGCATCACTACCAGCTCCGGGCTCTGTTAAACAATAGGCTCCAAACCATTCGCCAGATGCAAGTTTTGGAACATATTTTTGCTTTTGTTCTTCATTACCATATAAGGTAATTGGCATGGTGCCAATACCTGTATGCGCGCCAAAAGCTGTGCTAAAAGAACCAGTACCACTAGATATATAATCACAAGTTAACATAGTGGAAACAAATCCCATTCCTAATCCTCCATATTCTTCTGGTACAGCAACACCTAAAAAGCCTAACTCGGCAGCTTTATTCATACATTCTTCAGTAAAAGCAAAATCTCTTGCCTCAAACCTTGATTTATTAGGAATAATTTCACGATCATTAAACTCCATAACCGCCTCCTTCATCATTTTTTGTTCTTCACTAAAATCTTCAGGGGTGAATACATTTTCACATTTAGTTTCTTTTACAAGGAATTGTCCTCCTCTTAATAAATCGTTTTTTTCCATGGTTTTGTAGATTATATGATTTTTTGAGCTCAATAATCAAGATTTAAACATCTTGATATAAAGCTAAATATTTTTACATAAGGTTAAATTAATTTAGAAATTCAAAAATACCACAAGCGCCTTGTCCAGTACCCACACACATTGTTACTGCACCATATTTTCCTCTCATTTTTTGTTTGCGCATTTCATCAAATAATTGCACAGACAATTTAGCACCTGTACAACCCAAAGGGTGTCCTAGCGCTATAGCTCCACCATTAACATTAACAATTTTATCGTTTAAGTCTAACTCTCTTATAACGGCCAATGATTGTGATGCAAAAGCTTCGTTTAACTCTATTAAAGATAAATCTTTTTGTTTTAATCCTGCTTGTTTTAGGGCTTTCGGAATAGCTTTTACAGGGCCTATTCCCATAATACGTGGCTCAACGCCAGCTGCTGCATAGTTTACTAATCGAGCAATAGGTTCTAAATTTAGTTCCTTGACCATGTCTTCACTCATTACCATTACAAATGCTGCGCCATCACTCATTTGAGATGAGTTTCCTGCTGTTACACTTCCGCCTTGAGCAAATACTGCACGTAATTTGGCTAAAGCGGCTTTATTTGTTCCTTTTCTAGGCCCTTCATCTTTATTAACAGTGTATTTTTTTATTGCTTTTTTACTATTTTCGTCTATATAAGTTTGTTCTATTTCTATAGGTACTATTTGATCTTGAAAACGGTTTTCGGCTAGAGCCTTTAAAGCTTTCATGTGCGAGTTATATGCAAACTCGTCTTGATCTTCTCGAGAGATTTTAAATTGGTTGGCTACAGCTTCTGCGGTATTTCCCATACCCCAATAATAATCTTCATGCCCAGCTTTTACTATTGCATCATAATTAAGTTCTGGTTTAAAACCTGTCATTGGTACTGCACTCATACTCTCTGCTCCGCCAGCAATAATGCAATCGGCCATTCCAGCTTGAATTTTAGCAGTGGCCATACCTATAGTTTCTATTCCGGAAGAACAAAAACGGTTAACAGTTACACCTGGTACGTCTACAATATTTAATCCCATTAATGATATTAAACGGGCCATATTTAATCCTTGAGACCCCTCGGGCATTGCATTGCCTACAATAACATCATCAATTCTTTTTGGATCTAACGTTGGCAACTCTTTCATCATATGTTTTATGGTTTCTGCGGCCAATTCATCCGTTCTTTTAAAGCGAAATACCCCTTTTGGAGCTTTTCCAACTGCTGTTCTATATGCTTTTACTATATATGCTTGTTTCATTATTTTTAGTATTTAGTGATTCACTAACCCCTTTTTACTTTTCGTACTAGTTGCGAAGTGGTTTTCCTGTTTTTAACATGTGCTGAATACGTTCAAGTGTTTTTCTTTCTGTACATAGTGATAAAAAAGCTTCACGCTCTAGGTCTAATAAATATTGCTCACTTACTAGTGATGGTTCTGATAAATCACCACCAGCCATAACATATGCTAGCTTGTTTGCTATTTTATGATCGTGTTCACTTATATAGTTACTTGCTTCCATAGCATCAGTTCCAACTAAGAACATACTCAGAGCTTGTTTTCCTAATACTTTAACATCTTTTCTTTTTACAGGTTGAGAATATCCCATTTCTGCCATTAGTTTGGCGTGCTGTTTTGCTACTGCAATTTGTCTATCTTTATTAATGACAACAATATCTTTGCCTTTTTGAAGCAAACCTAAGTCAAAAGCTTCATAAGCAGATGTTGCTACTTTAGCCATACCTATAGTTAAAAAGTATTCTTGTAAAGTATTTAATTGCACATCACCTTTTTTAAACGTATCTGAAGCTCTTAAAGTCATTTCTTTAGAGCCTCCTCCTCCAGGAATAACACCAACACCAAACTCTACAAGACCAATGTAGGTCTCAGCCGCAGCTATAACCTTATCGGCATGCATGGATAGTTCGCATCCACCACCTAAAGCCATACCATGTGGTGCGGAAATAGTAGGAATAGAAGAATAACGCATACGCATCATGGTATCTTGAAAATATTTAATGGCCATGTTTAATTCGTCATATTCTTGCTCAGCAGCCATCATAAAAATCATTCCAATATTTGCGCCAACAGAGAAATTTGGGCCTTGGTTACCAACGATTAATCCTGAAAAATCTTTTTCAGCCAAATCGATAGCTTTATTAAGTCCTGCTAAAACATCACCTCCTATGGTATTCATTTTTGATTGAAATTCTACATTAAGAATACCATCTCCTAAATCTTGTACAGAAACTCCCGAGTTTTTATAAACTTCTGTTGTTTTCCTAATATTATCTAAAATTATAAAAGCATCTTGTCCAGGTATTTTTTCTGGAGTTTTCTTTGGGATAGTATAAGAATAAGTAGCTCCTTCTTTTACAGTATAAAAAGAAGAATTACCAGAAGCGAGCATGTCATTTACCCATGAAGCTGGTTTATATCCTTCAGCGTTCATCATTTCAATTCCTTTCTCAACACCAATGGCATCCCATATTTGAAAGGGGCCATGTTCCCATCCGAAACCAGCTTTCATGGCATCGTCTATTTTGTATAATTCATCTGAGATTTCGGGAATACGATTTGTTACATAAGCAAATAAAGCAGAAAAACTTTTCCTATAAAACTCACCAGCTTTATCTTTCCCCTTCACTAGTATTTTAAAGCGATCTACTACTCTGTCTATATTTTTTGTTAATTCTAAGGTCGCAAACTTTGCTTTTTGAGCAGTACGATATTCTAGAGTATTTAAGTCTAACGATAAAATTTCTTTTTTGCCATTAGGTGTAATATTCTTTTTATAGAACCCTTGTTTAGTTTTACTTCCCAACCATTTATTTTTTATCATTTTATTGATGAAATCTGGCAGTTTAAAAGATTCTAAGCGTTCATCTTTAGGGCAGTTTTCTCTAATACCATTGGCAACATGTACTAAAGTATCTAAACCAACGACATCTACGGTTCTAAATGTTGCAGATTTTGGACGACCAATTACAGGGCCAGAAAGTTTATCTACCTCTTCTATGGTTAAGTTCATGTCTCTAACCGTATGAAATAAGCTCATAATGCTAAATATACCAATACGATTACCTATAAAGGCTGGAGTGTCTTTTGCTACTACCGATGTTTTTCCTAAAAATTGTTCGCCATAGCTATTCAAGAAATCTAATACGGATAAATCCGTTTTTGGTCCAGGAATAATTTCAAACAATTTTAAATAACGAGCAGGATTAAAAAAATGAGTACCGCAGAAGTGTTTTTGAAAATCGTCACTACGACCTTCACTCATAAATTTTATAGGAATTCCAGATGTATTTGACGTAATTAATGTTCCAGGAGTTCGGTGCTTTTCTAACTTTTCAAAAACTTGTTTTTTTATGTCCAGGCGCTCAATTACCACTTCCATAATCCAATCTGCATCTTTCACTTTAGCAATATCATCTTCTAGGTTTCCAGTTGTAATACGATTAGAAAAGCTTGTATGATAAATAGGGGAGGGCTTAGATTTTAAAGAGGCTTTAAGCGCATCATTAACTAGTCTATTTCTTACAGTTTTGTTTTCTATAGTTAAGCCTTTAGCTTTTTCTTTATCATTAAGTTCTCTAGGAACAATATCTAGTAATAAAACATCTATACCAATATTGGCAAAATGACAAGCAATACCACTACCCATTATACCTGAACCAATGATTGCGATTTTTTTAATTCTACGTTTGTTCATTATTATTTTAGACTATTTTGTTTTATTATATATTTTCTTATTTGAAATTAACTCATTAATAGTATCGGATACTTCATAAAAAGATTTTAATTGTTCTTCAGAAACGTGTTTCTTTATAGTGTCGTTAAAAATGAGTACTCTTTCTCTTGAGTATTCTCTTTTTTCTTTTCCATACTCAGTTAAATGAATGAGTACACCTCTTCCATCATTTGGATTTGGTTTTCGTTCTATTAAACCCAGTTCCTCCATTTTTTTTAGAATACGAGATAAACTAGTGGCTTCCATTCCCATTATTGGGCCTAATGAGGTCGATGGAGTACCTGTTTCTGGATCTATGCTTAACAGTGTAAAACCAGTAGCCATAGTCGTTCCATATTTAGACGCTTCTTCATTATACATTTTATTAACTGCTAACCAAGTGGTTCTTAATATGTAGTCAATAGTTCTGTCCTTCATTTTTATTATGAAATTATTTTATAATAAGCCAAATATAATAAAATATATTATGCATGCATAATATATTTTAAATATTCTTTTTTTGAACTTTATTAAGATTCATATATTTTTTTATACAAATCGTTATATATATTCATAATAATTTTGCGTTTCATTTTCATGGTGGGGGTAAGGTGTCCACCATCTATAGACCAAACATCGGGAGTAAGCTCAAAGCGTTTAATTTGCTCCCACTTACCAAATTTTTTATTGCAGGTATCTATTTCAATTTGTATTCTGTCAATTATTTCTTTAGAGTTAACTATATCCTGTTTATTCTTATCTATATTTTTATTTTTTCGGTCTATCCAATCTTCAATAAAGTCAAAATTAGGTTGAATAATAGCTGCAGGCATTTTTTCTCCTTCACCTACAACCATTACTTGTTCTATAAATCGAGATTGTTTTAAATTATTTTCTAATAAAGACGGTATAATATATTTGCCTCCAGAGGTTTTAAACATTTCTTTTTTACGACCAGTAATTTTTAAAAAACCATCATTATCTATAATGCCTTTATCGCCAGTATGAAAATAGTCTCCAGACATTACACTTGCTGTTTTATCTGGGTCTTTATAATAGCCAAGCATAACATTAGGGCCTTTTACAAGTATTTCTCCATCTTCAGCAATTTTAACTTTTACATCTTTTATGGGTCTTCCAACAGATCCTATTTTAAACCCTTTGTTTAATTGATCATTTACAGATATAACGGGTGAGGTTTCTGTTAAGCCGTAACCTTCCATAATAGGAAGCCCAGCAGCTGCAAATACTCTAGTTAATCGAGATTGTAGTGCCGCACTACCAGATACCATAATTTCTAAATTTCCACCAAGGCCAGCTTGCCATTTACTGAATATAAGTTTTCGGGCTATTTTTAATTTCTGCTCATAAAACCAACCATTGGCACCATAAGGTTCATATTTTAACCCTAGGTCTATAGCCCAATAAAATAATTTCTTTTTAATACCGCTTAAATCAGCTCCTTTGGCGTAAATTTTATCGTATACTTTTTCATAAAGTCTAGGAACTGCTGTCATTACATTGGGTTTTATCTCTTTTAAATTGTCACTCATCTTTTCTATAGATTCTGCAAAATAAATTTCAATACCACAGTATTGATATAAATATAACATCATCCTTTCAAAAACATGGCACACAGGTAGGAAGCTTAAAGCTTTAGCTTTTCCGTAATTTAAAGGCACTCTTTTTTCGCTAGCTAATACATTTGAAACTAGGTTTTTATGAGATAGCATTACCCCTTTAGGTTTCCCTGTAGTTCCAGATGTATATATAATTGTTGCCAAATCATCTTCTTTAACATCGGCTTTTGTAATATCAAGTGCATTTTGATTATCGAGCCCTTCCCCAAGATTGATTAATTCAGAATAATGTTTACAGCCTTCTATACGATCAAACGAATAGATGTCTTTTAGCTTTGTATTATCTTTTATTAAATTGACCTTGTCTAGAACTTCTTTATCAGAAACAAAACAGTATATAGATTCGCTATGATTAAGGACATATTCATAATCTTCAGGTGATATTGTTGGGTATATAGGGATACTTTGCGCTGCAACTTGTAAAATGCCTATATCCATTATATTCCATTCTGTGCGATTGGTAGAAGAAATAATAGCTATTTTATCATCTTTGTTAATGCCTAATTTTAAAAACGCTCTACTAATAGCATTGGCTTTATCGATGTATTCTCTTGTAGATGTTTTAATCCATTCATCATTTTGTTTAGATACTAAGGCCGCATCGAGATTATAGTTTTCCAATTGATAATAAGGAAAATCAAAAAGTCTTGTTATTTCTATCATTCTCTATTTTTTGATAATAGTTAAGATCTATTGCAAAATAGGAAATTAAAATTCTAATTCAAATCTTAATAATAACTAAAAAGGAGCTATAATTAAATAGCTCCTTTAATACCAATCTAGATGATGGCATGAATTCGTAATTCCCTAAATTATTTAATAACTAACTATTATTTTAAATGAATCCCTTAATTTCATTTAACTAAAATAAAATACGATACAAATTCGCTGTAAAAGTATGAAGTTTCTAATAATTAAAATTGCAAAAAACTTTAAATATTTATTCTAGGAGGGTTTAATACCCCGAGGCTTGCCTCGCCAGTAAATGTTTAAAGTTTAGAAACGTGTTCCTTTAAAATGCTCCGTGGGCTTGCCCCGGAGAAATTTACTTTTTTTGAAAATGCTTATAATAATTATTTTGTAGAACTCTAAAAGTCGAGTTTCTTTTTACGTAATTCGAAATTTTGACCAAGATAAACTTTCCGAACCATTTCATCGTTAGCCAATTCTGTTGGTTCACCGGCTTTAAGGATGCTACCTTCAAACATTAAATAAGTTCTATCGGTTATAGCTAATGTTTCTTGTACATTATGATCGGTAATTAAAATGCCAATGTTTTTTTTAGTAAGCTGAGCAATAATACGCTGAATATCTTCAACCGCAACAGGATCTACTCCTGCAAATGGTTCGTCTAAAAGAATAAAATTAGGGTTAGTAGCCAGGGCTCTGGCAATTTCTGTACGACGACGCTCTCCTCCAGAAAGTAAATCGCCTCTGTTTTTACGGATATGGCCTAAACTAAACTCTTCAATTAAAGCTTCCATTTTAAGGTGCTGTTCCTTTTTGCTAAGATTAGTTAATTGTAATACACTTAAAATGTTATCTTCAATACTTAATTTACGGAAAACAGATGCTTCTTGTGCTAAATAACCAATGCCGTTTTGTGCACGTTTATACATCGGATACTTGGTAATATTAGTATTTTCTAAAAAAATATTTCCTCCATTTGGTTTAACTAGCCCAACAATCATATAAAATGAAGTTGTTTTCCCTGCTCCATTTGGCCCTAAAAGCCCTACTATTTCTCCTTGATTTACTTCAAGAGAAACGTCTTTTACAACTTTTCTCCCACTATAGGATTTCATTAAATTGTTAGCTTTTAGCTTCATATTTGATTACTTGGTGGTAAAAATAGAAAAATTAGTAAACACAATAAATATTAGTGATGTTTTTTATATAAAGTTTAACCTTGACGCATTTCTAGAGCATCCCAATACTCATAAGCGCGACGTAAATGAGGAATAACAATAGTGCCTCCAATAAGGGTTGCAATACCTAGGGTTTCTATAACTTGTTCTTTAGAAATTTGCTCATTAAAACAAGCTTCTAAGTGGTATTTTATACAGTCATCACAACGCAATACTGTAGAGGCGACCAAACCTAATAACTCTTTAGTTTTAACATCTAAAGCGCCTTTGGCGAAGGCATTAGTATCTAAGTTAAAAATACGACTTATGATTTTATTGTTATCGTCTAATATTTTTTTATTCATTTTAGATCGGTAACTATTAAATTCATTAACGATATCAGACATGATTTTATGCTTTTATAACCGGTTTTTTCGGTGTTGTGATTTAATAACAAATTTTGAAATAAAAATGCTTATTTCATATAATATAAGGACAGGAATTGCAACTATGATTTGACTAGCTATATCTGGAGGAGTAATAACTGCTGAAAGAATTAACACAATAACTAATGCAAACTTACGGTATTTCTTTAAAGTTTGAGGAGTAACTATACCTACCTTGGTTAAGAAATAAATAATTATTGGCAATTCAAATATTAATCCTGAAGCTAAGACTGAAGCTCTTAATAATGAGATATATGAAGAAATGTCAATGTCATTCATAACCAGATCACTTACAACATAAGTCCCTAAAAAGTTAATAGAAAGCGGAACTACAATGTAATAACCAAACAGTACTCCTACAAAAAATAATAGGGAGGAAACTATTATAAATCCACGAGAATGATTCCGTTCATTAGTTTTCATGCCCGGGCTTATAAACTTCCATAATTGATAAATAACATAGGGGAAAGCAATTATAAAACCAGCAGTAATAGAGGTCCATATATGGGCCGAAAATTGCCCACCCATAGTTCTGTTTTGTATTTCGAAAGGAAAACGATCTGCACAAAAAGTAGTATCTTCAATACCTATAAATTGCGACATGTTGCACAGCCATTTATAAGTTGGAAAACTCATTTCTTTAGGACCAAAAATAAGCACATCAAAAATAAAGCCTTTAAATATAAAAGCAATAATACCACATAATACTATTGCCAAACAAATTCGTATTAAATGCCATCTTAAATCTTCTAAATGATCTAAAAAAGACATGTTATTTACATCTTTAGCCATTATATAATGCCTTCTTTTATTAAATCATGAACATGAACAACTCCTGAGTATATTCCATTTTTTTCAACAAGTAATTGTGATATACCATGGGTTTCCATAAGATCCATAGCATCTATTGCCATTGCATCTTCTTCTATATGCTTAGGGGTACAACTCATAATGTCTTTAGCAGTTAAATTAGAAAAATCATCAGTTTTAGTTAGCATTCTTCTTAAATCACCATCAGTAATAATACCTATAATTTTGTTGTTATCTGTTACTGCTGTAACCCCCATCATTTTTTGAGAAATTTCTATAATAACATCTTTAACATTAGTATTAGGAGTTACCTCGGGTTTTTCGTTTATAGAAGAAATGTCAGAAACTCTTAAATATAATTTTTTCCCTAAAGCGCCTCCTGGATGGTATTTCGCAAAATCGTGACTAGAAAACCCTCTCAATTTTAGTAAACAAACTGCTAAAGCATCTCCAATAACTAGTTGAGCGGTTGTGCTTGTTGTTGGGGCTAGGTTATTTGGGCAAGCTTCTTTTGCAACAAAAGTATTTAAAACATAATTAGCATGATTACCTAAAAATGAATCTTTGTTACCTGTAATTGCAATTATTTTATTATTTGCATTTTTAATTAGCGGGATAAGAACTTTTATTTCGGGAGTATTACCACTTTTTGATATGCAAATTACAACATCGTCTTTAAGGATTAAACCTAGGTCACCATGGATAGCGTCTGCAGCATGCATAAATACTGAGGGTGTACCTGTAGAATTTAAAGTTGCCACAATTTTTGTTGCAATTATTGCACTTTTACCAATACCTGTAATTATTAAACGACCTTTAGATTTATATATCAATGATACAGCTTGAGCAAAATCGGAATTTATATAATCAGAAAGGTTTAATATAGATTGGCCTTCTAAAGCGATTGTTTCTTTTGCTATTTTTATAATTGATTCTTCGCTTTTCAAAATTTATAACGTATTTATTTTTATGGATTTAAAGATTTTTTTTATCTTTAATCTTATATAAATTGAACTAATTTTAAATTAAAAATTGTTTACTGCAAATTTAGAGAAAAATTAAGATAGATTTTTTTTTAATGATATGTAATTTTAAACAAAAAAATACGTTTAGATTTGTAATACCAACAGTAAAAGTAATTGTGTAAAGTTAACCAACCAACTAATTTGACCAAGTGAAAAATGAATTACATTTAGCATTAAAGAAATATTTTGGTTTTGGTGAGTTTAAAGGGCTTCAAGAAAAAGTCATAGAAAGAATACTCGCTAAACAAAATACTTTTGTTATAATGCCAACAGGAGGAGGTAAGTCACTATGTTACCAGTTGCCAGCCTTAATGCAAGAAGGAACTGCAATTGTAGTATCCCCTTTAATTGCCTTAATGAAAAATCAAGTTGATGCCATCAGAGGAATATCTAATGCAGATGGTATTGCACATGTATTAAACTCATCATTAAATAAAACTGAGGTAAAACAAGTTAAAAGTGATATTGTTAATGGTGTTACTAAATTATTATATGTGGCTCCAGAATCATTAGCAAAAGAAGAAAATATAGCGTTTTTAAAAACAGTAACTATTTCTTTTTTAGCTATTGATGAAGCACATTGTATCAGTGAGTGGGGACACGATTTTCGGCCAGAATATAGAAACTTAAGAACTATAATTAAAAGTATTGGAGAGAACATTCCTATAATTGGTCTTACAGCAACGGCTACTCCAAAAGTGCAAGAAGATATACTTAAGAATTTAGGTATAAGTGAAGCTAAGACATATAAAGCTTCATTTAATAGGCCTAATTTGTATTATGAAATACGACCAAAAACCAAAAAGGTAGATAACGATATCATTCGCTTTATAAAACAAAATGAAGGGAAAACAGGAATCGTATATTGTTTAAGTCGAAAACGAGTTGAAGAATTAGCTCAAGTACTTCAGGTAAATGGGATAAAAGCAGTTCCTTATCATGCAGGATTAGATGCTAAAAAGCGAGTCAAACATCAAGATATGTTTTTAATGGAAGATGTAGATGTTGTTGTTGCAACAATTGCTTTTGGAATGGGGATTGATAAACCAGATGTCCGTTTTGTAATTCATCATGACATACCCAAGAGTATTGAAAGTTATTACCAAGAAACAGGGCGTGCTGGTAGAGATGGAGGAGAAGGGCATTGTGTTGCATTTTATGCATATAAAGATATAGAAAAGCTAGAGAAATTTATGTCTGGAAAACCAGTTGCTGAGCAAGAAATTGGAAATGCCTTATTGCAAGAGGTTGTTGCTTATGCTGAAACTTCAATGTCTAGAAGGAAATTTATACTTCATTATTTTGGAGAAGAATTTGATAATGAAACTGGAGAAGGAGGAGATATGGATGATAACATGAGGCATCCTAAAACCCAAAAAGAGGCAAAAGAAAATGTTGAAATAGTTCTGAATTTAGTTGCGAGCACTAATGAAAAATATAAATCTAAAGATTTAGTATGTGTATTAATAGGGAAATCAAACGCATTAATTGCTTCTCATAAAACGGATAAACAACCTTTTTTTGGTAAAGGAAAACACCAGGAGGATAAGTATTGGATGGCACTATTGCGTCAGCTTTTAGTTGCAGGATATTTAAGAAAAGATATTGAGAGTTATGGTGTTATTAAAATTACTGAGGAGGGTAAAACATTTATAGCACAACCTCAGTCATTTATGATGACTGAAGATCATTCGTTTGATGATGTACATGATGATAGTATTGTGTCTTCAGCTAATGGAGGCGGCGTTGCCGATAAAGTGTTAATGAATATGCTTAAAGATTTAAGAAAAAGTAATGCAAAAAAATTAGGAGTGCCTCCTTTTGTAATTTTTCAAGACCCATCTTTACAAGACATGGCGTTAAAATACCCAATCTCTATCCAAGAACTTGCTAATGTGCATGGCGTAGGTGAAGGTAAGGCTAAAAAATATGGCAAAGATTTTGCAAATTTAATTGCTAAATATGTTAAAGAGAATAATATAACTAGGCCAGAAGATTTAGTTGTAAAGTCTACAGGAAGTAATTCAGCATTAAAACTTTACATTATTCAAAATATAGACAGGAAATTGCCATTAACCGATTTAGCTTCTGCTAAAGGAATGGAAATGGAAGATTTTATCAAAGAAATGGAAGCTATTGTTTATTCAGGAACAAAATTGAATATAGATTATTGGCTTAATGATATATTAGATGAAGACCAACAAGATGAAGTTCATGATTATTTTATGGAGTCTGAAACCGATAAAATTGATGTTGCTATAGATGAATTTGATGGTGATTATGATGACGAAGAATTGCGTCTCTATCGTATTAAATTTATAAGTGAGGTCGCAAATTAGTGGTTTATGAACATAATGAATAATACTTTTTTCGTTTTGAAGTTTATTGCCCAATTGTTTTTTCATTTAGATGAAATTAAATTTAATGTAAAACTTTAAGTTACTACTATTTTTGATGCAAAAATTAAAACATACTAACCCACGTGTCAAAGAAAAACATTATGACCTTTCCGATATAGAGTTTGAAAAAGACTTTATAACTTGTAGTATAGTTCCATCACATTTTTCTCATGAAGCACATTTGAGGTTAGCATGGATACATATTGAAAAATACGGTATAAAACAGGCTCAAAAAAATATACAAATACAATTAGGGAAATATGTTGAATTTGCAGGAGCTAAAGACAAATTTAATATGACGCTTACTGTTGCTGCTACTAAAACAATAAATTGCTTTAAACAAAGATCTAAGTCTAATAATTTTCAAGATTTTATTATAGAGTTTCCTAAATTGAAGAATAACTTTAAAGATTTAATGGCTTCTCATTATAGTTTTGATATATATAATTCAGAAAAAGCAAAAAAAGAATTTTTAGAACCAGATTTACTTCCGTTTGATTAAAAAACTATGTACTTCTAATTTCATGCTTGTAAACTTCTTATTATCTTTGCATTTCAATTTAAAAATAACGAGATGCAAGACGGTTTATACGCAAAATTTAACACAACTAAAGGTGAGATTCTAGTGAATTTAGAGTTTGAAAAAACTCCAGGAACAGTAGGAAACTTTGTTGCTTTAGCAGAAGGGAATATAGAAAATTCAAAAAAACCTCAAGGAACACCATATTATGACGGATTAAAATTCCACCGTGTCATAGCAGATTTTATGATTCAAGGTGGTTGTCCATTAGGAACAGGAACAGGGGACCCTGGATATAAGTTTGATGATGAATTTCATCCAGAATTAAAACATGATGGGCCAGGTGTTTTGTCTATGGCAAATTCTGGACCAGGTACAAACGGGAGTCAATTTTTTATTACACATGTTGCTACAGATTGGTTAGATGGTAACCATACAGTATTTGGAAAAGTTTCACAAGGGCAAGATGTCGTTAATGCTATAGCACAAGGTGATGAAATAAAAACATTAGAAATAGTTCGTGTTGGTACTGATGCCGAAAACTTTAATGCTGTAGAAGCTTTTAGAACTTTTGAAGGGGCACGCCAAAAACGTATTGAAGAAGAGAAAAAAAAGAGCGAAGCAGAATTAGATGAGTTGTCTTTGGGTTTTGAAAAAACTGAAAGCGGATTGCGTTATCAAGTTATACAAAAGGGTAATGGAGTAAAAGCAGAAAAAGGAAAAACGGTTTCTGTACATTATAAAGGTGCTTTACCAGACGGAACTGTGTTCGATTCATCTTATAAAAGAAATGAGCCTATAGATTTTCCTTTAGGAATGGGACAAGTTATTTCAGGATGGGATGAAGGTATTGCTTTACTAAATGTAGGAGATAAAGCACGTTTTGTAATTCCTAGCCATTTAGGATATGGTAGTAGAGGGGCAGGTGGGGTAATTCCACCAAATTCTGTATTGGTTTTTGATGTAGAATTAATGAATGTGAATTAGAAAAAAACATTTCCAATAAGTTTTTCTTAAAATAATTGGAGATTAGTTTTTTACTAAAAATTAAATGAATCAAGCGAGCCAGGTAGATGTAAAAAATCTATCAGGCTTTTTTTTGAATAAGAAAGCGAATTCATTAAATTTACTTATGATAAATGAAGAATTAGAGAAACTAAAATACCCAATAGGCCAATTTCATTGCCCTAAAGAAATTACAAAATTACACATTAGAGATTGGATACAGGTATTGGAAAACTTACCTACTCGTTTGGAAAAGTTAGTAGAAAATCTTGACGACGAGCAACTAAACACTCCATATCGCCCAGGAGGATGGACAATAAGAGAGGTTATACATCATGTAAGTGATAGCCATCATCATAGTTATATTCGTTTTAAATGGGCAATGACAGAAGATAATCCAGTTATTAAAGCCTATAATGAACAAGACTGGGCAAATTTGCACGACTATACTTCTTCTATAAAAATATCTCAATTGCATTTAAGGGCTGTACATGCTAAGTTGGTTCAGTTTATAAAAGGCTTAAAAGATAGCGATTTGGAGCGAACATTTATCCATCCAGAAGGTAATAGAACAGTAAAACTTAAGGAGAATTTAGGAATTTATGCTTGGCATTCTAATCATCATTATGCACATATAGAGAGTGTGATGAAGAAAAAGGATTGGATCTGAAAGTTTAAAGAATTAATAGATTATGAGTAGTTTAATACAATTTGAAGATTTTACAAAAGTAGATATACGTGTGGGGACCATATTAAAAGTAAATGATTTCCTTGAAGCTAAAAAACCAGCTTATCAATTAACGATAGATTTTGGCGCTTTAGGTACTAAAAAAACATCAGCACAAATCACTACTTTATATAAAAAAGAGGAATTATTACATAGACAGGTTTTAGCTGTTGTTAATTTTCCTAAAAAGCAAATAGCAAAATTTATGAGTGAGTGTTTAGTTCTTGGGGGAATAAAAGAAAAAGATGTAATTCTGCTTAAACCTGAACAAAAGGTTAAGAATGGAAGCCAAATATCTTAAACAAAAACTGCAGTAAGTTAAGACCACAGTTTTTATTTAAATATTTTTTATTTATATATCATCAAAATCAATATCAGTAAAACGGCTTTCTGCCTTTTCTTCTGATTGTTCAGATTTGTCCGAAGAAGTAGTATTGCTTATATTAGAAGAAGTATTATCTGTGTTTTCATAATCTTTCTTATAATCTTTTTGATGACGTTCACTTATAACCTCATTTCCTTTTTCATTAATAACAAAATCAGTCATTTCTTTTAAAATGCTATTAAATTCATTAAAATCTTCTTTGTATAAGTATATTTTATGCTTCTTATAGTGAAACGACCCATCATCATTTGTGAATTTTTTACTTTCAGTTATTGTTAGATAGTAATCTTCTGCTTTGGTGGCTCTTACATCAAAGAAATAGGTGCGTCTTCCTGCTCTTAAAACTTTTGAAAATATTTCCTCTTTCTCCATCATATCGTAATTACTCATAGTTTATATTAAATAGATTATTAATTGTGTTTGAAAATTTATACTCAAAAATCAAAAAAAAATATGAACCAAACAACAAATAATCCATTTTCTTTTAATTATGCTAAGTATTACGATATATTAAATGCGTTATATTTTTTGTACTAGATCTAGTATAGCCTTATTGTTTCTCCATGTTATTCAACTGTTTTAGATATAAATCTTTATAATAACCATTTTCATTAATTAAAGTATGATGCTTTCCTTTTTGCAATATTTTTCCTTGATCTAAAACAATAATTTTGTCAGCATTTTTTACCGAAGAAATACGATGACTAACAATGATGGTGGTTTTACCATGAGATAAGGTATTGAGGTTATTTAATATTTTTTCTTCAGTTTCTGTATCTACAGCAGATAAACAATCGTCAAATAGTAATACTTTAGGGTTTTTAATTATAGCTCTAGCAATAGAAACACGTTGTTTTTGGCCACCAGAAAGGGTTATGCCTCTTTCCCCTAAAATCGTTTCATATTTATTTTTAAATTTAATTATATTGTCATGGACTAAAGCATTTTTAGCGGCAGTGATCACTTCGCTATCTGTAGCATCCTCTTTTCCAAATTTTATATTATTATTAATCGTGTCGCTAAACAAAAAGGAATCTTGAGGTACATAGCCTATGCTATTTCTTAAAATTTTCAGATTTGTTTGATGTATAGGGGTATTATCTATAGTAATTATGCCATTATTAATATCGTACAGTCGCCCTATAAGATCTAAAATGGTAGATTTCCCAGACCCTGTTTTACCAAGAATAGCTAATGTTTCTCCAGGATTAATTTTAAAACTAATGCCTTTTAAAGCTTTTATGTTGGTGTCGTCGTATGTAAAATGGACATCTTTAAATTCTATAGCTCCATTTATTGGAGTTTTAGTTGTTATTAAATTTTGAATTTCTGGCTCACTTTTTAAAAATTCATTAATTCTTTTTTGAGAGGCTTCAGCTTGTTGTATTATAGATGTAACCCATCCTACAGTTGCTACTGGCCAGGTTAGCATATTTACATAAATAATAAATTCGGTAATAGTTCCTAAAGAAATAAGACCATTTATAAACTGTTTACCTCCAATGTATATAACTATAATGTTGCTAATTCCAATTAATAAAATCATCATAGGAAAAAAGAAAGCCTGTATACGAACTAAGTTTAATTGCTTTTCTTTACTTTTTTGTGATAAAGCATTAAAGTTATATTGAGTTTGGGATTCGGTACCATAGGCTTTAATTACTGAAATCCCACTAAAAGATTCTTGTGTAAATGTTGAAAGTTTAGATAAGTATTGTTGAGTAATAGTACTTCTTTTATGTATTTCTTTACTAATTTTATATATTAAAATTGATAATATTGGTAGTGGAGTTATAGTATAGAGAGTAAGTAAAGGAGCCTGTCTATACATAAAAATAAGTACAACAATAAATAAAGTAATTGTATTAATACTATACATTATTGCTGGCCCCACGTACATTCTTACTTTTTGCACATCTTCACTAATACGATTCATTAAATCTCCTGTTCTATTTTTTTTATAGAAGTTAAGTGAGAGTTCTTGATAATGTTTATAAATTTCATTTTTTAAATCAAATTCAATATAACGAGAAACATTAATGATAGTTTGTCTCATTAAAAAAGTGAGAAGCCCTGCTATTAATGCTGTGCCTATAATTAGAAATATATTTTCTAATAAATCACTTTTAAATAGAGATATTTCACGATCTGAGTTTTTAAGTTGAAGATCTACTATATCAATGGTAGCCCCAATAAGTTTGGGGACAAAAACGATGAAGAGCTTAGAAGCAATAGTGATTATTATGCCTAAGACAATGCGTTTTTTATATTTAAAAAAATACTTATTTAAGTGCTTTAGTTCTTTCATTTTAAAGGTTGTGACAATGTTTTATCTTAGCATTTATACATTTAAGGAATAATTTTTTTGCGTAAATGTTAATATTAGATTAATTTTGCATGGTGTTTTTATCAAATCCCTAATTTTATAAACTAAATAACTAACTACAACTATAATGACTTCAGAAGTAATAAAAGTAAATGAGTTAAAAAATACAGACCCAGTTTTTGGACAATTTTCATACGATGGGCATGAACAAATTGTATTTTGTAATGACAAAGATACAGGATTAAAAGCAATTATAGGTATACATAATACAGTGTTAGGCCCAGCATTAGGAGGCACAAGAATGTGGCAATATAATAATGAATGGGAAGCTTTAAATGATGTTTTGCGATTGTCTCGAGGAATGACATTTAAATCGGCTATTACAGGATTAAATTTAGGAGGTGGAAAGGCTGTAATTATAGGGGATGCTAAAACCCAGAAAACACCAGAATTAATGAAACGTTTTGGAGAATTTGTACACTCATTAGGTGGAAAATACATAACTGCAGAAGACGTTGGAATGGAAACTAGTGATATGGATTTGGTAAGAGATGTAACACCATATGTTACTGGTATTTCAGAGTCTAGAGGAGGATCGGGAAATCCTTCACCTATTACAGCTTACGGTGTGTTTATGGGAATGAAAGCGGCTGCAAAATATAAGTTTGGAAGTGATGTATTAGAAGAAAAAAATGTTTTAGTCCAAGGTATTGGTCACGTTGGAGAATCTTTAGTAGAGCATTTAATTAATGAAGGCGCTAAAGTAATAATAAGTGATATCAATGAAGAACGATTACAAACTGTAAGTAAAAAATATGGAGCCTCTATATATAGAGGTAATGATGTTTACAGTGAAAAAGTAGATATTTATGCCCCTTGCGCTCTCGGAGCGACAATAAATGACGAAACAATTAATAAAATACAAGCAAAAGTTATTGCAGGTGCTGCAAACAATCAACTAGCTGAAGAAATAAAGCATGGTAAAATACTGAGGGATAAAGGAATCGTTTATGCTCCAGATTTTTTAATAAACGCTGGAGGTATTATTAATGTCTATGCTGAATTAGAAGGTTATGGCAAAACAGAAATAATGCGTAAAACAGAAAATATTTATAATACAACTTTAAAAATATTAAATAGCGCAGACGAAAACAATATTACAACTCAGCAAGCTGCATTAAAAGTTGCTCAAGAACGTATCGAAATAAGAAAAAAAGAGAATTTGAACTCTTAGTAATTCATAAAAAGTAGTATTTTTGCAAAGCGAAAGTTTTTAACTTTCGCTTTATTTTTTAATTAGAAATATTAAAGTTCTTTGTATTAAAATGTTAAATAGAAGACATATTAGAGTAAAAGTAATGCAAGTGATTTACGCCTTTAAAGGTAGTGAAAGTGATGATTTTAGTAAGGATCAAAAATTCTTGATGTATAGTATAAATAATATGTATAATTTATACCTTTTAATGATGTCTTTATTAATTGAAATACATAAAAAAGCAGAGGATTATCTTGAGAAATCTCAAAAAAAACATTTAGCAACTAAAGAAGAAAAAAACCCCAATAAAAAATTCGTTAATAACGAATTAATGCTAGTTCTTAGAGAGAATAATGCATTGCTTAAAGAGTTTGATACATATAAAATTAATAATTGGGAGTTAGATAACGAATATGTAGATGTGTTATTTAAAGCAATTATTTCTAGCGATATATATGCAGAATATATGCAAACAACAACCACCGATTTTCAAAAAGATAAAGCGTTTATAATATCAATATTCAAAACCATTATAGCACCTAATGATAAGCTTTATGATTATATTGAGGATAAAAATTTAACTTGGTTAGACGATTTACCAACCGTAAACACATTTATA
This sequence comes from Flavobacteriaceae bacterium, assembly GCA_020627885.1. Taxonomy (GTDB): domain Bacteria; phylum Bacteroidota; class Bacteroidia; order Flavobacteriales; family Flavobacteriaceae; genus JAHDGB01. The sequence continues at coordinate 5,202 of JAHDGB010000015.1, read as the reverse complement.
CTAAAAGCCTTTAAAAAAGCAAAAACAACAAATTCAGAATCACATTTTACACCACAGTTGTATAAAGATATAGAAGATAAGGAGTATGCTATAGCTTTATTCAAAAAAACGTTGTTAAACCAATCTAAGCTAGCTAAAGAGATTTCTGAAAAAACTAAAAATTGGGATTTAGAGAGAATTGCAAGTATAGATCATGTCCTTTTAAAAATGGCTGTTTGTGAGCTACAAAACTTCCCTTCAATACCAACAAAAGTGACTATAAATGAGTATTTAGAAGTCTCTAAAGAATACTCTACACCAAAGAGTAGTATCTTCATTAATGGTATTTTAGATAAACTGGTTAAAGAATATCAAGAAAAAGGAAAACTGAATAAAGTGGGTAGAGGGTTGATGTAATTCAAAATTATTATTACATTTACAAATCAAATACAATAAATACCCAATAAATAAATTAAAATTATGAAAAAAGTATTTTTAATGCTTAGCGCTGTTTGCCTAATAGCATTTACATCTTGCAAAGAAGATGCAACGAAAAAGATTGACGATAGTAATGTGGCTGCAGCTGCAACTAGAGATGCTAATTCAGCAAAATTCCCTATTATTGAGTTTGACAAAAAGGAACACGATTTTGGAGAAATAATTTCTGGGACAAATGTAGAAACAGTATTTAATTATAAAAATACAGGAGAATCTCCATTAGTAATAACTGATATTAAAAGTTCTTGTGGTTGTACTATTCCTCAAGATTGGACTAAAGAACCTTTAGCTCCAGGAGAGTCTGGGAAGTTTACCGTTAAATTTAATGGAAAAGGGAATAATAAAGTATCTAAAGCAGTAACAGTAACTGCTAATACTAAATCTGGAAAAGAAGTTGTTAAAATTACAGCTTTTGTTAAACCAGATCCTAATGCACCAGCAAAAACTCCTGCTAAGCAATAAAACACTAATAATGAGCGAAGGAATTTTAAGCGCATGGCCAATGCTTGCTATGTTTGTTGTAGTTTATTTTTTTATGATTGCACCACAAATGAAGCGTGGAAAACAAGAAAAAAAGTTTGCAGCAGATTTAAAAAGAGGAGATAAGGTCGTTACAAAAAGTGGATTACATGGCAAAATTTTTGAAATCAACGAAAAAGATGCTAGTTGTATTTTAGAAACAATGTCTGGGAAACTTAAATACGATCGTTCTGCAATTTCTATGGAAATGAGCAAAGCATTAAGTGTTGCAGCAACAAAAAAGCGTGAAAAATAAAACACCTATATTTTTCTAAACAAAAAGACTTACCGTAGAGTAAGTCTTTTTTGTTTTTAATCAAGATACATTTCTTTGCTTAAAGGGATGAAATCATTACTATCACCCAAAATATATTCTGGACTATTAGTAGGAGTTGAGGCTTGAAAAGAATTTTCAATTTGATTTATAGCTTCAGCTAGTAGCGGTTCGTTACTATTGCCAAGTACTCCCATATTAGAAATAGCTTCGCTAAGCTCAGTATTTGGAATTAACCCATCAGAAGGAACTACAACATCATTTTTGTTTTTAGTTATAGCAACTAGCGGCTGCATGGCATAGGTGTGAAGGGGACTAACATTATTTCTAGAAAAGTCAGAAGAATCATATACCGTTATAGAAGCTTGCGATTTACCAACTGTTTTGGTTCCTATATGGATAACATCGATGTATGCCCTTAAGCTATTAATTACTAATTCGCTTGCGGAGGCTGAAGATCCAGTGGCTAAAACATATATTTTATTTAAATTTAGGCTATTATTTTCTTCATTAGAAAAGTTGTAATCTGTGTTGTTAGCTTGTAATCCACTATTGTAGACAAGTTTTGAATATACTTGATCTGTAAATTGGCCAGTAACTAAACTTCCTAATAAAGTTGCCGTAGAAACTGACCCTCCAGGGTTATATCTTAAATCTAATATTAAGTTCGTAATGTTATTAGTTTTAAAATTGGCAAAGGCATTTTTTAGCTCAGTTTCAAATGCATCAGTTTTAGTAAATTTATTATACATTAAATAACCAACGTTATTGCCATTTACATTTAATATAGAGTTAATAAAAATGGGGTTTTCAGTATAAGGAACTTTTGTTAAACTTTTACTATCTGTTATAGGAGTTACAGAATCGTCATCAGATTCTGGGGTACCGTTGTCGTTGTAAGAAGCTAAATTTATTTCATAAGAATCCGTGCTTAATAAATCTGTATAATTTTCAGTATTTAGAGGTGTACCGTTAACGGCATAAAAGACATCACCACGTTTTAAACCAACATTTTCTGCATTTGTTCCAGGTAAAACATAGCGTATATAACCAAAAATAGTATTACTGTTAGGAGTTACTCTTCTAAGTCCAAAACTCATACCATTAGAAGAACTTACACCTTGAAATTGTTGCTCTAAAGTGAGGTAGTCATCAGTAATCCAGCTAAATCGATCTATATTTTGACGCTCATGAATTAAACTTTCAAATAGTACTTTTGGGTCATTATATGAGTTTAAGTAATTTACATATTCATCATTAGAAGGAAAACGATTATTCGATAAATCTGGTACTTCATCTTTATATAAGTAAAGAGCGTTCATTCCTCTCCATACAAAATCATTAATTTTACTTGATGAGATTACGTTATCATCTTGATCTTTAAAACAACTTGTTGTTAGTAAGCTTATAATTAAGAGAAAGGAGAATTTTAAGGTTTTCATTTTTTATTTCAATTAATATATATTCATAAAATAGACAGTTTCATATTATTGGCCAAGGTTTTTAGTTTCAATTTATGAAGTACACTATTTACTGCACTAAAAATAAGGAGTTTATTCTGTATTTTAAATTTTTTTGTAACAAAATTAATAGATAGTCGTCGTAATAACATAAAGCAGATAAAGCTTTAGTAACCACAACCAAACCAAGAAATGACACAGGCAGAGTTTTTAAATATAGTAATGCCTTTTAAAGATAAAGTTTTTAGACTGGCAAAACGACTTTTGGTTTCAACAGAAGAAGCTGAAGATGCTACACAAGAAGTGTTGCTTAAATTATGGACAAATAATAAAAAAATAGTCAATTATAAAAATGTAGAGGCTTTTTCGATGACTATGACAAAGAATTTTTGTTTTGATAAGTTAAAATCTAAACAAGCTCAAAATTTGAAAATAGTACATAGTAATTATCAAGATCATAATGTAGCCTTACAAAAACAAGTAGAGCTTAATGATAGTATGGATTGGGTTGGGAAGATAATAGAAGAATTACCAAAACAGCAAAAAATGGTAATTCAATTAAGAGATATAGAACAATACGAGTTTAAAGAGATTGCAAAAATGTTAGATATGAGTGAAACAGCAATTAGAGTAACATTATCTCGAGCTAGAAAAACAATAAGACAACAATTAACTAATACACATAATTATGGTATTAAATAATATAGAAAAATTACTAGAAAAATACGATAAAGGAGAAACAACTCTAAAAGAAGAGCAGCAGTTAAAAAACTATTTTTCGCAAAAAACTGTAGAGCCGCATTTAGAAAGGTATAAACCATTATTCAATTATTTTTTGGTAAACCAACAAGAACAGTTCACTAAAGAAGTGTCACTAACTCCAGTAGCTATAAATACTAAAAGAGTATTTAATTACAAATGGTTGTCTGTAGCAGCAATAGCTGTTCTTATGTTTGGGATGTACTTTACGTCTTCAAGAGAAGATTTTGGAACTTATAATGAAAACGAGAAGCAATTGGCTTACAAAGAAGTTAAGCAATCGTTACAACTGGTTTCAAATTTATTTAATAAAGGAGCAGGCCAAGTTACCTATTTAGGCAAATTAGAAAAAGCGGGTGCTCAAATTGAATATCTAGGAGATATGAATGATCCTTTACATAGAATATTTAAAAATCAATAATTTAAAACATTAAAAAACTTAGACAGATGAAAGCAATAAATATAAAAATGAAAACAATGAAAAAGACTCTTACTTTATTTGTATTAGCCCTATTAATGATGCCGCTAACAGCTATGGCACAAAGTTCAATTTTTGATAAATACAGTGATAATACAGATGTTAGTTTTGTATCTATTAAGCCAAAAATGTTTCAAATGTTAGCAAAAATAGATATTAATACTGACGATCCTGAAGCTCAGGAATTTTTAAATATGGTAAACAGTATTACTAGTTTTAAAACAATGGCTACAGACAATAAAGCAATAGCTTCAGATATTGCAGTATGGGTAAATAAGCGAAAAAATTCTTTAGAAGAGCTAATGGAAGTTAAAGATAACGGTACGGTTGTAAAGTTTTATGTTAAAGAAGGCAAAGACGAGAACCATGTTAGTGAGTTATTAATGTTTGTTAATGGTTTAGATGCCATAATGAAAAATCAAGACATTAGTATAAATGGAGAGAAAAGAAGTATTGAAACTGTACTTATTTCTTTTACAGGAGATATAGATTTAAACCAAATATCTAAATTGGCTAACAAAATGGATTTACCTGGAGGTGATAAAATAGATAAGAAAAATAAGAAACATTAATTTATATGTATAAGTACATTAAAATTTATGTTATAAGTTTATTACTACTAGCTTTAGTAACTAATTGTAAGAATGAAGAATCTATTCAAACTTATTTTGTAGAGCATCAAGAGTTGCCAAATTTTACAACGATAGATTTGTCTCCAAAAATGCTAGACGTTAGTTACCTAGAGTTTACGGAAGAACAAAAAGAAACCTATAATTCTTTAGAAAAAATAAACTTCTTGGGGTATCGTATTAAAGATGATAACATAGAGGGGTATAATAGAGAGCTTGAAAATGTAGAAAAAATTTTTAAGAATGGTAAGTATGATGAGCTTATGGAATTTAAAACTGACGGTATTAAGTTTAGAGTTAATACAGAAGGAACAGACCAGGTTGTTGATGAAGTTTTAATTCTTGCAAGTACGGAAAATAAAGGTTTTGGAGTAGTAAGAGTAATAGGGGATAATATGAAGCCCGAAAAGATGGTAAAATTAATTGATAATTTGAAAAAAAGAGATGTAAATCAAGATCAATTAAAAGGTATTATAAATTTTTTTAAATAAAATTTATAGTTTATGTTAATTATGGAAAAGAGGCCGTCTAAAAAGTATTTAGGCGGTTTTTTTAGGCATATTCAGAAAATAGCGATATATTTTAGTACTCGCTTCAAAAAAATCC
>JAHDGB010000212.1 GCA_020627885.1 Flavobacteriaceae bacterium | reverse complement strand
TTAATCCGGCATCAATACATAAATCGGCATGTTCTTCAACAAAATCTCTACCATGAGTATTTCGTCCTCCAACTGAACAGTAGTACATTCCTTGTGGGCCTGGATATCCTCCAATTGGGAACCCTAAAGGGAGTTGTGTTTCTCTATCCATTATAAAGTATTCTTGCTCAAAACCAAACCAAAAATCATTATCGTTATCATCAATAGTAGCTCTAGCGTTTGATTCGTGTGGTGTTCCGTCAGCATTTAATACTTCAGTCATTACTAAATACCCATTATTTCGCGCAGGATCTGGGTAAATAGCAACTGGTTTTAATAAGCAATCAGACGATCCGCCTTCAGCTTGTCTTGTAGAGCTGCCGTCAAAAGACCAGATTGGGCAATCCTCTAATTTGCCACTAAAATTTTCTTCAACTTTAGTTTTGCTTCTCATGTTTTGAGTGGGCTTGTATCCGTCTAGCCAGATGTATTCTAATTTTGATTTGCTCATAAGTAATGAAATGTATTAGTAATTATTTTGCAAATATATGTTTTTTAATTAATAGAGCTATTTTTTTAGGGTATAAATGTTTTGTTTTTGTTTTATTTTGTTTTCACCCCTATATTTTTTAGGGGTAGTTGGGTTTAATTTGTTTTTTTTGTAAAAGTGAATTGCTTATATTTGAAAAAAAATATCATGTCTACATTGCGTTTTAAGGCTATTCAAGAAACATTAAATAGAAAACCAAATAGTATTGTTGAAGATACTAGGAGGTCAGAACTTTTTGGGAAAAATGTGTATAATCAATCTACAATGCGTCAAACATTAACAAAGGATGCGTTTGTTAGTGTGAGTAATGCTGTAGAAAAGGGGGCGAAAATTGAAAGAAGTATTGCTGATCAGATAGCGTCTTCGATGAAAGATTGGGCTTTGTCTAAAGGGGTAACTCATTATACACATTGGTTTCAACCGTTAACAGGAGCTACAGCGGAAAAGCATGATGCTTTTTTTGAAACAATAGGAAATGGGGATGCAATAGAGAAATTTGGAGGAAGTCAATTAGTACAGCAAGAGCCTGATGCGTCAAGTTTCCCAAATGGGGGAATAAGAAATACGTTTGAGGCGAGGGGGTATACGGCGTGGGATCCAACATCTCCAGCGTTTATATACGGAACAACTTTATGTATTCCTACAGTGTTTGTAGCTTATACGGGAGAGGCTTTAGATTATAAAACTCCGTTATTAAGAGCTTTGCAAGTTGTTGATGCTGCGTCAGTTGCAGTATGTAAATATTTTGATAAGAATGTTAAAAAAGTAAATGCATCATTAGGGTGGGAGCAAGAATATTTTTTAATAGATAGTGCTTTAGTGGCATCTCGACCAGATATTCAGCTAACAGGAAGGACGTTATTAGGGCATTCTTCAGCAAAAGGTCAGCAATTAGATGATCATTATTTTGGAACGATTCCGAATAGAGCTATGGCGTACATGAGAGATTTAGAGACTGAATGCATGTTGTTAGGTATTCCTGTAAAAACCAGGCATAATGAAGTGGCGCCTAATCAATTCGAATTAGCTCCTATATATGAAGAGGCAAATTTAGCCGTAGATCATAATGCGCTATTAATGGATGTGATGGATAAAATTGCCGAACGACATAACTTTAAGGTGTTGTTTCATGAAAAACCTTTTAAAGGAATTAATGGTTCTGGGAAGCATAATAATTGGAGTTTAAGTACAGACACAGGGGTTAATTTATTGAGTCCAGGAAAAACACCAATGAGTAATCTTCAGTTTTTAACCTTTTTTATAAATACAATTAAGGCTGTTCATGATAATGAAGAATTGTTGAGAGCAACAATAGCCTCTGCAAGCAACGATCATCGCTTAGGAGCTAATGAGGCACCTCCTGCAATAATTTCAGTATTTATAGGCGAGCAATTAACTGGAGTTTTAAAAGAATTAGAGCAGGTAACAAGCGGTAAGTTGTCTCCACAAGAAAAAACAGATTTAAAATTAAATGTAGTAGGTAAAATCCCTGAAATTTTATTAGATAATACGGATAGAAATAGAACCTCTCCTTTTGCTTTTACAGGTAACAAGTTTGAGTTTAGAGCTGTGGGGTCTATGGCGAATTGTGCAAAGCCAATGACATTGCTAAACTCTATAGTTGCAAAACAGCTTATTAATTTTAAAGTTGAAGTTGATAAGCTTATAGATAATAAGGAGATGAAAAAGGATGACGCGATTTTTAATATACTAAAAGAGTATATTAAAAAATCGAAAACCATATTATTTGAAGGTAATGGTTATGGAGAAGCTTGGGAAAAAGAAGCTAAAAAAAGAGGTTTAAGTAATAATAAAACAACTCCAGAGGCTTTAAAAGCAAAGATTTCTAAAAAAGCAATTAATCTATATGAGGAATTGGGAGTCATGAATGCTACTGAAATAGAGGCGCGTTATGAAATAGAAATGGAAGATTATATTATGCGTTTGCAAATCGAGGGGCGTGTATTAGGGGATTTGGCCAGAAACCATATTGTTCCTACGGCAATTAAATATCAAAACGTTTTAATTGAAAACGTAAAAGGTCTTAAGGAAATTTATGGTAAAGACTTTAAAAAGGTAGCAAAAGCTCAGATGGAGTTAGTGGAGCAAATTTCTAATCATATTGAGTCTATAAGTATTAATGCTGTTAAAATGACAGAAATGCGAAAAGCTAGTAATGTGTTATTGGATGTATTCGATAAAGCAACATCATATTGTAATGAGGTAAAACCTTTGTTTGAGGTTATACGATATCATTGTGATAAATTAGAGTTATTGGTAGATGACGAATTATGGCCATTAACGAAGTATAGAGAGCTTTTATTTACAAAATAATAGTGCTTAATAGCTTATATTTCAGGGAATAATTTTTTTATAACTTAAAACTTAACAGCATTGTATGTTCGTTTGTGTAGTTGGGCGGATAAATATATTTTCTTATCGAAAACTTTGTTAAAAAGCGTTTTTTTGTATTGTGTTAAAAAACGTTGTATCAATATAATATCTATATTTGCTTCGCTATTAATCTTAATATATTTAAACATGAAAAAAGTATTTTTCGGTGCTGCGGCACTATTATGTAGCGGTGCAATCTTTGCACAAGCTAACCAAGGATCTTTACAAGATATTACTGGTGGAACATCTACAGATGCACAAGTAATAGCTGCTCAAGCAGGGGCTGCTTCAACTGCAAACACAGGGGAATCTATCCAAAATGGAGACGGTCAAAAAGTTTATGTGCGTCAGGCTGGAACTAATCAATCTGTATACACTAACCAAGGAAACGGTGCAGGTACTGGAGATAACAGAGCAAGAATATGGCAAACAGGAGCAGTAAGTGCTGCTAGTGGTGAGTTAAACGCTGCAGATGTTCGTCAATTAGGTACAGCTAACCAATCGACTACTCGTCAAGAAGGAGATCGTAATGAAGCTGTTACAAGACAAGGTTTAGTTGATGCTTCTAGTGAAGGTAACAAAGCTTATATCAGACAAGGTACTGGACAACAAGCTGAGAGTAACTATGCTGCTATTGAGCAAGATGGTACAGAAAACCAAGCTTTTACTAGACAAACATATGATAATAGTGAGGCTAGAACAGTGCAAATGGGGAACAATAATGCTGCTAAAATAATTCAAGTAGCAAACCCTAACCAATCTGCAGGTCATTCAGCTTTAGTTGAGCAATATGGAGATGACAATTCTGCGATTTCAATGCAAACAGGTTCTGCAAGAAACTCATCAAGAGCTGCTCAAGCAGGAACAGGGAACCATTCTTTCCAAACACAATCATCTTCTGCAGCTTCAGGAATTGGAAACAATGCAGATGTAGATCAAGGAACAGGTTTAGTGTCTTCTGTATTAGTAGCAGATGTTTACTTTAATGGTGTTGCTAACGTTGATGACGTATTCTCTGGAGGAGGGTTTAACGGATCATCGACTGAAGGTATCGCAATTCAAGATCAGTCTGGAGAAAATAACAATGCCTTTATTGGTCAGTTTGGTATTGCAACTGTAGATAGTAACTATGCTGAGCAAAATCAAGATGGTAAAGATAATGAGGCTTTAACTGTTCAAAATGCTTTTGGATATCCTAACGGGGCTAATTATTCAAGACAAGACCAAACTGGTGAGGCTAATGTTGCTGGTATTTCTCAAATAGGAGCACATAATAGAGCATACCAAACGCAAAACGATGCAAATAATATGGCTTTATCTACTCAAAGAGGGTATAACCATACTTTATTTACTTACCAAGATGGAGATGCTAATGTTGCTACTACTGCTCAAAGAGGAGATCA
>JAHDGB010000211.1 GCA_020627885.1 Flavobacteriaceae bacterium | reverse complement strand
TTAAACCTTGATGGTAAAATAGATTTAGATGGAGAATCTCAATTAATACAAACTCAAGGTAGTGATTTAGAAATTACTAGCTCTGGAGTATTAGAGAGAGACCAACAAGGAACAAAAGATTTATACACCTATAATTATTGGGGATCTCCTGTTGGGATTAGCAATACTATAACTAATAATAATAGTTACAAATTCCCAGATGTATTTTTAGACGGTACCAACCCCACTAATCCAAAAACGATTAACATTATTACCAGCGGGTATGATGGAACCAACACCTCTCCTATTGGCATTGCCGATTATTGGATATGGAAATTTTCAAATTATGAAAGTGATATTTATTCAGAATGGTACCATGTGAGAAGTACCGGAACCCTATTAACTGGAGAAGGTTTTACTCTTAAAGGAGTAAGTGACACAGCAGGAAAGGTGTGGTTGGAACAGAATTATATTATGAGAGGTAAGCCTAATAATGGAGATATTAATCTTACTTTAAATGCTGGGAATGATTACTTAGTTGGTAACCCTTATGCTTCTGCAATTGATTCGCATCAATTCATAATAGACAATGCACCTACCATTGAAGGTACAGGAAATACTACCGGAACCCTATATTTTTGGGAACACTGGGGAGGTGGTTCACATATCTTAGCTGAATACCAAGGTGGGTACGCCACCTACAACTTATCGGGTGGTGTTGCTTCTGCTTCTATAGCAACCAGTGATCCAGATGTTTCTCCTGGAGGTACACCAACTAAAATACCTGGAAGATATATACCCGTTGCTCAAGGTTTTTTTGTTTCTGGTGAAACTACTGGAACCATAAAATTTAATAATGGACAACGTGTATTTGCAAAGGAAGGTCCAGATTCTGTATTTTTTAAAGAAAGTAATTCTTCTACAGATATAAGACCCGACCCTTTTACAAAATTCACAGATAAGGAAACAAATACAGATAGTAGAATGAAAATAAGACTAGGTTTTAATTCTGTTAAAACAATACATCGACAATTGCTAGTAACTCAAGACAGCCATGCGACACCTGAGATAGATTGGGGGTTTGATGGAAAAAATATTGAAAATCAAATTGATGATATGTATTGGATGATTAATAATGAAAAATTTACGATTCAAGGAATTGATGTTATCAATGAGTCAACAATTTTACCTATTGGCATTCATACAAGTAAAGATGGTATAAACTCAATAACTATTGATAAATTGGAAAACGTTTCTAGTAACTTAAAAATCCTTTTACACGATAAACAAACAGAAACATATCACGATTTAAGACTAAGTGACTTCAGTATAAATTTACCTAAAGGAGATCATTTAGATCGGTTTAATATTGTTTTTAAAGGTAAAACATTGAGTAACGAAAATTTCGATTATGATTCAACTATTAATTTTTATTTTGCAAATAATGATAAAATTATAATTATTGATAATCCTAATTTAGAACATTTAAAATCTATTGAGCTTACAGATATTATAGGTCAATCTATTTTTAAATTTAACGCTTTTGAAAATATGGATTATAATGAAATAAAAGCTCCAGTAATTAGCTCTGGTAATTATATACTTACTATTTATACTGAAAAAGGAAAGCTTTCAAAAAAAGTATTAATAACCAACTAAACTAAGGTACAAGCTTTATAAAAAGTGAGTTGTTATTTACATAAAACCCGGAAAAATTAATTCCGGGTTTTTTATATCATACTAAGACAACTTCAAAATCAATTCCTTTAAATTGACTTTGTGCTGTTCTCCTGTTTTCATATTCTTTAAAGTATAATTGTTTTTATTTAACTCTTCTTCCCCAACTAAAACAACGTATGGAATCTTACGTTTATTAGCATAATTCATTTGTTTTTTCATTTTAGAGTTATCTGGATATAACTCTGCATTAACTTCATTGTTACGCAACTCCTTAATTGCTTTTAAACTAAATAATGCTTCTTCATTACCAAAATTAATGAACAACACCTTAGAACTGTTTGTTATTGTTTCTGGAAATAAATTTAACTCTTCTAAAACTAAATAAATACGATCCAATCCAAAACTTATACCAACACCACTAACATTTTTAAGTCCAAAAATTCCTGTTAAATCATCATAACGTCCACCTCCACCAATAGACCCCATCTTTACTCCTTCTGGTGCAGAAACTTCAAAAATAGCACCTGTATAATAATTTAAACCTCTGGCTAACGTAACATCTAACTGTAATTTAGCTGTTTTTAACCCTAAGGTTTTGATTGTATCGTTAATAAATGTTAGCTCCTCTATTCCTTTATTTCCTTCATTAGAAGTGCTTAAAATTGATTTTAAACTATTTATTTGAGATTCAAAATCGCCAGACAAATTAAATAAAGGTTGCAATTTTTCAATTCCATCTTCAAGAATGCCTTTATTTAACATTTCTTCTTTAACTTTTTCCTCTCCAATTTTATCTAGCTTATCTAAAGCTACAGTAAAGTCTATGAGTTTATCACTCGCTCCAATAACTTCTGCTATACCAGATAAAATTTTACGGTTGTTCACTTTTATAGTAACACCATCTAATTTTAAAGCAGAAAATACACTATCGTACAATTGTACAAATTCTACTTCTTGCAATAGAGAATCACTTCCTACAACATCTGCGTCACATTGATAAAACTCTCTAAAACGCCCTTTCTGAGGTCTGTCGGCACGCCATACGGGTTGTATCTGATATCGTTTAAATGGAAACTCTATTTCATTTTGGTGCTGTACAACATATCTAGCAAAAGGAACTGTAAGATCATAGCGTAATGCTTTTTCAGATATTTTTGATGTCATTTTAGAAGAACTCTTTTCTTCATAAAGTGATACATCAACTTTAGATAAAAAATCACCGCTATTCAAAATTTTAAAAATTAAACGATCCCCTTCTTCTCCATATTTTCCCATTAAGGTTTGAGAATTTTCAAAGCTTGGCGTTTCTATAGGCTGAAAACCATAAACTTCAAATTGTGATTTAATGGTATTAAAGATATAATTACGTCTTGTTACTTGTTCCGGATTAAAATCTCTTGTTCCTTTCGGTATGCTTGGTTTTTGTGCCATAATATTTCCCGCATAAACAGGAATCGATTTAATGGTTATTAATTTTTAATAATTTCAACAAAAATAGAAGTTTTTATAGAATTATAAATTTCTTCTTTTACAGGAATTTTTAATTTATCAGTTTATACATATATTTATACAGTTCGCCTTTTGTAATAACAGCACCTTGTTTTATTAAAGTAAACTTATCTATGTGAGAATCGTCTGAATAATCTTTTTTGGCTTGTACAAACTCAACATTATCATTCATTAAATTATTTCTTAACCAATTAAAACCTTCTTTTGTTGTTAAATCTTCTTTATTTTTAATTTTAATGCCTATTAGATGCATATGAGTATCATTTAAAGCAAATAAATGTATGCTTTGGGGTGAAACATGTTCTAAATATTTAGCTTTATTTAAAGCTCCTTCCCATATTAAATCACTAAAAACATCTAATTCTATTTCTGCTAATTCTGGCTTATTGGTTTTCAAATTATCCCATTCTTCAGCTGTAATAGATTGCGTTGCTAAAAAGTTTATAAATTCTTTATGTAATTCTTCAAATTGTTCTTTTGTAAGTCTAGAGTATTTCATTTTCAATGTTTTATTGTCTCAAATAAAATGAAGCAAATCATATATCAAAAAAACCGTTTAGAATTAATTCTAAACGGTTTTTTATATTGCAAAATTAAAAATTATGCTTGTGGCACAACTTCAAATTCTATATCTATAGATACTTCTCTATGCAAACGAACTTTTGCATTGTATTTACCTATTCGTTTAACATTCCCTCCTTGTACTGTAATAAATTTCTTGTCTATTGACTGCCCTTCTTTTTCTAAAGCTTCAGCAACGTTAATGTTGTTTACAGATCCAAATAATTTATCGCCTGTTCCAACTTTAGAGGCTATTTTAAGCTCTAGTGTTTTAATTGTTTCTGCAATTTTATTTGCATCATCAACTATTTTTTTCTCTTTAAAAGCACGCTGTTTCAAGTTTTCAGCTAATACTTTCTTTGCCGAAATAGTAGCTATAATTGCGTGACCTTGAGGGATTAAAAAGTTTCTACCATAACCGTTCTTAACCGTTACAACATCGTCTTTAAATCCTAAATTTTCAACGTCTTGTTTTAATATAAGTTCCATTTAGATTATAGTTTTATTTTAATAAATCTGCTACATAAGGTAATAGCGCTAAATGACGCGCTCTTTTAACTGCTACAGATACTTTTCTTTGATATTTTAATGATGTTCCTGTTAAACGTCTTG
>JAHDGB010000210.1 GCA_020627885.1 Flavobacteriaceae bacterium | reverse complement strand
CTACAATTTTATTTTCGTGTGCAGTCATTGTGCAATTACTGTTATAATTGCATGCGAATTTACGTTTTTTTTTCGGTTAAAAAATGGCTTTAATTTGTTTTCTTTGAAAGAAGCAATTGTTTAAGTATAATTATTACGGAAACAGAATAACTAAGTGTCATTAAAATCCCAGAAATCATAACTATGTATTTTATCCATAATACTCCCTTCCAGAGTAAATAAAGCCCTCCAAAGGTTAATATTACAGAAACAAAAGGTTCTGTTATTAAAAACAATTTTATTTTATAATTAAGCTTCGTTGTACTTAAAATTAGTCCTATTAAAAAAAAGATTAATGACATTGATAAAATATGGCTATGAACTATAGACAACATTTCTTTATCACTTTTTTTAAACTTCATTATTGTAGCTTCTTCATTATCTTCGTTTCCTAAATACTGTTCTTCAATTCCTTTTGGATTTACAGAAGAAGTTTCTCCTACAAACAATAACCCTGTATAGAAACCAACACTCAATACTATAATAAAAGCGGCAAATAATAGTTTTATTTCTTTTGGAAACGAATAAATTAATCCATTTAACTGCATTAAAAAAGGTCTTTTTCGTTAAGAATTTTAAGCGATTGTAAAAAATCATTCATTGCTGCTGTCATAGACCTCACAGAAATAGTTGCACCAGAAATGGCCACTATATTATCTTGATATACTAATGAATCGCCTTCTGCTTTTCCTACGAACTGTTTTAACCAACGTTTACTACTTATTTCTCCTCCATAATCTTCACGGTAAATTAATACTTTTGTTTTCTTTACTATTAGATCCTCATCTAACAATACCAAATAATCAAACACATCGGTCTTACTGGATGCTTTAGATACGTAGCCATAACCTATCGTTTTAGCATTCGCTGTAATTTTAAAAAAATTATCATTATTAAATTGAGAAGGTACTAGTTTAAGAACTTCTTTCGGAATCGTTATAGTACTAAAGGAATAACTTTCTACTTCGTATGTCTTTTTTACTTCCTTATCAACTTTCTTTTGTATACTTCTAGGCAAGCCTACAGAAAAGCTTAATAATGCTAATACTATAATTAAAAAATTATTCAGTTTCATCTTGTTTTTATTTATATTTCAAGGTGCTATAATTAAATCTTAATTATAATGCAAAACTATTGATTTTATTTAATGAACTCGTTTATAATTATTTAATTTATTAAAATGTTAAACAGCTCATCTCGAACTTAATAAAATTCGAAATAGCTATTTAACCATAAAAATGAGTATAAAGGACTTTTCAAACTCTTTTTAATTATTTTAGAACCAAACTCCCACACCAATGTTTAAACGATTATCAACATTACTGTTTTCTAGTGCGTTACTTCTAATTTGATAGTCGCCTTTTAGAACTACACCTGGTGCAATATGATAACTCAAACCAGATGTTATGTCTGTTCTGTTATTCGCATCATTACGTATTAAACCTCCTTCTGTTTTAGCGTGCGTATCATAATTTTCATATCTGGTAAATATAAATAATCTCTGTTTCTTTTCTAAAGACAACAGGTTATATGCAATTTCTCCATAATAGCCCATAAGCGCACTCCCCAAATCTCTATTTGTTAAAGCATTATATTTAGCTGTATCGCTTAAACCAGCATAAATAAATTGCCCTCTAGCAGCAAAACGTTTTAAAGCATAACGTGCATCAAAACCTAGCATGCTTATTCCAATATTTGCGCCCTCAATATCTTCAATTTCATCAGCCGCTTGCGTCTTTCCAAAATAACCAGAAAACCCTATTCTTAAGCCTGGTATCCCATAGTATTCTATCTTGGTTGATAATGTAGGGCTGCTAATCGTAGATTTTGCTCCTTTTTGTCGTCCACCTCGTAAACCATTACTTCCCTTAAGAAAACCTGTTACCGTTCCATCTGAGTTTACTGTAGATTTAAATCCGTTAAAAACATAAGCTTGGTATCCCATAGAAGCTTCTGATAAACGACCAGTTACTCCAAACCCAATTTCTCTCCATGTTGTAGGTACAATAACATTATCCATTGCTGGTCGTTCTACACCATTAAATGTTGTGGGTTCATGATATTCGTTAACAATTCCCATAGGGACTAACATTAACCCTCCTCGTAAACTCACATTACTCCCTACCGAATAATTTACAAAAGCTTGCTCTATATAAACTTCTTTTACATGTTCAAACTCAACCTCTGTTACAAACTGCGCTTTATCATTAAATTTATAACCAAATAAAAGGACTAATCGTTGTACGTCTAACTCACCATTTTTACCTTCTGGTTGGTTATATGTGGTTTCTCCATAAGCTCCAACTGTAATTGCTTTACCATAATTACCTGACAAT
Source organism: Flavobacteriaceae bacterium (assembly GCA_020627885.1). GTDB lineage: Bacteria > Bacteroidota > Bacteroidia > Flavobacteriales > Flavobacteriaceae > JAHDGB01. Next base: position 1,982 of record JAHDGB010000210.1, on the reverse strand, counting down.
AATCGCTGGGCAGCATTTAACTGCCTTTGAGGGTTAAACGTAATACTATCTTGAGGAGTTGTTTGCGCAAAAGAAAAAGCACAAATCATAAATGCGGAAATTTGAAATAATTTATTCATTGTTTTTATTTAGACTAATTACAAATAACACTTTGTTTTTCGTCTGCAAAAATAAAAACCAATTACAGATTACACAAACTTATTTAGATTAAATTAAAATAAAGTTTCTAAATATGATTTAAACACCTAATTACATGACACTTAGTATTTATTAAAAACTACAACTTGATTTATTAATATAATTAGTGGTAAAAATTAAAAATTTTGGAGGCTTCATTATAAGAACTCTCAAAACTCATAGCGTTTAAATCGTTTTGTTTTCTCTCTGTAAAATAGGACAACACCTTTTCTGTAGGCATATTTCCAGTAAGCTCATCTTTTGCCATTGGGCACCCTCCAAAGCCTTGTATAGCCCCATCAAAACGCATACATCCTGCTTTATAAGCTGCATCTACTTTCTCAAACCATGTACTTGGAGTGGTATGCAAATGTGCTCCAAACTCAATGTTAGGATATTTTGGTATTAAATTAGAAAATAAATAATTTATATTTTCTGGGTTAGAAGTCCCAACCGTATCGCTTAATGATAAGATTTTTACTCCCATTTTGCTTAAACGCTCGGTCCACTCGCCCACTATATCAACATTCCAAGGGTCGCCATAAGGATTTCCAAACCCCATAGAAATATATACCACCACTTCTTTACTAGTTTTGTTTGCAAGATTTAAAATTTGTTCTAATGTAATTACAGATTGTGCAATCGTTTTATGTGTATTACGCATCTGAAAATTCTCGGATATAGAAAATGGGTAGCCTAAATAATTAATTTCTGGATGTTTAACCGCAGCTTCTGCACCACGAACATTAGCAACTATAGCTAATAATTTGCTTGTAGTTTTAGTTAAATCTAATTGTGCTAAAACCTCGGCAGTATCTACCATTTGTGGAATAGCTTTAGGCGAAACAAAACTGCCAAAATCTATCGTATCAAAACCCACTCGTAAAAGCGATTGTATATATTGCACTTTTTTCTCGGTAGGAATAAAGGTTTTTATGCCCTGCATGGCATCCCTTGGACATTCTATAATTTTAACTTTCTCTAGCATTCCTTGTAATTGTTATACAAAAATAGAATTATACTAAACAACCATCAAAATAATTAATACTATTTGAATTATTTTGATGAAAGAAATATAAAAATTGCGATTCCAACAAAAACAATAATTTGTAACCACTTTAGAGTGATGCCTACACCATGATGCGATTTTATAGAGTTAGAAATATAGCCTGCCAAAATAGCTATTAATGAAAAAATAACTAACGATGTTGCCATAAATAATAATCCTAAAACAAAAAACTGTACTGTAGTACTTAAAGTTTCACTAAATAAAAAACCTGGAAAAAAAGCCAAAAAAAATATTGAGACCTTAGGGTTAAGCACATTCATAATTATCCCTTGTTTAAATAACTGCCCTATTCCTTTCTTTGGTAAACTAGCATGGCTTAAATTTATTTTTGCGTCACTTTTAAAAACATTATAAGCCAAATACAACAAATAAGCTGCTCCTAATAATTTTATAATAAAATACACTGTCTCATTTGCTTTTAGTATTGCAGATACTCCAAACGCCACTAACGCTGTATGCACTAAACAACCAGAAATTAACCCAGCAACTGTGGCCAAACCATGCTTTTTCCCATGGGTTATGCTTTGCATTAGTACATAAATATTATCTGGTCCTGGAGAACAAGCTAAAATGGCTGTAGCTGAAATAAATGCCAGTAAAATATCGTAATTCAAAATTTAAGTTTTGAGTAGTGCTTTATTTATTGACTTAATAAGTTGCGGCCCTTCATATATAAAACCGGTATATATTTGTACTAAATCTGCACCTGCATTAAGTTTTTCTAACGCATCTTCTT
>JAHDGB010000209.1 GCA_020627885.1 Flavobacteriaceae bacterium | reverse complement strand
CAAGGCAACTCAAGATATTCTGAAACTCGGTTGCTTGCGGCCGAGTTTTTCATAACTACATTTACCAATTACAAGGACGTCTATAAAACAAGCGTCAATAACTATATAGCTATAAAGCTAGATGGAACATTAACAACAAAAGGAGTGCTGCAATATAGCTCCTTGCGTTCTAATAGCATTGATATAGCAAGCCGTGATGCTGTTGTAAAATACCTCAAAGATAACACGCCTATAGAAGAGACCATCGAGTCAATGACTGGCGATATTAGAAACTTCCTGATATTTAAGAAGTCTAAGGATGGAGCTTATTACAAAGGCCAAAGCCTAGGCAAAACTGCACGCTGGTATTATGCTAAAGATGGAGATGTCATATTAAAAGGTAATGGCAATAAAGTACAAGAGTCACAAGGTGCCATGCCACTCATGGAAATACCAGAGGAGTTAAATATTGGTAATATAGACATAAGCAGATACATACAAAGAAGCTATAAACTGCTTCATTCACTTGGAGTTACCTAATTGCATATACTTAGCGATACGTTCCTTAATAGCCTGCTTTATCTGCTTCTGCTCAGTAAGGAGGCTTTCGTCTTCTATTTGGTCAATAAACTTAGGTGATTCCGTATAGGTAGGCTCAAGTAGTTTGTGCATATTAGATATGGTATTGCTGATTTGAAAGGCTAGGGAAATATATAATTTTATAGCTAAATGTTCAATAAAAAAGCTCTAAAATAAGAATCAATACGACACAATGCTACACAAAAAATGTAGCATTTAGTAGAAGCTAAACAATTACAATACTGAAAAACTAACCAGTAAAGTCAGGAGAAGACTCATTGCCTAAACAAACCATTTCGCAAGAAGGCTCATGGCAAGGGCTATCTAAATGATAGTGATTAATTACATTTTTTGCATAATTCATATCTATTTTAGCATCCAAAGAAAAGACTGATTTACCTGATTTACTACTGTCAGGACTACCTCCGCTAGTATCAGCTGTCTTATCTAATTCATTAAATTTTCTAGGAGAATTTTGATTTATAACCTTATTTATCAATTCTTCATTTAAGGAAAGATCGCTGCTATTGTCTAAATAATCAAGTCTAGTTTCTTCTTTTGGATTTAAGTATTTATTGATAACCTGTTCTATTTCTTCAGTTATCACCCAACTACTTTTAACTTCCTCAAGAATTTCCTTCAGTTTATTTTCAGTATCTTTTTGAAGGTACTTATTATCTATCTGTGGTAACTGAACTTCATAAAAGTATTTAACAAGATATGTAAAAATTTTTCCATTTTCTTTGGAAGCAGCAAAATTAAAGAGTTCTCCTTTTTCATAAAGAACATCTATTGTTTTACTTTTATTTAATATATTTTTTACTCTTTCAGTGAGGTTCCTACGACAATAGTGATATAAATTATAGTTAGTCATTTATATCCTCCGTATCTACACACTTTTCTCCAATTAAAAAACTACTACCTACTTCTTTATTGAAATCTTCTGCCGTAATATTTCGGTCTAAGATTAGTGCTTTTTCAAACATCTGTAATAAACTTTTATCTGCTTTTATCTTTGCATCATCTAGGAAATCCTGCTTTTCATTAAAATTTTCCGCCTTAGTTTTTAAGTCATTATTGAACTCTTTAACTTTACTTGTATCTGATGTTTGTTTTTTTCTAACAGAGTATACGTTTGAATAAAAAATATTATTATCAATAGTTGGGTTATTAGTTAATAATTTTACAACACTATCTTTTCTGATGTCATTTGTGTTTAAGCCAAGATTATTAAAACCAAATGCTAATTTAACTGCAATATCAATACAGTCTCTCCATAGTTTTTCACTAAATCCAGTTTGATCACTACTAAGTGGTGAATATATCTTATAGCCTTTCTGACTAGGAACTTGTATTTGTACATCTCCCAATTTACTGTTAATATCAGCGTTAGCAATATGAGAACTAAAGTAATAATTACTTGGGTCTATTAAAAAGACTTTGCTGTCATCTACTCTATACAGAACAACAGTATGAGTTTCTGGAATTTTGTCTTCAATGGTTTTTACCAATCCATGCTCTTCCTTTGTATTTGTAATATGTCTTGCGAAAATATCCACTAGAACCGTTTTTGCATCTGATTCCATTAAGTGCTTTGTAGCTTGTTTGATTAAATTAATTTCTAACTGGTTATGTGGTACTTTTGCTATTATATTAGGGGCATAACTAGGTTGTGAGAGCTTACTTCCTATTATCTTATCTTGAGTTAATAATTCTTTTGGTTGTAATTTCACACTTCTTGCATTAATCCCAAACCTAACAACATGGCTTTGTACTTCTTCTTTGATATTGGCATAAGCATATGGTGTAGCAAACATAGTTTTATCTTCATCTAAGAAAATAGCACTTTCGTGTATGTGTGTTGTTGGTGTAATAGAACCATCACCTGTTATTTTATGAGAACCATTTTCATTAAATTCTTCAGGGACAGGAATATCTAAGTTCGTTACACCTTGGCTTTGCAAAAAAGATTCTGTTTCTCTAATTTGTTCAATATTCATTGACTTTTGCATAACACACCACTTTGATTTTTAATGTAATACTACTTAATAATCTAACACCAAAATCTCAATTCTCAAAATAATATTTGCGTATTTCATATTTTAGACATCTTTCCTATTAAACTACAGATTCTGCATATCTAAGATTTACTAATCCAGCAACTAAATTCCATATCTTTCCATGGTTTTTATGCTTACCCCTATAAACGTCTTTCGTAATTCTAAAAATTTTACAGCGTCTGATAACATTTTCTACTACAATGCGTTTTTTGGACAGAAGATGATTATATAATTTTTGTCTTTTTGTTAGCTTTTTGCCCTTAGGTTTTTTAACTGGTGTACGGCTATTAGTATGTATATCTTTTATCCCCTGATAACCTGAATCTCCAAGAATTTTAACATCTGGAGTTATACGAGTTTTGCTTTCTTTAAACATCTTAAAATCATGAGTTTTTCCTTTACCAGAAACAACTCCATATATCATTTTGTTTTCTTGCGAAACCAACAATTGAGCTTTCATAGTATGTCGTTTTTTTTACCAGAATAATAAGATTTCTGTTTCTTCACTGGTCTCTCTATCTCTTGCTCTGCAACATCTATAACCACTGTACATACATCATCTAGCGATAATTCATTTGTCTTTTTAGGGCGGATGAACTTTAGTAAATAGTCGACAGTTTTATGAAAAATTTTATTTGCGTATGATTCGCTGATTCTAAACATAGTGCCTAAGCTGCTAAATGTTGGATAATGCCTTAAGTAGTTTAGGGTTAAGAGTAGTCTAAGGTCTGTTGTCATAGTCTTACTTGACACACCTCTGTTTTTCATTTTATTAATTTGCAATTCGTGTTTTATTTCTTGTTCTAACTTATCAAGCAATAGAGCAAATTGTTTTTCTGTTATACCTATTTGCCTTAAATAATCTTTGGATTTTGTCATAATTTATTTGAGAATTTATTGAAAACTCTCGAATACACTCTTTAACCCTCTAGGTCTAGCTAATTATTTTGGAAAGATGTCTTTTCATTCCAAATCACCACTTCCGAGCAAACTCCTCAACAACATGCTCATCTGTGAAGTTGAGGTATATGGCTGTAGTGGCTAGCCTATCATGACCAAGTATCTTTTGTACTGTTGCTAGTGATATATTCTTCTGTAGAGCTAGAGTTGCAAATGTATGCCTGAGTATATGAGGACTAATTGGCTTTGAGAGCTTTGCTCTATTAGCTACAGCCTTTACTACCTTTTGCACCTGCCTCGTACCTATTGGGAACTTATTATGTATGGCAAAGTAATGCTCTAACAAAGCTCTTACTCGTTTGGACATAGGCACTACACGCTTCTTAGTTTTCTTTCCATATGGCCCACCTTTGCCTGTAACTCTGATAGAGTGTTGTTGCCATAGTATATTTTGAGGCGTTAATGCGCATAGCTCAGAAACTCTCAGGCCAGTGTCTAGTAATACCCATATGATGAGCTTCTCTTGAGCAGTGCTGCATGCTTGGTAAAGCTTATCTGCTTCTTCTGGTGTGAGTGGTTCTCTTTTGAATTGGTAGGCCATAGGTTAAAGTTATAGTTAATTAGGTAAGGTGATATCGCTATAGTTCGCTTTAAGTTAATAGAGCAGTATTATAGTCGTAATATTCTTAGTTTCGGATATTAGTTTGAGTTTGCTAGAATAGCAAGAATTGTATGTACTGCGTGGTAATGTTAGCTAAGTTTAGTTTTGGAAGCGTGATATTAATCATTCATGTTACTTAATGGAAGACGAACTTTTCAATTAATTTCCGTTTTTTGGAGATATTATACCTTACTTCAATAAT